>CAZIAX010000060.1:0-12892 GCA_964537745.1 uncultured Sangeribacter sp.
ACTATTCCAAATCTTTTTATGAAAAATATGGTTTTTTGATTAATTTTGTATTCAGATTTAGTAATTATTAGATTTTATCATATTCCAAAGTATACATTTTTAACTTCTCAGACATGAAAAAAATGGAAGAGAGAGAAATCGAGAACTCCCTGAAGCTGCTTCTTGCTACTGTCGTGGATTTTTCACAACTTGAGATGAAAATTCTTGATCAAAGTGGCTCCGACAGGAGATATTACCGTCTGCTGACAGACAATGGCTCATTCATAGGGACGTATACTCCCGACAAAACAGAAGGGGAGTGTTTTGTCGGCCTTGCGCGTGCATTTAGGGCCGTAGGAAGGTCGGTGCCAGAGATATTGGCTGTGTCGGATGATTGGCATGTATATATTCAGGAGGACTTGGGTAGCAAGACGCTGTTCTCTCTTCTTGGTCAAACTTCTTCGACTGAGTATATAAAGGAGACTCTAATAAGGTTGGTCTCTCTTCAGAAAACTCCTGAGAAGCTTTGGGCTGGCAAATGTCAGTGTGCTCCTTTCTGCAGAAGACAGGCCGTGTGGGATCTCAACTATTTTAAATATGAGTTTCTAAAACCCTCGGAAGTAATATTTGATGAAGATAGACTTGAAGATGACTTTGAGAAGATGGCTAAGAAATTGGTTGAGATTTCGGAGGAATTCAGTGGTTTCATGATGCGTGATTGCCAAAGTCGAAATGTCATGATTTCGAGTGACAGGCCGGTCTTCATCGATTTTCAAGGTGGGCGAAAAGGTCCGGTGCTCTACGATGCGGTCTCTTTTCTCTGGCAAGCACGGGCTGGATTCAGCAATGTGTTCCGAAAGCAGATGATTGACATCTATAGCGATATATTTTGTGAAGGAGACTCTGAAAAAAAGAGAAGGATGCTTTCATCGCTTGATGACATTGTTCTTTTCCGCACTCTTCAGGTGCTTGGCGCTTACGGCTTCAGAGGTCTCGTGCAGCGTAAAGCTCATTTTCTACTATCAATCCCAGGAGCTCTCTCTAATCTTGAGGAACTCTTGACGAATGGGAGTATTGACAACTATCCTGAATTGAAAAGATGTTGTGAGTCTTTGTTAACCAAACATACTGTTTCCTCGGATTCAGAAGTTAGGGGTTTGACCGTGGAGGTCTTCTCCTTCTCCTATAAAAAAGGATATCCTGATGATAGAAGCGGGAATGGGGGCGGATTTATGTTTGATTGCCGTGCACTCCACAATCCCGGAAGGTATGCTCAATATAAGTCGCTGACTGGCCGCGACCGTCCGGTCATAGAGTTTTTGGAGAAAAGAGGTGAGATACAGGCATTCCTGAAGTCTGCTTGGTCGATTACGGACGCCGCTATAGAAAGGTATGTGACGCGCGGCTTCACGCGGCTTCAGATAGGCTTTGGATGCACAGGTGGGCAGCATCGTTCGGTCTATAGTGCAGAAAAGACCGCCGCGCATATTGCGGAAGTATTTCCAGAAGTTAACGTTAGACTTATACATCGGGAACATCCTGAAGAACCCATGAAATAAAATGAAGACTATGATACTATGTGCCGGCTTGGGCACGCGACTTAAACCCTGGACAGAGAAGCATCCAAAAGCGTTGGTGCCAGTAGGGGGCATACCGATGCTGAAGCGAGTGACGGAGCGACTGATAGGGCAAGGTTTTGAGGAGATTACTATTAACGTGCATCATTTCGCCGACCAGATAATAGATTTTGTGGAGAATGATGGTGAATTGGCAGGTAAGGTTGTGATTTCCGATGAATCGGACACTTTGCTTGACACCGGAGGAGGCCTACTCCACGCTGAGAAATATCTGGGTGCGGATGATCGCCCATTTCTTGTGCACAATGTAGATATCCTATCGAATGCGAATTTGAAGGCTCTGATGTCGAATCATGTAGATTCCCATCTACATGTCACCCTGCTGGTCTCCGATAGGAAATCAGACAGAAAACTTGTGTTCGATAAGGAAATGAATCTGAAAGGATGGATGAACACTAAGACTGGACAGATGCGTCCAGATGGTTTTGAGGTTTCAGAGGATGACCGGATGCTCTCATTCAGTGGAATCTATATAATGGGGCCCGAAGTGTTCACGATAATGAAGGAGAATGGATATGAGGGTAGTTTCCCTATCATGGACTTTTTTCTTTCAGGAATTCCAGTATTGAAAATAGGGGGAGTGGTGCAGAAAGATCTCGAGATTATTGACATAGGAAAGCCCGATACATTGCATCGGGCTAATTTAGAGATTCAATAATACCTGTTTTGGTGAGATTCCTTTACGACATTGAATTGGAACACGCATCCTCCAATGAGGAAGACTACTGCAATTCCACCGAGCCACCATGTGAGTGAGATGCTTAACGTGAAGCAGGAAATCATTAATAGGAGGCAGCCTATTGCGTAGCAGATTACGGATAATGTTTTCATAGCTTAAAATATTTTGATAAGGTTTCAGTCTTAATTCTTTGTCTTTAAAACATCCTTATTTGCAAGAGGGTTTATTGGTAATTCTTATTTAACAGGAATGAAACAATTTTGAATAAAGCGACAGGGTCCTCAGTCATTTCGACTGAGGGCCCTGTCGCTTTATTTTGGGAAAGTTGTGTAAGCTTTATTTCAATTTAAGTTCCTGTCCTATTCTGATTGCATCAGAGGGTTCAAGTCCGTTGAGTTTTCTCAGAGAAGTAGCCGACATACCGTGTGCGCGAGCAATCTTGTTGATAGTATCACCCTTCTTGACAGTGTAGGAAGCTACTTGAGTAGATGCGGGCTTGTATGTGTTTTTGTCATCCGAAGCCAGTTCCCGGTTCTGCTTGGCGTTTGGAGCGAAGTTACGAGCTTTCTGATAAGTGGTCTTGGAGAAAGTGTACTGGTCGGTGTGAGTAGTGTGGTTAGCGAAGTCGAAAATTGCCGCAGGATTGATAGCGTAGCCCATGAAGCGTGTCTCGAAGTGGAGGTGAGGACCCGTGCTTCGGCCCGTGCTTCCGCCAAGTCCGATTGGGTCGCCGGCTCTAACCACTTGGTCAGGCTTTACCAGATGCTTGTTGAGGTGACCGTAAACTGTCTCAAGGCCGTTGGGGTGGCGAAGTATCACGTAGTTGCCGTAGCCTTTCCCTTCATAAGCGGTCAAGCGAACCTTGCCGTCGAAAGCGGCATAGATGGTATCGTTGAGTTTGATATGGATGTCGACACCTTTATGCATACGTTTGAAACGCTGGCGGTAGCCATAGGGAGAAGTCACTTGTCCGCGGTGAGGCATATGGTAGCCTGTCACGTCGATGACTTTGGAGTCGGGCACGTCCTTCTCTTGGAAAGGATTAACGCTGCGTGAGTTCCAGCCTTCAGTGTAGATATCAAGTTCGGGCTCTTCATCTTCGAGAAGATCGATAAAAGTATTCTGCTCGATGAGCTTAATCTTGTCCTTTGATGATGACGCGTTGGCAAGGAGCTGTTTGTGAGCTGCAGCGTGAGAATTGCCTTTTTTCTGAGCTGTTGCTGCGAAGGGCACGACAGAAAGAAGCGCGCAGCAAAGGATGGCATTGATCTTTTTCATCATTTTTTTATTTCTATCAGATTTCGTCGTCAGCATAAAGGAAAGCCACGTTGGCGGGTGTGTAGTCGAGCACCTCTTCAGGCTTGAAGAAACGATCAATCTCAATCTTCGCATTCTCAACGCTGTCAGACGCATGGACGATATTGGCCTGGCCACTCATGCAGAAATCGCCACGAAGAGTTCCGGGCTCTGCCTTGCGTCCATTTGTAGCGCCTGTCATCTTGCGGAATACTGCCACTGCGTCAACGCCTTTCAAGACCATGCAGATGACCGGAGATGCTGTCATAGACTCTACGATCGATGGGAAGAAGGGACGGTCTACGAGGTGAGCATAGTGCTCGCGCAAAATCTTTTCGTCAAGCTGCATCATTTTCATGCCGGTGATGATGAGTCCTTTGTTTTGAATGCGGGTGATCACTTCACCTACGAGTCCGCGTTCTACTGCGGAGGGCTTGAGAATGACGAGCGTCTGTTCCATTATACTGTGTATTATTAAATTCGTTTTGTTTTGTTTTCGATGCTCAAAGTTACAAAATTATTTCAAGCGAACCTAATTATGTCGTAAAAAATATCCTAATATTCTGTTAAAAATATTTAATTGGATTGTAAGTGACTGATATTTAAGTAATAAGTGTAATCAATACACTTATGATATATTTTTGAAATATTGCACAATTTCGCGGAGTTGTGCAATTGGGTGTAGATAACTTTTATAAGTCTTTTTGGTCTCACGCATTGTCGGGTCAGTTGAACCGTTTGGATTGTAATTTGTTAGACTCATATAATATTTTTTTCATTTTATTCAAACGATTCCATTATGAATATACCATCAATTCTTTGCTTGATTCCGTCGGAGGTGACGGATACTCTTCCGAAAGTCTCCGTCCTGGGAACTGAGGAAGGAACTTATGCAGTCGCGCGGTTGATAATGTATATCGTCGACTGGATTTTCAATTTCTTCGGTCTTTCCCATCATCCGACTCTTGAGCTCATTATTTACTCCGTGCTCGTATTTGCCATCTCCTGGGGCATTGGTTGGATAACCCAAATCATAGTCCTCTTTATTGTCGACGAGATCGGCAAGAGATGGAAAGGAAGTATCTACGAGGAATTGATAACGGCGAAATTCTTCCATAAGATATCACGCATCATTCCTGCCATCTTCTTCTTGATTTTCATCCAGTTTACCATGCAAGAGCATTCTTCGCTAAGCAACTGGCTCTCAAGAATTACTTGGATTTACCTTTCATTCATCGTGGCTCGATGCCTTACAATCGTAGTGCGAGTCGTTTGGAAACACTTAGATGAACGTGAGAACACAAAGCGATTGCCACTTACAGGTCTGGTGCAGCTTATCTGTGGAATTGTCTGGATTCTTTTTGCCATTGTTGCTGTATCTATCATAGTCGATAAGTCGCCGGGTACGCTGCTTGCCGGTATAGGAGTCTTCGCATCTGTGTTGATGTTGGTTTTCAAAGATTCTATCCTCGGTCTGGTGGCTGGAGTGCAGCTTTCCGAAAACGACTCCGTGCATGAAGGAGACTGGATTGCAGTCGAAGGCACGAATGCAAACGGTACGGTTTTGGAAGTGACTCTTACAGAGGTGAAAATCCAAAACTGGGATAAGACAGTATCTTCAGTGCCTCCTTACAATCTTATCAGCGGGACATTTACCACCTACCGCCCGATGCAGGAGAGCAACACCCGCCGCATAGCGCGCACCTACCTTATAGACAGCGAGAGTGTGGTGGCCGCCACGCCAGAGTTGCTCGATAAGATTTCGGAGATTCCACTTATGAAGGAATGGATCGATAAAAAGAAGGCCCAGAAGGCAGCAGGCAAGGAATACTGCGTGATGAATCCCGAAGGACTGGCCGACGGCACTATAGATACCAACCTCGGAATGTTCAGAGCCTATATGAAGATGTGGCTTCAGGCTAATCCAAATATATCTCAAGACGACGATCTCTTTGTCAATACCCTGCAGCAGACAGCCAACGGCATTCCTTTCCAGGTGTATTGCTTCACCAGTACTTCCAAGTGGATTCCTTATGAAGGTATTCAGTCAGCTGTATTCGAGCACGTCGCAGTGATGCTCACCAAGTTTGGGTTGTTCGTATATGAGAATGAGTCGAGCCGCGCCACTGTGCTTGAGGGCGTGATGAGCCGTCAGCTTCCGGCAGGGGAGAGTGTATTCGGACTCCCAACTCCGATGATAGTAAAGGACTCGCAGACCCCTTCTCCCAATTCCTAATCCTTGGTTCTTGACCCTTGGTTTTTATGCCTTAATTTCTGTCCCCGATGACATGAGCGGCGACGGCCGCGTAGAGGGCAGCTGTCTCCAGACGGAGGCGGCTGCCCCCAAACGTCACTGGAAGATAGCCATTCTCGACGGCCATTGCTACTTCTTCTGGAGAGAAGTCTCCTTCCGGGCCAATGAGAATCCTGACGTTGCCTCCTTTGTATTCCTGAGCGAAATTGCGTAGGGGATAAGCGTCGTCGCAATATCCGAGACATTTAAAACCCGAAAAATCATCTGTCACCAATTCTTTGAATGGGATAGGTCCTTCAATGAAAGTCTTATTGGTCTTAAGCGATTGATTCATCGCTGAGATTGCTATCTTTTCAAGCCGGTCGGTACGCAGTTTTTTTCGTTCACTCCTCGAGCATTTCATAAGTATAATACGGTCAACTCCAATCTCTACTGCCTTTTCAACAAGCCATTCCATTCGGTCGGCATTTTTTGATGGAGCCACGCAAATCTCAAGTTTGAATCCCCACCATGGAGATATCTCCTCCATGGCAAGGATTTCAACAACAGTATGTTTTGGATGGGCTTCAAGAATTTGGCATTCAAAACGATGTCCTTTCCCATCCGTAACAAATATATGGTCTCCCTCTTTCATTCGCAGGACACGGCAACAATGTCCTGATTCCGTCTCAGGAAGCGTGCCAGTAGCCTCTATGTCAGGAGCATAAAACTGAATCATACTTAAATCTGGTCTTTATCATCCATTATTCCACCGGCTGCAAGACCATTCTTGTCTGCTGCCTCGCTTTTGGAAATCTTTTCTTTTCTGTTCTCTTTAAAGATGATGGCAAACAGTACTCCAACCACGAATGCATATGCAGCGAAAATTAGCCAACTCGTGTGCCAACCATCTATCTGCGGCATGCCTGCAGGCTGGCTGAAGACATAATTCTCAAGTATTGCACCTGCGCTAAGAGTACCGATTGTGGCACCCAAACCGTTAGTCATTATCATGAAGAGCCCTTGCGCTGAGCTACGGATTGAAGGATCGGTCTCTTGGTCTACATAAAGAGAACCAGACACATTGAAGAAGTCGAAAGCGATGCCATAGACTATCATCGAAAGAATAAAGAGCCAGACGAGATCTCCAGGGTTTCCAAGTCCGAAGAAGCCGAAACGTCCTACCCAAGCAAACATAGACATAAGCATCATTCCCTTGATACCTATTCTCTTGAGGAAGAAGGGAATCAGGAGGATGCAGAGTGTCTCAGACATCTGTGAAAGCGAAATGAGAGCGTTGGCATTTTGTGCGCCCCATGTGTCAGCAAATTCAGCCACATCCTTAAATGAAGTGATGAAGATGTTGCCATATCCGTTGGTGATTTGAAGGCTTACTCCGAGAAGCATTGAAAATATGAAGAAGACAGCCATCTTCTTTTGCTTGAAGAGGGAGAAGGCTTTTAGTCCGAGTACGTCGGCAAGCGAACCAGATGCTGCCTTGTTGGTTGGGCAATCAGGCAGTGTCAGAGAATAGAGGCAGAGTACTCCACTGAGCACAGCTGACGTGATAAGCTGGCAATAGTTGGTCTGATACTGGGTGAAGTTGACGAAGAGCATTGCGCAGATAAAGCCTACTGTTCCGAAGACTCTGATTGGTGGAAACGCCTTTACAGTGTCAAGGCCGGCCTTTGTCAGAGCAGAGTAGGCGACAGAGTTGCTCAGGCCAATTGTAGGCATGAAGAAGGAGACGGATAGAGTATAAAACCAGAATATAGTGTGGAACTGAACTGAGTCTCCGGCCATCATGCCGTAGATGCCGGCAGCTCCCATGAATATTCCGGCCAAAAGGTGGCAGAGGCTCAGCATTCGCTGTGCATGTATCCATCGGTCGGCGATGATGCCTATTATAGCAGGCATGAATATAGATACTATGCCTTGCATTGCATAAAACCATTTGATATCGGCTGCCAATCCCACGCGTCCGAGGTAGTTGCCAAGAGAGGTCAGGTAGGCGCCCCATACTGCAAACTCAAGGAAGCTCATGATAGCGAGTCTTACCTTAAGTGAGAAATTTCCGTTGTTCATGATGTATTAAATTTTTTATTATTATTCGATTGTTATTGTTTCTCCGTCGTAGGCATACTCCACATTAGGAGGAAGAAGCTTGGAAACCTCCTCGTGTCGGCCAAGGTTGTGGCATCCATGGGTAAGATAGCATCGTTTCGGTTTCAGTTCCTCGATAAGGGCAAGGGCCTCGGGAAGAATCAGATGGGCGAAGTGTGGCTGATTGACGCGCAGGCAGTTGAGTATCAGCACTTCAAGATCTCTGAGCTTCTCCTTTTCTCTTTCATCGATTGTCTTTGCGTCAGTCACATACGCAAAATTGCCGATTCTATACCCAAATATGGGAAGCTTGCCGTGCATTACCTCGATGGGTATAATCTCCAGACCTTCAATTTTGAATGGTCGGCATTCAATCTCATGGAGATCCAGCTTGGGCACTCCGGGATATGGATGATCTCTGAAGCAATAGTCTACACGAGTCCTAAGGTCTTTTGCTGTCTGTGGATTGGCAAATATCGGAAGGTCGCGGTCAAAACAGAAAGGACGGACATCGTCGATGCCACCAACATGGTCGTAATGCTGATGGGTCAGAAGAATGGCATTTAGACGGCTGAGACCAATGCGGAGTGCCTGCTGCCTTAAGTCGGGAGAAGCGTCAATAAGTATGCGCATTCCTTGAGTCTCTACAAGAACAGATGCCCGGAGCCGCTTGTCTTTAGGATCTGTCGACGTGCAAGTATGGCAGGTGCAGCCAATCTCGGGAACTCCTTTTGATGTGCCACTTCCGAGGATAGTCACTTTTATTGAGGAATCAATATAGTTAACCTCTGGATGCAGTTCAATGCCGAACTTATGTTTTACAGTGTCGATGATATGCGATGCAAGATTCTTGACTTCTGCGCCTGTGGCAGACCCGGTGTTGGCAATCACGAGAGGTTGTGTTGGCCAAACCTCAGCACCTCCAATGCGATATCCTTTAAGACCGGCATGGTCGATGAGCCAAGCTCCGGAAAGTTTGACTTTCCCTTCTTCGCTTGCAGGATAGGTGGGTATTTCCATGCCGCGAGGCTTAATTTCCTCCTGAAAATAATAGCTGTTTACCTCCGGATTCTTAAAGAAAGAGCCGGCGCTTCCGATGATTGCTGGGTTCGGGAGTTTGCTGTCGCGAAGGCGTATCACTTCGTCTGCGAGTTCGCGAGTAGTAGGAGTGCGACCTAAAGACTCGGCAAAAGTCAGGAGCGGCTTATAGTTGAGGTTGCGGGCATGGCTCCCTTTCCGAAGGCGGTAGCTCACATTCAGCACTATCAGTTTTCCTTTTGCCTCATGCTTGAAGACGGAGTCGCGATAGCCAAATCGGCACTGCTCTTTTTGGAGTACGACCGTCTTTCGTGTCTCGACATCAAAGCATTTTACGGAATGTATGAAGTCGCCGGCTTCCGCACCGTAGGCACCTACGTTCTGGACGGCGGAGGCTCCCACTTCCCCAGGAATGCCAGCCATGTTTTCGAGTCCGGCTATCTCGTTAGATATGCAGTAGTCTACTAAATCTGTCCATTTTTCTCCAGCACCAGCTATGACGTAGACAGTCTCCTCGTCTTTTTGGTACTGTACAATTCCCTTGATGCAAGAGTGGAGCACAATGCCTTTGAACGTGTTGAGGAAAAGAAGGTTTGACCCGCTGCCTATATGCAGGAATGCATTATCCTTGAATTCAGGAGTCCTGCTGAGGGCAAGGAGGTCTTTCTCGCTGTCATATTCTGCGAAGATTTCCGCTTTTGCCGGCACCTTGAAGGTGGTCAGCTCGGTCAAATCTTTATCGTATTCGATTTTCATTGTCTGAATTTGGTTAAAAGTCCGTCGGTAAACATCAGGTAAGTTCCGTCTGAGTATTGCCAGATGTCCATTGTCTGAGATCGGTTGTGTCCTGCACGCACTTCGTCAGGATTGCCAATCGACAGTTTGCATTCTTCTTTCGTCATCCCTTCACCCACTTTGCCTCTTTGTATAAGGGCCCAATTCTCAGCGCTTATGTTGGGGTATTTTGTTTTTGGGTCGGTGAGGAAAAAGATTGCAGCGAAGTTTCTGCTGTCGTGAAGGTCTGATGTATAGTTCATCTGCATGAAGCCCGATTCTCCATTCTCTCCGGCAATTTTCACCATTATGGGAAAATCTCCAGTAGCGGGACATACGTCCTCAATGGTAACTTTAGCAAACTTCAGTCCTGATTTGCGGTCACCTGCAGAGTCATACCAAAGATTGCTTTTGGTCCATAATGTCTTACCGATTATTTTGTTTTTCCAGGCATCGATTAGTTCGATGTCAGAAATCAATGGAAGTCTGCTGCTGTCGATTTCTTTCAACGCAACCTCTGTTGGTTTGCCCGTCTTATAACGAAATGTACGGTTTCCATCGGAAAAAAGAATCAAGCATTCCTCTTGAAGGTCGGGGTTGACATGACTGTCGAGACCTTCGAATTTCAGTGTCTTTCCCTTAAGAGATTGGTCGGAGGAATAAGGGTCTTGTCCGATGGGTTCGAATATATAGACGGTTCGGTCGCTCATTGCAAGGAAGGGTTTCCCCTTCTGCCAGGAAGAGAGGGGAGAGCCTTGGACACTTTCAGCAAATTTCTGCTCCGGAGTCTTTTCCATCAGGCGCACATCCTCCTTGGTCATGCGTATCTTCTTGGTGCTCTCGATTCCGGTGCTACACCCTGCGACGATTGCACCACCTAAGCAGAGTGTAGCAATCGTCATGACTTTTAGTATATAATTAGGAATAGACGTCATTTTATTTCTCCTTTGTAAATTTCTTCTCCAGTTCATCTTTGGTCAGGATGAGCAATTGCTCATCTGGAGAGACTTCGTCCCATCCCATCTCGTTGTAATATTCCTTTGCTTTTGCATCTTGAAGCACCCCTCTCCATTGCTTTTCAGTGAATATTGTCAGGTCTGGGTATTCCACTTTGTGCTTGCGGTAAGTGGTATACTTCATATCTTTTACAGGGATGTCCATGTGGATTCCAGCACCTGCAAGTCCCCTGTCGGCTCTTAGCTGAGAACTCTCGACATCTCGATTGAAGACGGGTGTAAATCGGTAGTCAACAAGAAAAGCTGGGTCTCCATTTGAGAAACTTCCCATGTAAAATACATCTTCATAGAAGTCAGCTAAATATGCAACGAAGAGACCTCCTGGATATATTGCAACAACTTCTGGGAAATAATCTGTATAACCTATATCGTCTTTCTCAACATTTACTTTCACATATAAAGCTGGGTTTGCATTTTCATCAATATATATTGGAGAGGATTCGAGTGGCTTAATATACTTCTTAGGTATGTAACAACGATCTCGCTTTGACGGATCGAATTTCTTTAGATCTTCATAGATTAGATACCATTCGCCTTCCTCTTTTACCTTTATCCGATTTCCTTTGAAGGGTGCTGTGATTTCAGTCCTTCCCATATACTCGTCATAGTATGTAGATCTGGGATAGTTGAATCCCGGACCCTTATGGAGGGGTGCATCGTTTGCAAGGACTTCTGCTGCTATATATCCATCGTCGAACACATATTTGATTGGTGTGTTCAAAATGTCTTCAAGTGTCTGTAGTCTTACTGAAGCGGTCTCTTTCTTGCCGACTTTAGAATAGTTGATCTTAATGGGAAATATTGAAGTTGGACAGGCTTTTTCTGTCACTGTCAGGTTGATGTCGTTGATTCCTGGAGTGAGATTCTCGACAGTACACATATAGGCATTGTCTGAGACCTTTTCTGCCATTCCTGACAAAGATTCAGACTGAAGACTTACATCATACTGATAGGCATTGTCGATGCTGTCATTGTTGTTGATTACAACATTGAAGACCGCTTTCCCCATTGATACTTCTGCTGATGGCTCTGGAAACTCAATAGTGTAAGGAATCAAAAATTGACTTGGAGCTTTGATCATTCGATCGGGAAGTCTTACGCCATCCACTCTTAGAGCTACCGGACCAAAGGAAAAGGTGCTCAGGGTATCAGTTATTTCGGCAGGAATGTCCAGATAGCACGTGTAGGCAACATAATTCTCTTTCTTAGTATTTTTGCTTTCACGCGACCTGTGGTCGATACTTACTCCGGAAAAACCAGGAATCTCAATCTCCACATCGTCGGACACGACATTGTCTGGAAGATCTACGCGAAGCGTGGTCTTAGCCGTTCTGTGGCCAAATTTAATTTCCTTCCCATCATTGAGTTGGTATGCATAGTCGCAGTTGGGAAGCACTTCAAGCGCACCCCAGCGGCCATCGGTCTTCACAAGGGCCCTGTTGCCATATCTCACTCCGATTTTCTCAAACTGGGTAGGTATGGTATCTTTGTAGTTAAGAATCAAGCCGTATTCGTCTCCATCTCTAATCTCGCTTAGGTCCGTGGGGAAGGATGGCACATTATACTGCTTGGTGGCATTGTTGGAAGATGAGGCACTAAGATTATCGGGAAGCAGACGGAGCAACTTGTCGAATCGAAACTCGACAGTCTTGTCTTTGCCACATTTGGCCACGATGGTTAAAGAATCTGCAGGAAACTCAAACGTCTTGAGCCATTTGTCATTTTCAAGCTCAAATTGTTTCTTCTTGTCATCCGTAAGGATGGGAAGAAGGGCCATCTCAGACTTATCAAACCAATAAAGTTTGTTTTTCACAATCGCTAATGCTTTTCCGGAAGAGTGGTCTATGGCCGAAAGAAAACTGATATCCTTCGGTTCGATGACTTTCATCTTGTCATTGTCTTTGATTACAAAATTCTTTACGGCATTGCCATCGGAATTTATAAATCCGAAGAATGGATTCTTTTTCTTGTACTGGTTCTGATATGCGAAATAGGAGGCAAACTTATTGCTGAAGGGATAAAGAGCCTGCAATTGGGGCAATGGCAAGGCTTTCCCTTCCTTGTTGTAGAGAATATACTGGCCGTCACTCATGGCTACCAAGAAGTCGTCTTCGAAGTAAGGATAGCCATGGGCGGA
>CAZIAX010000061.1:0-12843 GCA_964537745.1 uncultured Sangeribacter sp.
CGGCCCAAAGCACTACAACGCGGTCGAGACCCTTCTCTTTCTTGAAGTTGCGGATATCCTCGCGGATCTGCTCTGCCATTTCCCAACGGGTCTTGCCTTCCATCACGTTGTCGCCGTCAAGACGCTTAGCGTAGTTCTTGTCGAACGCTGCCTTCATTGGCTTGATTGCCTCGAGCTCTTCCTTCACGGGGTTGATGTCTTTCTCTTTCAACACCTCAGCGTTGAGAGCTGACTCATATGCGTTGGCGGGATATACGTCCCATGTTGCGAATTCGATATCGTTGAGATCGGCCAGAGGCACGATGTCCTTGTAGTGGAGATATTTCTTGTCCTCGCCCTTGCCGACGCGGATTTTGTCATACATACACATGCTGCCTACGGGTTTGGTCAGACCTTTGCGTGTCATAAGTACACCGGTCATAAATGTTGTGGCCACTGCGCCGTTGCCGACCACCATAACACCCAATTTGCCGTTGGGCTTTGCTGCTTTATTTGCCATAGTTTAGATTGTTAGTTTTGCGACTCCCTTCAGAGTCTGACTATTTGTTGTTATTGTTATTTTCTCAATATCTTGCCGCCATTTCCCATAGGGGGATATGTCGGAAAAACGTCGGCAAAGTTAGGGCTTATTTTTCAAACCACAAAGCTATTTTCAATATTTTTTTACTTGATTAATGTTAATAATTATTAAATAATAGATATTATGTTAAATTAAATAAAAATTACATCAAATCATATCAAATTAGTTAAAATAAATTAATCTACATGTTTTGACCACAACGCGCCGCCTGAGGCGCCAGATGATTCCCCGCCTGGCCGACAACGCGTTTCCCTTTCGCCATTTCTAATCCAAATTTGTTATTAAGATAGAAATAACAAAAAGTAAACACAATGACCGGAAATATCTTTGAGGTCGCTCCAGGCATTACATACATTGGAGTCGACGACCATAACATAGACTTGTTCGAAAACCAATACAAGGTTCCACAAGGAGTTAGCTATAACTCCTATTTATTAAAAGGAGAGAAAATCGCTGTCGTAGACACAACCGACGACCAGACTGGCACCGAGTGGCTCGCCAATCTCCAAAAGGCTCTCGACGGCGCTCGCCCAGACTATCTCGTCATCGAGCATCTCGAACCCGACCACTCTTCTCTCATCTCCACATTCGTCGAAATCTACCCAGAGGCTACCCTCGTAATGTCTGCAACTGCGGCTCGCATGCTCCCCAACTATTTCGACCCGATTCCCAAGGATTGTAAGATGATGACTGTCAAGGAAGGCGACACACTCGACCTCGGAGGACTTTCCCTCCAGTTCATCCTCGCCCCGATGGTACATTGGCCTGAGGTAATGATGGCTTATTGCCCAGAAAGAAAATTGATATTCAGTGCCGATGCTTTCGGCACTTTCGGCGCCCTCGATTCCCTTTCCGACGATTGGGCCCAGGAAGCATCACGCTACTATTTCAACATCGTTGGCAAATATGGTCCTCAAGTTCAAAATACTCTCAAAAAACTTGCTCCTCTCGACATCCAGACCATCTGCCCGCTCCATGGCCCCATCCTGACAGATAATATCGCATACTACATTGGCCTTTACGATGCTTGGAGCTCCTACCGCCCCGAAAAAGACGGAATCTTCATCGCCTGCGCATCCATCCACGGCAACACACTCGAGGCTGCCGAATATCTTGCAGAGAAACTTCGCCAACTTGGGGTTAAGGAGGTCTTTGTAGCCGACCTTACACACCTTGACATTTCAGAAGCTGTAGCCGAGGCATTCAAATACCCAAAGGCAATCTTCTGCGCGTCAAGCTACGACGCCGGACTCTTCACTCCTATGTACACCTTCCTCCATGTCCTCGCAAGCAAAGGCTACTGCAACCGCAAGGCTGCGATCGTAGAAAACGGATCCTGGGCTCCCTCGGCAGGCAAAGTGATGCGGACAATGCTCGAAGGCATGAAAGGCATCGAAATCCTCCCGGAGACCCTCACCATCCGGGGAGCCTTCAAAGAAACCGACCAAGCACACATCTCCTCCTTCGCTCAAAATATTATTGAATAATACAAAGACCATGATCGACAAAAAAGAACTCCAAGCCTTCGTAGAAGACCAACTCAAGGATTCACAATACTTCCTTACCGACATTAAAGTAACTCCCAACAACGAAATCACTGTTGAGATCGACAGCATGACACCTGGCGACATCGACGAGTGTATCAAACTCACCCGCGCCATCGAAGAAGCCTTCGACCGTGACGTGGAGGACTACGAACTCGAAGTGGGCACCGCCGGCCTCACATCCCCACTCAAAGTACGCCGCCAATACGACAAATACATAGGCCAGGACCTCGAGGTCCTCACTACCGACGGCCGCAAACTCCACGGAATGCTCCGCTCCGTCTCCGACGACGGCATAGTCCTCGCAATACAGCAGAAAGTAAAGAAAGAAGGCGTCAAGCGGCCCGTAATCGAGACCCTTGAGCTCCCCCTCCCATTCCCTCAGATCAAACGAGCAGTCTACGACCTCAAATTCTAAGTAGACCCGGCAGACTCGCCCCTACACCCCTCCCCTAAAAGATAATCCGGACTCGGCTTTCGCCTACAGAAAGCCGAGTCCTATCCGTATCCGCCCACAGCATTTATCCCCCCACAACACTTAACCCCATAACCTCAACTTTCGCCCAAAAAGCGAAAGTTGACTAATTTAGATTTGCATATTATCCAATTATTTTGTACTTTTGCAAGTTGAAAGGGAATGCTGGGCCTCAGCACTCCCTCTCATTGGCATAAACAACGGATAACAATACCTTTATGGATATCTCATACAAGTGGCTTAAACGCTATATCAATTTTGACGAGTCGCCCCGCGAGCTGGCGGCTGCGTTCACTTCCACCGGCCTGGAATGCGACCAGATTGAAGAGGTGGAGTCAATCCGTGGTGGCCTACGTGGCCTTAAGATTGGCAAAGTACTCACTTGCGAGCCGCACCCCGACTCCGACCATATGCACGTGACTACTGTCGACGTGGGCGCCGATGCCCCGCTCCAGATTGTCTGCGGAGCCCCCAACGTGGCTGCTGGACAGACAGTCGTAGTGGCTACTATCGGGACCGTCCTATATGACGGCGACAAGGAATTCACGATCAAGAAAGGAAAGTTACGCGGCGTTGAGTCTTTCGGTATGATCTGTGCCGAAGACGAGATCGGCCTCGGCCACGACCACGCCGGTATCATGGTGCTCCCAGACGACGTCCCTGCAGGAACAGAGGCTGCCGCTTACTTCAATGTGGAGAGCGACTATCGCCTGGAGGTGGAGCTCACTCCAAACCGCGTTGACGCAGCAAGCCACTATGGTTGCGCCCGCGACCTCAAGGCCTACCAATGGGCACGTATCCTTGAAAGTGGTAATTCAGCCGGTGTCGAGATGCCGGAAATCAGTGTCCCCGACATCTCCGGTTTTTCTGTCGACCGCAATGATGGCGCAGTCACCGTTGAAGTCGAGGATGAAAAGCTCTGCCCTCGCTATTGCGGAGTGACTATCCGCGGCGTGAAGGTAGGCGAGTCACCTGAATGGCTCAAAAATCTTCTCGTCGCTGCCGGCCAGCGTCCTATCAATTCTATTGTGGATATCACCAACTTCGTGCTCCTCGGCATCGGCCAACCACTCCACTGCTTCGACCTCGCGAAGGTGGCAGGTGAGAAGATTGTTGTCCGCACTTGTCCGGAAGGCACTAAGTTCACGACTCTCGACGAGACTGAACGCACACTCAGCGACAAGGATCTTATGATCTGTGATGCTCAGCAGCCGATGTGCATCGCCGGTGTCTTCGGAGGTCTCGACTCAGGCGTGACTGAAGCCACTACTGATGTCTTTATCGAAAGCGCTTATTTCAATCCTACTTCCATTCGTCGCACTGCTCGCCGCCACGGTCTGAGCACCGATGCCTCGTTCCGCTACGAGCGTGGCACCGACCCCAACATGTGCGAATATGCTGCAAAACTTGCAGCTGTCCTCATCCGTGAGATTGCAGGCGGTGAGATCTGCGGCGAGGTGGTGGATGTGTATCCCCATCCGGTGCAGCCGGTGGAGATGGACTTCTCCCTCAAGTATTGCCGCGACCTTATCGGAAAGGATATTCCCACCAATGTTATTGTCGGCATCCTCCGAGCTCTCGAATTTGAGGTGAAAGAGACCGCCGACAAGGACGTGCTATCTATAAAGGTGCCTACATATCGCGTCGACGTCACCCGTCCTTGCGACGTGGTGGAGGAAATCCTCCGCATCTATGGCTACAACAATGTGGAGTTCGGCACCGAAATGCACGCCAATCTCTCGAAGCGCACTCCCGTCGACGAGGCTTACACACTCCAGCAGGTGGTGAGCAATGACCTCTCGGGCCAAGGTTTCCGCGAGATTATGAACAACTCCCTCTCTGCTGTGAAATACTACGACGGCAATGCCGACTTCCCGCTCGACAACAGCGTGAAAGTCATGAACCCCCTCAGCAACGACCTCGGCGTCATGCGCCAGACACTCCTCTTCGGTGGCCTTGAGAGCATTGCCCATAATGTCAACCGCAAGGCTGCTGACCTCAAATTCTATGAGTTCGGCAATGTATATTCTTTCGACCAATCCAAGGAAAAGACCGACGAGCGTCCCCTCGCTCAGTATTCAGAGCATATGGAGCTCGCCCTCTGGATGACCGGCAATCTCCAGACCGCCGGCTGGAACCGACAGGCAGACGAAGCCACTGTCTTCGACCTTAAGGCTACCGTGCTCAATATCTTCACAAAGGTTGGTGTGGCTGCTTCCGGACTCAAAATGACCCAGACCAGCGATGAAACTTTCAGCGCAAAGCTCGAGATTACTCACCGCAGTGGCAAGCACCTCGCAAGCCTTGGCATACTCAGCCGCAAGACTCTGAAGGCTCTCGACATTGACCAGGAGGTATGCTATGCATCCATCGATTGGAGCTATCTCTGCAAGTTGGCCGCAAAATTCCAGACCACTTATTCGCCACTTGAGAAGACGCAGCCCGTGCGCCGCGACCTCGCCCTGCTGCTCGACGCCGCTACAGCATTCGATGCTGTGGAAGCATGCGCCCGCAAGGCCGGTGGCAAGCTGCTGCGTGACGTCAAGCTGTTTGACGTCTACGAGGGCAAGAACCTTCCGGAAGGCAAGAAATCCTATGCTGTGGCATTCACAATCCAGGATCCGGAAAATACCCTCAAAGACAAGCAGATCGACGCCGTAATGGACAAGATCATAAAGAGCCTGCAGCAGCAACTCGCCGCCCAACTCCGCTAATAAAAAACAACTAAACAAACAACATACAATGGGAAGAGCATTTGAATTCCGCAAGGCCCGCAAGCTCAAACGCTGGGGCAATATGTCAAGAACTTTCACTCGCATCGGTAAGGAAATCACTATCGCCGTAAAGGCCGGAGGCCCGGACCCGGATATGAACCCCCGCCTGCGCATGCTTATGCACAACGCAAAGGCAGCCAACATGCCTAAGGACACCATCGAGCGCGCCATCAAGAAGGCTACCGACAAGGATGCCTCTGACTACAAGGAGATCGTCTACGAAGGATACGGACCATTTGGCATCGCTATCGTTGTCGAGACAGCTACTGACAACAACCAGCGTACCGTCGCCAACGTGCGCAGCTACTTCACCAAACACGGTGGATCACTCGGCACCCAGGGCTCACTATCTTTCCTCTTCGACCACAAGAGCGTATTCCACGTGAAGCCAAATCCCGAGACAAGCCTTGAAGACTTCGAGCTCGAACTTATGGACCTCGACGCTGAATTGGAGGCTGAGGAGGAAGAATGGCTCGTTTACGGCGCCTTCGACCAGTTCAACAATATCCAGAAATTCCTTGAGGGGAGCGGCATGGAAATCGTCAGCGCTGAGTTTGAGAGAATACCGACCGACTATAAGGACGTGACTCCCGAACAGCGTGAAAGCATAGAGAAACTCCTCGAGCGTTTCGAGGATGACGACGACGTGCAGAACGTATTCCACAATATGAAGGAAGCTGAAGAATAATTTACCGCTGATGAACAGTCTTCTCAAAATATTCCTGATAGCGGTGGCCCTGGTCACCGCTATCCCGTCTTTTGCCGTCTCCGACAAGGAGATGGAGCAGGCCCGCGCTATCGCAGCCAAACACTATCTACGCTATGCCAACAACGGCTCCGACTATCTCGACAAACTCAACCCCACAAGCGTGAGCGAGCTCAGCAAGTCGCTGAGGACTAAGGAGCAGGAAAATATCAAGAGCTTCAACGCTGTAGCTGTCCCAAACGACTATGCATCTTGGGACAAGCAGAAACTCGTAGAGTATTGGAGCAATACTTTCTTCAAGGCCCCCGGACTAAAGGAAGATGGTAAGAAGTGCCTCTCCATCCTCGCCAAAAACCTCAACAAGATGACTGTGGCTGCTCCTTCTGCTGCCTCACCTGCCGAGTCGCCGGCTGCGGACAATAAACCCGCCGAAACTAAACCTGAAGCAACTCCGGCTCCTCAGGAAGCACAGCAAGCTCCTGCTAATCCAACACCCCAGGAGACAACACCGGACGCCTCCGACCTTGCAGAAGTCGACCAGGTTGACGCTGCCGTGGTACAGGCCCAAGCGGATGCCGGACTTTCCGACGAGCCCAAGCGTCCAAGCAATACCGGATGGTATATCGGCATTCTCGTGGTGCTCGTAGGTGTTGTAATCTGGCTCGTCATGTATGCCTCAAAAAGCATGAAGGAGACTGGCGCAACTCTTGCCGACCATAAGGCCGGAGAAAAGGAAATCCGCGACGCTAAGAGAGCGGCCAAGGAAGAGCAGAACAAGATGCGCGAGCAGTACGCAAGCAGCCTGACTTCGAAAAATGAGGAAATCAAACAGCTCAAATCCCAATGCGAGGATCTCGAGCGTCAGCTCTCAGCCGCCAAGCAGGCTGCCGTCTCAGCTCGCCGTGAACTCGAGGCCGCAAAGCAAGCGGCAAGCGCATCTCGTAGCGAACTCGAGGATGCGAAGATAGAAATAGCCTCTCTTCGCCAATCACATAGCAAGCAGAAGCAGCAAGTTGCTACGCCAGCTCCAGAACCGGTGCGATCAGAGGAAAAACCTCAACCGGAACCCCAGCGAGAGGCCCCCAAGCGTGCTCCTCAGCAGCAAGCTGCAGCCCCTGCATCCAAACCTCAGGTGGCTGCGCGTCCTGGTGGTCTCCCTCCCGTCGTATTCCTCAGCTATGTCAATCAGAAAGGTCTCTTCACCAAGGCCTCCCGCTCTCTCAACCTTGAGTCTTCCGTATATCGCATGGATATTCCTGATGGCCACCGTGGCACATTCCGTGTGGTCAACGACGCAGAGATTCTCGACCGTCTTATCGAAGACCCAAATAAGTGGCTCGCCGGAGGCTGCGTGATAGAGAATCCCGAAGACGCCGACATTGCTGCTGAGATTGTTACCCTCCAGACCGGTGAGGCCGTCTTCGCCGACAATACTTGCCGCGTCATCAAAAAAGCCCGAATAAAATTCGTCTGACTCCTTCGCTGATGAAACTCTCCGCTATCTCTGACCAGTACGGTAAGACCATTTTCCTGGTCTGCTCATCAATATCGGTGATAATTTTCCTGATTATCTCCACCAACCTCGTGAAGCAACTTTCGATTCAGGAGCGCGAGAGAATGAACATATGGGCTTCGGCAACCGAAAAGATGGCTCAGGTGGAGGGCAATGCGGATTTCGAATTCCTGCTCAATATCATTGCGCAGAATAATTCAATCCCAGTCATGGTGACAGATGCCGATAAGAATATACTCGAATATCGCAACTACGAGCTCCCCGACGGCGTGCCCGACGGGGAGCACGTTATGTTTTCCGAGCTTTCAGAGCGAAACCAGAAGTTCCTTCAGAAGCGGCTTTCTAAAGCCGTAGGCAACCGAAGTCTGGAAAAGATTGTGGAGGGCGAAGACCCTCACTTCATCCCTGTGGAGGTCTACCCGGGTATCAACCAGTATATCTATTACGAGGATTCCATCCTCCTGCGCCGGCTGAGCCTTTACCCCTACGTGGTACTCGCCGTGATGATTGTGCTTGTGCTTATCATCTATACGGCGGTGGTCTATACTAAGAAGGCGGAGCAAAACCGTGTCTGGGTCGGTCTGTCTAAGGAAACGGCCCACCAGCTTGGCACCCCAATCTCCTCACTGATGGCTTGGAGCCAATATCTCGAGGCTTCCGGCACCGACCCCGAAGTGACCGTGGAAATCGACAAGGATGTCAAGCGCCTCTCTAAGATTGCCGAACGTTTCTCCAAGATTGGTTCGCGACCGAATCTCGAACTCGAATATCTCAACCAGACCATTGAGTCTTCGCTTGAATACATGCGTGGTAGAATCTCAGGAAAGGTGTCGCTCAATTTCCATTTCGGGGAGGATGACTATGGCGTGATGATATCCACGAGTCTTTTCGAGTGGGTGATGGAAAACCTCACCAAAAACGCCGTCGATGCAATGGCTGGCGTGGGTGAGATTCACATCAGCACTGGAAGCGCTAAAGACTGCGCCTGGATTGAGGTGCGCGACACAGGAAAGGGCATTCCTCGCAAAAACTTCAACAAGGTCTTCAATCCTGGCTATACCACCAAGGAACGCGGTTGGGGTCTCGGTCTGACTCTCGTAAAGCGAATAATAGAGGAATACCACGACGGCAAAATCTACGTCAAGGAGTCGGAACTTGGCCAAGGCACCACCTTCCGCATCGAAATCCCCCTAGTCAAGGACCACTAATTCTCAATTCTCAATTCCCAATTCTCAATTCTTACGGATGACAATTTTTATTATCGGATACATGGCCTCCGGCAAGACAACCTTCGGACGGGCCCTCGCACGCCAGACTGGCATGCAGCATATCGACCTCGACTTCTACATCGAGCAGAGATTCCACTCTACTGTCCGCGAAATATTCGCCCAGAAGGGTGAGAGGGAGTTCCGACGCATCGAGGGAGCTATGCTACGCGAAGTGGGCGAGATGTCAGACGTCATTGTCTCTTGCGGGGGTGGGACTCCCTGTTTCGGCGACAACCTCGACTATATGAATTCCAGAGGACTCACCGTATGCCTGCAGGCATCCGATGATGTCATCGCCGACCGTATCATTCAGGCCGGCAACAAACGCCCCCTTATGGCCGGAAAATCCCGCGATGAGATATTGAAGACCCTTCACGAGCATATGGAAGTGAGAAAGCCTTACTACGACAAAGCTAAGCTCATCATCTCTGGAGACAGACTCGAAAACAAGGCCCAGATAGCCGAGACTATCGAAAACTTCATCAAAATCCATCTTCACAATTTGGAGAAACGGGAATAATTTGCTAATTTTGCCACTCCAGCAGTAGTTGTTCTGCTATCTAACCTGGTTGTTCCGTTACGAGTACCTTTTTTACTCACATACTCAGCTCGGAGAGCTGTTATTGTGACGAAACCCCAGGCTTCAGCCTGGGGTAAAGACAAAGGCTCAGTAGCCTCGGAGAGGCGATTTGTGATAGTGTCTTATCCAAGAGGTGCCCAAGACCGGACAATTCAACAAAGTAACCCAAATAAATAAACAGAGCCATGAATGAAGATATGATTCAGAAAGCAACTCCCACGATGGAGGCGGCCGCCACTATGGAACTTGAGCCGCTGCTCATGCACGCCAATATGCTCAGCGACGGCGAGAGCGTCGACATCGCTATGCTCGGCAATTATCCAGACAGCGACGAGACCCGAATGCTTCTTACCCCGGAGGCCTGTGGCCTGCTGACCTCCTCTGGCCTCAAGGTGGCCATGGAAGAGGGTGCTGGTGTGGATATCTCTTTCAGCGACGACGCGTATGCAGAGTATGGGGTCAAGATTGTTAGCCGCCAGGAGGCTCTGGGCGCCAACACGGTCCTTTCGTTCTCGCCCCTTCGTGCAGCCGACATCCGTCTTATGAAGCCAGGCAGCGCACTCCTCTGCACCATGGCTTCCGGTCTTATCGACAAAGACTCTATCAAGGCTCTCCTCGAGATGGACATCACCATGGGTTGCCTCGACAATATGTATAGCCACAACGACACTCCCGTATTCGCTGACATCATCGACGAGGTCGACGGGCGTGCAGCAATCATGTATGCCCAGGAAAACCTCTCCTATCTTGGAGGAGGAAAGGGCGTCTTGCTTGCCAGCGTTGCCGGCATCAATCCTTGCGAGGTGCTCATCATCGGTGATGGCACCGACGTCTACAGCGCAGCCAAAGCTGCTCTCAGTATGGGCGCACAGGTGACGGTGGTCAACAACGATGTTTCGATGCTCGCCGTGGCCCGTGAGGTTTGCGGTCCGAATATTCAGACCATAATGATTCATCCGCGTGTGCTATATAATAAAGTGAAGACCGCCGATGTCATATTACTCGGCACTACTACCCGGCCCTTTGAGTTTCCAAAAAATCTTTCCGCTGTGATGAAAGAGAGTGCTTATGTGCTCGACTTTAAGGAGTCCCATCCCTCCGTGTCGGTGCCTCGCACCGTCGCAATGGCACTCAGCAACGTGTTGGTCAATTTCTTTGAGGAGATGCGTCTTAAGGAGAACTTCGACAGCATGATTTCTACCAATGAGGGTGTGCAGCAGGGTATTGTGACATATCATGGCAAACTGGTCGACAAACTCGTCGGTAGCTACACCGGGCTCCCATCGGCCGACCTTTCGGTAATGCTCGCGGCCCGTAACTGACCGCTAAAAGCTTAGGAGCCGGATGCGGATTATCCATGTCCTCTCATCAGTAATGTGGTCTGGCGTAGAGCGATATGCCCTCGACATATGCCGTCATTGCCGCGACCACGGTGATGACGTGCTTGTCATCACCCGCGACGCTCGTGCGGTCGACGATGTCTTCCATCGCAATGGTATCGAGGTGCGCTTCGCGCAACTCGGTGGTTTCCTTTCCTATCATGCCGTGAAGGGCATCTGCGATGTCCTCAGTGAGAATCAGCAGCCCACAGCAATCCACTGCCACAGCACTCGCGATGCTTTCGCAGCGCTTACTGCTCGCCAACTTTTAGGTCGCCACGATATCCGCGTGATTCTCACGCGCCATTACGTCCGCCGCGCCGGACGCTCTCCCTTCCATCGTTTCGTATATCGCAACGTAGACCATTTGGTGTTCGTCTCCCAGGCTGCCAAGGATAAGTTCTACTCCAGCTGGCATTGGAAAGGACGCTATGCCGACGATGACATCAAGGCACACGTGATCCACAACAGTCTGAACGTCAATCTCGGGCCAATGACCGAGGAACCATCCAAAGGGCCCGTCACAGCAATGTATCTCGGACGCCTCGCTCCCGGCAAAGGTCTTGAAGACCTCATAGATGCGCTGACGATTCTCAATGGTGTAAAACTGCGCCTGCGCATAGTAGGCACGGGGCATCCCGACTATGTCGACTCCCTACGCCGCCGGGCACTGACAGCCGGAGTGATGCATATGATCGACTGGCCACGACATAAGGAAAACACCGAAGACTTCATCCGCATGTCGCATTTCGGAGTCCTCCCATCTGAAGGTCCCGAGGCATTCGGACTCTCCAACATTGAGTTTATGAAGGAAGGTCGTCCCATAATATGCAGCGACAACGGTGCACAGCCCGAATACATCTCCCAAGGCAAGGAAGGCATCTTGATTCCGCCCCACGATGCAAAGCGACTGGCAGAAGAGATGTGCCGCCTCGCTACATCTGCCGACCTCCGCCGCCAGATTGGCGCCGCCGCCCGCCAACGCTTCGAGCGCGACCTCTCCTGGCCACGTTTCATCCGCCGCCTCTACCCCCTCTACTCCACATAAATTCTCAATTCAAAAAATTCCCGCAATATATTTGCATAATTTAAAAAAAAGTATTAATTTTGCATCCGCAATTGAGTGGCAACCGCCACTAAGAGATTGCACTCGGGGTGTAGCACAGTTGGTTAGCGCGCTACGTTCGGGACGTAGAGGTCGGGCGTTCGAGTCGCCTCACCCCGACAAAAAAGCCTTTGGCTCTTTGAGCCAAAGGCTTTTTTCGTTGTCTTACCCAGTGTTATAGGCTTCCGTTCAGCCAAAGATCGATGATGCGGCGCGAAAGCGACGGCTGCGATGGCATCGGTGGATGCTCATCGCGCGTAAACCATCCAGCCGACGTCAGTTCGCCATCTGCCAACTTTATCTCACCACCCTTGTATTCTGCCGTGAATCCCACCATCAGCTGGCCTGGGAAAGGCCAGCTCTGGCTCCCGACGTAGCGGATGTTATCCACATCGATCGAAGTCTCCTCCTTCACTTCGCGTGCCACGCACTGCTCCAGTGTCTCGCCTGTCTCCACGAATCCTGCCACGAGCGCATGCACATCGGCATGCTTGAAATTGGCAGCATGCACTAATAGCGCCTCTTCCCCACCCTTGCGGGTGACGAGCACCACCATCGCTGGCGTTAGCTGTGGCCATATCTCGCGGCCACAGGCCTCGCATCGGAGCGAGATCTCGGTTGCCGGCTTCATATGTCCTCCGCAGTAGCCGCAAAAACGGTGCGCGCGGTGGAAATTGGCAAGTTCCTGAGCTCGTGAAGCCTCCTGCCATTTCTCATCGCCAAGACGCTCCCAAGCCGCCCGCAGCTCCACCCATTCCGCATTCTCCTCAGAAGTGGCAAACTCATTTCCAGTGAGCCCCACACACCCATCCCTCAACAATATCTTCTTCATAGCCTTGCAATTTGCATAGTAAATGGGAGGGAGGTTTCCAACCTCCCCGTGCCGACATTCCCTAACTTTTTCGAAGCCCATCCAGCA
>CAZIAX010000062.1:0-12769 GCA_964537745.1 uncultured Sangeribacter sp.
TAAATGGGACGGCGGTTTTTAACCGCCGCGTGCCCTCTCCCCCTAACTTTTTCGATTTCACACCAAAAGCACAAGATTGTGGTGCGAACACAGTGAGCACAAGTGCCGTCGTCCAGTGCAAATCCGAACACCCGATGTGCGATTCCGAACATCATCATCCCTCACTCAAATCCACACAACCCTATAAATCAACACCTTACAACTTTGGCACGCCATATGTATATATTTATACCAAAACCCCATGCTCTATGTCTCTAAACTCCAAACATATCAAACGCATTGCATTCAATTGGTTGATGTTGGCTCTCTCCGTCCACTTACACGCGACAGAGCCAACTTTTCAGACAATGACCCTCGAGCAAGCAATCGCCATAGCCCAGGAAAACTCCCCCTCTGCCCAAAGTGCAAAACATGCTTTCTTAGCTGCCGAATGGCAATACAAATACTACAAAGCCAACTATCTCCCATCCCTCACCCTCTCCTCATCCCCTTTCCTTAACCGCGAAATCAACCGCATAACCCTCAACGACGGGACAAGCGCCTTCATAAAGCAAAACCAAATCAACGCCGACCTTGCCCTCACAGTTAATCAAAACATCTCCCTCACCGGCGGCTCACTTTTCTTAAAATCATCACTCTCCCGATTGGACGAACTGGAACGAAAAAACACCTCCTACAGTTCATTTCCAATTACCATCGGTTACCGCCAAAGTATCTTCGGATACAACTCTCTTAAATGGGACCGCCGAATAGAACCGCTGAAATATCGCGAAGCCAAGAAAAATTATGACGAAGCAATGGAGTTGGTTGCAGCCAACACATGCCGATATTTCTTTTCCTTGGTCGAGGCTCAGACAAACCTTAAGATGGCTCGCCTAAATCTTGCTTCCGCCGACACTCTCTACCAAATGGCTCAAGGACGCTACAAGATAGGAATTATCAACGAAAACGATATGCTTCAGCTTGAAATCAACAAACTGAATGAGGAAACGGCCTGCATGGATGCCGAAGTGCAAGTCAATGAGCAGTCACAATTATTGGCTTCCTATCTTGGACTGGATGACCTGACTAATATTTCATTGCAACTCCCAACTGATATGCCGGATATAGAGCTGTCACTTCCCCTTGCTGAGGAATTGGCAATGCGTTATGCTTCCCAACCGGATTATTACCGTCGGCTTAAACTTGAAAGCGACAGCCGTGTGGCTCAGGCAAAAGGAAATACAGGTCTCCGCGCTGACATATACCTTCAATTTGGACTCTCACAGACTGCCGACAGTTTTGATAAAACCTACAGTCATCCCCTCCACCAAGAATATGCCAGTCTCACTTTGTCACTTCCTATCCTCGATTGGGGTCGAGGAAAAGGACAAGTGAAAGTGGCCAAATCACAACGAGACCTCATTTATACAGAAGCAGACCAAGGAATGGCCGACTTCTTGCAAAATATAAGGAAAATAGTTATGCAATTCAACATGCAACCGCGAAAAGTCGATGTTGCTGCACGCACCAATCAACTCGCATCACACCGCTACGATATAGCACGCCGCCTATACATCGCCGGACGCAACACAATCCTCGACCTCAACACTGCTCTCTCCGAAAAAGACTCCGCCACAAGAGCCTACATCTCCTCAATCAAAACCTACTGGACCCTCTTCTACACCCTCCGCTCCCTAATCGGCCCCAACTGGTAAGGAGCGCCATCTCCCCAGCCGGCTATCAGGTCGGAGACCTGATAATCGTGTCGAAACCCCAGGCTTCAGCCTGGGGTACACCCCAGAAACTCAGTAGCCTCGGAGAGGCGATTCGTGAAACCCCATTATCAATTCAAAAAAATGGACATAAAACTAAAGAAAAAGCCCTGGTACTGGCGCTACAAATACTATCTGATTGCAGCCCTGGCTATAGCTGCCTTACTCATCTACGGCATAGCACTCTACCTGACATCGGGAACTCCAAGAGCAAACAAAGACTCCTTAACATTAGCCTCCGTAAAAGAAGACAAGTTCTTGGAGTATGTAGATGTGGAAGGAATCGTCCAACCAATCCTGACAGTCAAAGTCAATGCTCTTGAATCCGGTTTTGTCGACCATATAGTGGCTGAAGACGGTGCCTTGCTTGAAGCCGGCGACACTATTCTCTTCTTGAAAAATCCCGAACTCTTACGTACAATACATGACGAGGAGGATGAATGGCAGCATCAACAGCGTCAATACCGTGAGAAAGAAATAGAGATGAAGCAGAAATCCATCACTCTCCAGCAGCAAGCTCTCGATGCCAACTATGAGATGAACAATCTTGACAATAAACGTCGCATTGCCCAAGAGGAATACGAGATGGGCATGAAGAGCAAAGCCGAGATGGATCTCGCCGAAAGTGAATATGAATATCGCAAGAAGAAAACCACTCTTCAACTGAAAAGTCTCAGTCACGATTCGGCCGCAACTGCAATTCGCCGAGAACTATTGGCCGGCGACATTTGCCGGGCTATAACGAAAAGAGATCGCGCAGCAAACCGACGTGAAAACCTCGTAGTGCGCGCCCCAGTGGCAGGACAACTCAGTTTTCTGACTGTGACGCCGGGACAACAGGTGCAAAGTGGCATGAGTATAGGAGAATTGAAGGTGTTGAGCGATTACAAGCTCAACGTTTCGCTCAACGAATATTATGTGGAGAGAATCGTTCCGGGACTTCCAGCCAAAATAACGCTGCAATCTAAGCAATATCCCTTGAAGGTAAGCCGTGTAGTTCCTGAGATTAAGGAACGCAGCTTCGAATCAGATCTCGTCTTCACCGGTGAGCGACCTTCAAGTCTACGGGTAGGAAAAAACTTTAGAGTGCAGATTGAATTAGGAATGCCTGAGTCTGCCGTTGTTATACAAAGAGGAGACTTCTTCAGTCACACCAACGGCAAATGGATCTACAAGCTGACACCCGACGGCAAAAAAGCAATAAAAACCGCCATCGAGTTAGGCCGTCAGAATCCACACCAGTTCGAAGTAATCTCCGGCCTCCACCCAGGCGACCAAGTAATCCTCTCCGGCTACGACAAATTGAATGAAGCAGATGAAATTCTCCTCCAATAATATAAAGCATGGATCCCCCCCCTTCTGCAGGGAGCGCCACCTACTGCATGGAGCGCCGGCTTCACAGCCGGCTAAGGCCCGGAGGGCTAAAATATTGTTAACACTCGGTGAAACCGGGGGTACTTACCCACTACTCCTCTTTCAACTACCCCGGAGGGGTAGCACTTTTTACCGAAGATAAATAACACCATTATGATACATTTAACCGACATTAAAAAAGTATTCCGCACAGACGAAGTCGAGACTTGGGCTCTCGACAAAGTAAGTTTGAAAGTAAACGATGGCGAATTCGTTGCTATCATGGGTCCCTCAGGTTGCGGCAAGTCCACTCTCCTGAATATCCTCGGCCTTCTCGATACCCCCACAGAAGGCTCTTATATCCTCAATGGAGTGGATGTAAGCAAAATGAAAGAGACTGACCGCATCAACATCCGAAAAGGTGTAATCGGTTTCGTCTTCCAGAGTTTCAACCTAATCGACGAACTCACCGTAGAAGAAAACATCGAACTCCCACTGCTCTATATGGGCATCCCTAAAAAAGAAAGGAAAAAGAAAGTTCAGGAAGTGATGGAACGCGTGAATATCTCTCACCGCAACAAACATTTCCCTGCCCAACTCTCCGGCGGCCAGCAGCAACGTGTGGCGATAGCCCGTGCTGTAATCGCAAATCCGAAGATAATCCTTGCCGACGAACCTACAGGTAATCTCGACTCAAAGAATGGAGAAGAGGTGATGCAGCTCCTTTCCGAACTCCATAAGGAAGGCACCACCATCATAATGGTGACCCACTCCCAGCACGACGCCACCTACGCCAACCGCACAATAAAACTCTTCGACGGCCACCTCGTCTCACAACTCCGCATGTAACCACCACTCCTCAGCTCGGAGAGATGTTATTGTGTCGAAACCCCAGGCTTCAGCCTGGGGTAAGCCTCAGAAGCCCAGTAGCCTCGGAGAGGCGATTCGTGATTAAAGACATTTTTAAACCATGATACTTCACTATATCCAGATTTCCCTACGAAATCTCCGCAAATACAAGACCCAGACAGCCATCAGCATCGCCGCGATGTCTGTCAGCCTCACGTTGATGGGCATTGTTTCATCTATTATGCTAATATTCAAGCCATTCCCATTTCTCCATCAGCCATATACAAATAGGGTTGAGCAATTAGCATATGCCCAAGACAGCTCTACATTCATCGATAATGATGATATGCAACTAATCGCAAATCATCATTTTAAGAATGCCGAGAAAATACAATATGTTGAGGCCTCAACCTACTTTATGAATGTCACATCTGACCCGGGTAGCGACGACAAAAAGTCGCTCTCAGCTGTCGGCACATCCATCGATAAAGATTTTTTGAAATTTATTGGTTCAAAATCAGCCATCACAGGAGAAAGAATTGCATCTATCTCTCAAAATGAAGTTATTATCTCCGACTGGTTGGCAAAAAAACTTTTTAAGGATGCAAACCCAATTGGACGCTACATTAACTTGGAATTCAGCAATTATGATGGTGCGGAAATCAATCAGCAGTATAAAATAAAGGATGTGGTTGAAATCCAAAACAGTGTTTACTCCCCCATTCCCGCGAGATGCCAAGTGTTTTTGTTGGCAGATAACCTTACAAAAAATAGCAAAGTAAACTGTTTTTTCATTCTCAAAGAGGGAGCTTCCCGTGATTCTCTTTTAGAGGAGGTAAAGGAAATAATACCCGAAGGAAATGCAGAACTTCAGCATATGTCCAATTCCCATCAAGATGAGAACAGGATTCTTTCTATACGTAATTTCGTAATATTGTTTCTGTTCCTCTTTGTATTGTTGTCCTTCTCCAACTATCTTCGTCAACAGACTCAACTCTTCCGGCTTCGTGAACGCGAAGTGGCGTTAAGAACATGCGTTGGAGGTAATCCTAAGTCTTTGTTTTTCTTGTTTACTACAGAAATAATGATTGTGCTTTTACTGACACTTGCTATCGCGGTTGCACTCGTCTCCATAGTTGTCGATTATTTTATAGTCCATTTTAGCCATGTGTTGGATTCCAAAAATATCGATTTTTACGGTGCCATCCCTATTACTATACTTACCGCATTCATTCTTGTGGCGATAAGTATGATAGTAGTTGGATTTACAATCAGAAGAATTCGTCGGGATCAGACAGGACTTGCTCTTAGGATGCGTCCTCAACCAAAGCATCAGATCCGCAATGTTGGTCTCACTGTTCAGTTGAGCATCAGCATACTCTTCATCTGGATTTCTGTTTTATTTTTTATGTCGATAAGGGGCATTAAGGAAGACTTGGGAATTCCTGACAATGCAGAAAAATTCCAAAGATGCCTCACTCTCATTACCAATGGAATCTCCAAAGAAGAGAGGGACGCAATCAATGAAAAAATTGAATCCTTGAAATCTATAGAAAAAGTTTATCATTTCTATAGTTTCACTACTTACTTTAATCCCGACTCATACGATCGCTACTCCTCGCAAAGCATGATATTCTTTCAAACAGCCAACGATGTTGTGGACTTCTTTGAATTAGATGTGAATGTACTTCCTGGCTCGGTAAATCCGGAAAAAAATGTACTTATCAATGAAGAATTCAAGAAAGTGCTCATAGACCAGAATCTTTGGAATGGTAAGACAGTCACCATGCCATTTAATGCAAATGAGCAATATGAAGTAAAAGGAGTATTCAATGGAAAAACACTTTCTAAGCAAATCACTGATAAGACAATCATTGTGACAGATGCACACATGTCTGATTCCCATTTCGACCGTATTATTCTTCCAAAGAAAGGTAAGGAGCGTGAAACCAAAGATGAAATCGAAAGCATTTTCAAAGAAGTGTGCCCATCTCGGATAGACCTTAGAGTTGAGAATTGGTTTGATTATAGGCTTTCCAACTATAGTATGTTTTTGGTAATGATAGTCATTGTCTCTATTCTGTCAGTAATCAGTGTCATCACCACAATGGCTTGCATCTATTCCGCGGTTTCACTCGACACTCGTCGCCGCCGAAAGGAAATGGCTCTTAGAAAACTGAACGGAGCCACCCCAAAAGTGATTGCCATGATATTTGCACGCACCTATATTTGGATAATCGCAGTAGCCATACTGCTGACTATCCCTTCATGTTTCATCATTTATGACTTCTTATCGTATGCGGCCTTGCGATACATAGGAAAGGAAAGCATATGGTTGGTTTATATGATTTCCGTATTATTTGTAATATCAATGTCAGCCCTCACCATCTTCTGGAAAATCCGCGACATAATGCACGCCGACCCCATCGCCTACCTCAAAGAATAGCCAAGAAGCGCCAACTTCCAACCCGGCCTTGTACTGCGTAGCCGTGGAATGGAGGCGTCCTCGCCTCCGCCGTGCCGTCTCCCCCTAACTTTTTCGAAGACTCATCAATAGACCCAACCAACTCCTCAGGTCGGAGACCTGATAATTGTGTCGAAACCCCAGGCTTCAGCCTGGGGTAAGCCTCAGAAGCCCAGTAGCCTCGGAGAGGCGATTTGTGATTTCTTGAAATTCCGATACAATTTTTGCATATTCCTACATATTTTCGTAACTTTGCAGTTATGACTCACAATATAGGCCGTATACTAATAGTAGACGACAATGAAGACGTTCTGTTATCACTCAACATGCTGCTCCGTCAGCATGTTGAGGGTATCCGCATCCTGACAGACCCCGAGGATATAGGGCGCCTCATGGACACTTTCAATCCCGATGTCATCCTCCTCGATATGAACTTCCGCAGAAATGCCAACAGCGGGGAGGAAGGCTACCATTGGCTTGACTTCATATTAAAAAGGAATCCAAAAGCCGTAGTGCTTTTCATAACTGCCTACGTCGACACCGAAAAAGCAGTTCGAGCCATAAAAGCTGGAGCCGTCGACTTCATACCGAAACCCTGGGACAATGACAAACTCCTCGGAATAGTCAAAAGTGCAATAGAACTTAGCAAATCTCGACAAAACTCAACTTTCAAAGAAGAAAAAGAAGAGCCATCTGCTCCGCACCCATCAGAAAATACTCCAGTGCTGATCGGAGAATCTCCTCAAATGCAACTTCTCAATAAGCAGATTGCAAAGATTGCTGCTACAGATGCCAATGTCCTCATTACCGGCGAAAACGGTTCAGGGAAAGACGTAGTAGCCCACCTTCTCCACTTCCTTTCCCACCGGAACAAAAAACCTTTTGTTTCAATCGACCTCGGCACAATCCCGGAACACCTGTTTGAAAGCGAACTCTTCGGTCATGAAAAGGGTGCTTTTACAGATGCTAAAGCTTCGAAAGCCGGACGTCTGGAGTCTGCAGCTGGCGGAACTGCATTCCTCGATGAAATAGGCAATCTGCTCCCAAGTGCTCAGCAAAAATTGCTTACGATGATTGAAAAGCGTGAAATCTCCCGACTCGGCTCAACAAAAGTCAATAAAGTTGATGTTCGGATACTCTCTGCCACCAACGCAGACCTTGCAATAATGGTCGCCGATGGCAAATTCCGGCAGGACCTGCTCTATCGCCTCAATACTATCGAACTCCACATCCCACCTCTGCGAGACCGTGGCGAAGACATCATTCTTCTCGCTGAATATTTCTCCCGTCAGATTGCTCGCCGATATAAATTGGATGATGTGGAGATTGCACTTTCAGCTCGACGTAAACTTCTTAGCCATTCTTGGCCGGGAAATGTCAGGGAACTGCAACACGTTGTCGAGAGGGCTATCGTTATGGCTTCCTGTTCAGTATTGGAAGCGGATGATATCGAGTTTTCACGTATAGTCGAACCGACTGTTGCTAAGGAGACCCTGAATTTGGAGGAGCTTGAGCAAGATGCGATCATGAAAGCTATAAGCCGAAGCAATGGCAACCTTTCGCAAGCCGCCTCACTGCTCGGTATCTCTCGTTTCACACTCTATCGCAAGATAGAGAAATACGGCTTGTGATGAATTGGTTTGCCAGTAAATCTGCTGAAAGGATGCGCCGTATGCTCCAGGCAATACGCAATCGGGAGCTGTCCATGCACTTCCCTGCCGAACGAATGCGTGGTTCGGAAAGGAAACTCGCCGAGGAGATGAATGAGGTAATCTCCAGTTTCAGAGAAGACCTCATGCGTCAGGAAAGGGAATATGGGCAATACGAGGCTATCCTCAATCTTGTGGATTCCTCCTTGATTATTGCTGATAGAGATGGAAATGTCACATGGATGAATCAGAAAGCTATACAAAATTTATGTGGCTTCAAAATCACACATCTTTCTATGCTTGATGCAGTGCACCCGGAGCTTGCCACTGCTTTAGGAAGTCTTCTACCCCGCCAACCCAAAATATTGACACTTAATATAGGTGGCCGGGAGGAGAATCTCAAACTTTCTATGGCTGTATACGATTCTGAAGGATCAGAGGTGTGCATCTACTCCATTGAGAATGTCAACATGCTCGTTCAGCAGAGCGAGATAGAGGCGCAGCGTAAATTGATACGCGTTCTTACTCATGAAATCATGAATTCTCTATCTCCAATCATATCGCTTTCCGATATGCTTACTGCCAATAGCAATCAATTTGACGAGGAAGCCGCCTTAGCACTGAATGCCATCAACCGCAGAAGTAAAGGTCTGCTAAAATTCGTTGAGAATTATCGAAAACTTTCCCGCCTTTCACAGCCACATTTGGAATGGACAAGAATTGGGGAAATTTTCGATGGTCTCCGTACGCTTTTCCCAGAAACCTTCATTGAGTTCAGAATCGAAGATCCCGACATCCAACTGCAGCTCGACCGACATCAAATGGAGCAGGTGCTGATCAACCTTATAAAAAATGCAGTCGAATCCCTTGAAGAGAATCCGACTGTAATAATATCTACAAGAGCTGACCATCCGAATCATCGGTTTATGATATCGGTAGAGGATAATGGTTGCGGAATAAGTCCGGAAGCTGCCGAAAGCATATTCCTACCCTTCTTCACTACTAAGAGTGGTGGTTCAGGCATAGGGCTCAGCCTCTCTCGCCAGATTGTAAATCTCCATGGAGGCACTCTATCATTCATCTCCATCCCAACAGCCACGACCTTCACCATAACCCTCCCCTTCATCTACCGCCTCTGACATAAGTGGCTCCAGCCAACCCGATGACGACGTCATTCGATAGCGTCTCCAACTCCACCTCTTTGAGCTCTTTTGTCGGATCCAAATCTATCCGAAGCAGTACCCCGGCTCCGCCATCTATCCGTCGCCCATATACTCCTTCAATTCCAAGAGCACCTTCTACATCATTCGTCACATTACCGTCCTTGAATATCATCCGGTATGGTCGCGGTGTCTCCAGTCTGAACTGCTTCCCATCTACGTAGTAATCCTGCTCAATAGGACACCAGTTGTAAGGAGCTACAAGTGGCAAAACCTCCTCACTGCCATCGGCATACTTCACTGTGACCTTTGCATTCTCAAAATATATCTGCATATGGTTGGTGCTTCCTCCCATCAGCAACTGGATACCTTTGGCCTTCCCATTAAGCGGCAATGATATTTTATTGGGATAGTTATCAAAAAGCGATGTATACGCAATATTCTTTCCATCCTTCACAGATGCAAACGGCACCCCGATTGAGGTCATAACAATACCTTCTTCACCTACCATCCGACGCAGTCCACTGTCGTCAATATGCGCTGTGTCATCTGGATGACACCACTCACCTATTCCCTGCACAGGTATCTGAAGCGTAGTATATGGTGACCGAGGTGACTCATACCTATTGCGGAAAATATCCGTGATATTGGCATTGTAGATTCCACTCAAGTCGATGGTCTCATACTTGTCGCCTTCACTCACTTTAAGTTCAATACCAAGAGCGGCGACATCCGGCTTCGCATGCGTGAAACTTTCGGTCTCTTCCCACCAAGTAAAATCTCCGGATTTCACTTCGCGAAAACCATTCCTAACCTTCCCAGACGGTTTCACATTAGCAAGGTTTGTCCCCCGCAATGGCGCTTGCGCCATATAACCGCCCTTCCATTCGATTTCCAGAGTCATATCTCCCATCAAAGGAGTGGTGACCTTCAATTCTGGCTGACCAATAGCAGTATCCACAACTTTCCAAGGATGCTTCTTGCCGTTTATCTTAAGAGATTTCACCTTATTGGTCAGGGCTGGAAGTATCAATTCTACATTCTTTATAGAGTCAAGCCCAACATTGAAAGTATATGTTTCTTTATGCCCATCTCTCTTGAAGGCAAATGAGAAGTCCTGATGCTTGATGGAGGCATGGTCCCATTCTGATGGGAAACCAGGACGTATTCTGACTGTATGGTTGAGTGCATCAGGAGCAAAACCGAAGAGCCCCTGCACCACTGCACGTGCCATCATGGCCGTCGGGTCGGCAAAATCTCTGTAACATTCACCTCTGGCTGCGTCATAGTAACTAATCTGCCCGATATTTCCGGGACTGTTGCCCAAAAACATTCCATCAAGCATCGAACTCTTAAGCAATTTGGACGCCTCTTCAGCTCTGCCGGCCTCCCAATAGGCCAATGCCGTATGAAGGACTTCCGCAAAGGCGACATTATTGATGCTCCATGCATACGGCATCCAGTCGGTGGTAGCGATGGTAGCATATCCTTCTTCAAGTCCAGGAGCCACAACTGGAATATGCGGAATATTGTTGTCGATATATCTCGTTGCGCTATATGCCATGAAGTCATCAGCTACATCACTGTCGATTGCATGGTATATAGTCCATAGAGCCGGGTGATCATGCAGACGTTTATTGCCCATGGAGTCCTTATACTCAGCCCACACACCTTTGTCGTCCATCCAGAGAGTAGAGTTAAGAGCATCTAAAATCTTGTCTGCTTCTTTCTGATATGGAGTCGGATCTTCACCTATCTTCTCAGCTATTTCTGCTGCAATCTTGTTGGCTCTGTAGTTATAAGCCGATGAGTGGGTCACTGCGCCGCTGTTGTAGTAGAGGGCGTCGCTCGCCCAAATACAGCAATAGGCATCGTAAAGGCCATCGTCGTTGGGATCGAAATTCCTTTTCTCCCATTCCAAGCTCGCTTTGATAGTAGGCCACATCTGTCGGGCATAGTCAAGATCACCGGTCCATTTTAGATGCCAGAGCAGTTCATCGATATAGCAAAGGTTCATGTCGTAATGATGCATCTGGTCGTTCCTCTCCGGATTGCGGCAGATATAGCCGTTGCTATACATTTGGGTGCCCCATTTCTTCTCTGCTCTCGCCAAATTCTTTTCAGGGTCTTGCGAAGGATGTGGTATGGTAGGAGGCACACTGTCTACCTGCGACTTGGCATATGCATCAAAGTGAGTGCGGGCCCGGTCGTGCCATCCCAAGAAGTCACCACTGTATGCACCTCTCCATCCACTCAGCGGCATTCGCCAACCGATAGCTCCGTGTTGCCATGTCTTGCCATCCCAAGTGCCATCGGCGGCATGAGCTATTACCGGACCAAGCACGTTGAAATAAGGGTCAGGAGTATCAATCTCCAGAATTCCGGCTAATTGATCGCGCTCAGTCTCTGCTTTCAAGAACTCTTCTGAAAGTTTCTTCTGGTTGGAAGCGTCAAGCACTTTGTCTGCATATCCAAAATAGATAGTTTCTCTTTCCCCTCCTATGGGAATCTCAGGTGTAGCCAAATATGGACTGTTTGTGTCAGGAGCAAAGGCATTGGCTGGGTCTGCTCCCATATCCCCGTTGCGGCTGAGCTTAATCTTGACAGTCGGTATGCAGATTCCTTTTATCTCAGAACCTTTCGGCATATTCGATGCCTCAATTTTCCAAAGTCCACCTTCAAATGTTCTCGGCGCAAGCGTGATGATGGATATGCGTCCTTTTCCCCAAGCAGGGTCCGACAACTCATATCTTCTTTCCCCTCCACGATAATACGACCTGCACTCCGCAACGGAGTCAAGTCTCATCTCATGTCCGTCTACTGTGACAATGAAATGCACATTGCGGTTGTCTTTCCCATGGAAAGCACCAAATATTGGGAAGTCACTCGTCTCAATGCGAAAACCTGAATTCCCTCCATAAAGTGCACGGGTATAAAGATTCTTGCCGTTCTTACTGTAGATGTATCCTCCGGAGGTCGGAGTATACTGCATCACTCTTTCAGCACTACGGTCTAAAGAATTATGGTCAAACTGCCTGACATAGGCTTGCCCAGCCATCAGCAAAGGCACTCCCAAAGCAAGCAAAGAAAATTTCCTCTTCATGATTGATTATAGTTAGTCATTCCAACCACAAAGTTAACCATATTTCCCCAATAAAGCAAATAAGCACCCGACAAAAACGCCGGATGCCCTTATGCCAAGTCTTTATACTGCGTAGCCAGAGTAGTTAGCACGCTCCAGCGTGCGTCCCCGCGCGTCCAGCCCCTAACTTTTTCGAAGACTTCTCCGTAGACAAACCCCACTCCCCAGCTCGGAGAGCTGTTATTGTGACGAAACCCCAGGCTTCAGCCTGGGGTAAGTTCCTAAAACTCAGTAGCCTCGGAGAGGCGATTCGTGATTACGTTCTTATCATTGATTTGACATTTAAACCTCCTAAACCACTTAAACCTCTTAAACCTTCGCCCCCCTCACTCTCTTATACTCCGTAGGCATAACCTGGATAAAGTCCTTAACGGCATTATCCCAATCATCGAGTATCC
>CAZIAX010000063.1:0-12555 GCA_964537745.1 uncultured Sangeribacter sp.
GGAGAAGAGTGGCGAGGTAGGAGAGCGCATCATCAAAAATTTCATTGACCTATAACCCCATAACCCCCATAACCTCATAACCTCATAACCTCATAACCTTATAACCTTATAACCTTATAACCTTATAACCTTATAACCTTATAACCTTATAAACCCATAACGCAGTTATGATACAAATAATTCCAGCAATAGATATCATCGGTGGCAAGTGTGTGCGTCTTTCTCAAGGCGACTATAACCGTCAGACTACCTATGATGCGTCTCCGCTCGAGATGGCTCGCCGGTATGCCGACATTGGTGTGCGTCGCCTGCATATGGTAGACCTCGATGGAGCCAAGGCATCCAGTCCGGCCAATCTTTCAGTTCTCGAGAAGTTGGCTGGTGTCGATGGTTTGGAGATAGAGTGGGGTGGTGGCATCAAATCTGAGACCGCCTTGGCTGACGTGTTCTCGGCCGGAGCGAAGTATGCGGTTGTGGGCAGCGTGGCTGCCCGTCAGCCGGAATTGTTTGCCGAGTGGCTGGAGGAATTTGGTCCCGAACGTATGGTGCTCGGTGCCGATATCTCCAACGGAAAGATTGCCACCCACGGTTGGCTTCAGACCGACGATAAGGGTGTTGACAACCTTGTCGACCTTTTCCTTCCGCATGGACTCTCGCAAGCCATAGTGACGGAAATCTCACGCGATGGGATGCTCTCCGGTCCGGATACACCACTCTATGTAGGTCTGCAGAAGAAATATCCCGGTGTCATATTCACCGTCTCCGGTGGCATCGGCAGTGAGCAGGATATCATTGACCTTGACCGTGCGGGATTGCGCCGTGTGATAATTGGAAAAGCGATATATGAAAATAAAATACCTCTGAAATTTATTCAAGAATGGTTGCAAAGCGAATAATACCCTGTCTTGATGTAAAGGATGGACGCACTGTCAAGGGCATCAATTTTGAGCAGTTGCGAGATGTCGGTTCCCCTGTGGAGTTAGGTAAGTTCTATGCCAGCGAAGGTGCAGATGAGTTGGTATATCTCGATATCAGTGCATCGGCGGAAGGTCGACAGACATTCACATCATTGGTAGAGCAGATTTCCCGGGAGATAAATATCCCGTTTACTGTTGGTGGAGGTATATCTTCTCTCGATGATGCCTCGCGCCTGCTCAATGCCGGTGCTGATAAAATCACACTCAACACAGCTGCTGTGGCTGATCCGACGCTTATCGACCGCATTGCGGCTCGTTATGGCCGTCAGTTTATAGTCGTGGCGATAGATGCCCGCCTTGAAGAGGATGGTGTCTGGCACGTCACAACTCATGGCGGTCGCCGCGCCACAGACAGAGAACTCTTCTCCTGGGCCCGTGAGGCTGAGGATAGGGGGGCTGGTGAGATTCTCTTCACCTCGATGAATCACGATGGCACCCGCAGTGGCTATCCTTGCGACGCTTTCGCACGTCTCAGTGAGGAGGTCACCGTCCCCATAATAGCCTCCGGAGGCGCCGGAAGTGTCGATGACATTGCCAAGGTCCTCACAGAAGGAAGAGCCGATGCGGCCTTGGCAGCTTCTATCTTCCACTACGGAGAAATCTCCATCCGCGACCTCAAACACCAACTCCAATCCCAACACATCAAAGTAGCTCTATAACTTAGCCCGGAGGGCTTAAATCTTGTTAACCCCCAGAGAAACTGGGGGATGACTCTAATCAAAATATAACTACCCCGGAGGGGTAGCACTAAAAAAGATTCCCTATGACTTCCGATAACTTTAATTTCTCAAAACTCGCCGACTCCCTCCTCCCCGTGATAGTGCAGGATGCCGTAACCCTGAAAGTATTGATGCTCGGATACATGAACCGCGAGGCATTCGAGCGTACCCTGGAGACCGGGCACGTCACATTCTGGTCGCGTACCCGCGGACAACTCTGGACCAAAGGTGAAACCTCAGGCCATTATCTTGAGCTCGTTGAGATGTATCCTGATTGCGACTCCGATGCCCTTCTTGTGAAGGCCAATCCTATAGGGCCGACATGCCATCGCGGAACCACCTCTTGCTTCGATACCTCTGACTCAGAAGGGTTCATCCGCCGGCTTGAGCAGATAGTGGCTAAGCGAAAAGAGGAGATGCCCGAGAACTCCTATACCACCCGCCTCTTCATAAAAGGGGTGAAGGCCATATCGAAGAAAGTGGGGGAAGAGGCAGCCGAGGCCATCATAGAGGCCGTAGACGGCAACCGCAGCCGCTTCATCTACGAAGCCGGCGACCTTATCTTCCATCTCTTAGTCCTTTGCCGCCAAATGGGCGTCTCCCTCTCCGACCTCGAATCCGAACTCTCCCTCCGCCACTGACATCACTCATAGTCTATTTCATGGATTTATAATCCTTGGGAGATATACCGAAATGGGCTTTAAACACTTTGGCGAAATATTTCGGATTGCTGAAGCCAACCCTTTCTGATACTTCTGAAATCGATATATCTGTATCCGATTTCAGAAGTTGGGTTGCTATCTTCAATCTCATGCTCTTGATATACTCTGAAGGCGACATATCAGTGAGGGCTTGCATCTTACGATAAAGCACACTCCTCTCCATGGCCATCATATCGCTTAAAGATTGCACTGATAACTCCGGATCTGAGACATGACTTTCCACCACGGAATGAAGTTTTTCAAGAAATGCTCTGTCTCCATCCTGTGATGTCGTAACTTTTAAGCTCTCTATAGTCTCTGAATCCACATTTAGAAGCAACTCCTTGTTCTCATCAACTTTTGGAGAGTCTGCCTCATTTGCTGACTCTTCTTTCTCGTTCGTAGGGCTTTTGTGACGTAGGCGCATCCATAATGTTATGATGATGATAGCAATCAAAATGCCTATGACTACAATCCATATGAACTTCCATGAAGGTTCTGTCTGCTTATCTTCATTCGAATCTCCTAATTTGAAGTGACTTTCCAATCTATGGTCGTTTAATTCATCAGGATTGAAGACACATGACCCTCCAGTAAATCCTGCGTGAATCAGTCCGAGCGAGTCGAGTTTAAGTTCACAATTCCTGAACTCACCCCCATTCAGTTCCACGCCGTCGAGAACATTGAAAGATGCAATGCTTGCGGAATCAGATGTCAAAAATTTCATCCTGCAGATAGAGTTAGGAGTCGTAAACCATATATCTCCATTTCTATCCCCAACGACTGCCTGTATGTTGTCAGGATCTATTCCTTTGGTTTTGTCTATCTTGAAGATTTGTCGGTTGTCTTTATCGAGTATTACCAGCCCTGCTACTGTCGCAAGGTATAGGTTTCCGTGTGAATCCTCATATGTGGCATTCGTGATTCTTGGAGCTATCCTTTGGGCTTCTGCTTTTGCTCTTTCTGAAATGTAGCGTTTTGACGGCTTGGTTGCAAATTTTTCATCACTTACAGAAATCAGGTTTCTTCTATCTTCTTTTTTATAATATAGCAGGCCATCCTCGAGTGTGCCTACCCAAACATTGCCGAAAGAATCCCTCATAAGGCATGACACTTCCGAGAAGAGAGTCTTTTGGTCAGTGCCATTATAGGTAGGTAGCCAATTGCTATGCTGCTTGATAGAGAAATCGGAAGACAACTGAGTCAACATTTTCCCTCCCACTAAAAAGTCGCTGTTGTCAAGAAGTTCGAGTGACGTCGCCGGATATTTCAGATAAATGGTAGAAAGCCATCTTTTCTCAGATAATAAAAATGTTGCTACAGCGGACTCTTCGGCATCCTTGTGGTTGAATGAAATTATAAGTTTGTCGCCTGCAATAAGAGAGACTACACCTTTCTTGAGATTGTCTTTGGAAAAATCAATCGGAGCCTCTCCCTTGTAAATCCTCTTGCCCGTTGAGGTTTCTATGCCAATGAGCAGTCCGGAATTGAAACAGAGATATAGATTTTCTCCTGCTTGATCGATGCGTTCAAGTTTTTGATATGGTGTGTCGGAAATGTTGTCTAAAAGTTTTAGTCCCGAATCTTCATTCCATACATAAAGATCATGCCGGTCATTAACAAAATAATAGTTTCCTGAACTGTTGGCAAAGAAATTGGTGATTTTACTTGGGATATTTATGGTTGAGAAGAGACTGTCGATGTTGACCCCATTTCTGTTGGTTGGGTCGAATGCCATAAGTTCATGGTCATACTTTATCCAGATTCGATCTTTGTTGTCTCTGAAAATATGGCGGTAGGAGCTAAAGTCCTCAAGTGTAATGAAAGGGAAAGTTGATGTATGATATGATTTGAAATTATTACCGTTGAACACTGCTACATACCCGGCAGTCACCAACCCGATTTTCCCGTCAGACAATTCAATCATACCTCGGATTTTGTTTTCAGGCAATCCATGAGTTGCATTGAGTCTGATGGCAGATAATGTGTCGGTTGAATTGGCTTTTGCCAATCCGAATATTGCTGAGACCGATATCAATATCAATATTATGGTAATTCTTGTTTTCATGTTGTCAGGCTCTATACTGCAAAATTAATAAAAAATGGCATAAAAATGATGTTGGAGGAGGGTAAAAATGTTGTTTATTCATCAAAATCTACTCATTACAACCATTTTATTCTTAAAAAGCAATATCTATATTCATATCCTGTACAGATTAGTATTAATTTTGCCTCATCTCTGATTACTCTTATCATTCTTAACGTCATGATGAAAAAACTACATTTGATAATATTGATGCTGATTGCATTTGCCGGAGGAATAAAGGCGAAGCAAATCGCATTCAACAGTGATTCAACTACAGGAGCACTTACAGCTCTTTACATATCGAAGGGGCCTGGGATGAATTGGATTCTTCTGCCTGACGGAAGCCAATATCCTTGGGTTGATGGCAAGTATGGTTGGGGACTTGGCCATATGGCAGTCGATGGTATGGAATATTCATGGTCTGTTCCTTCCAAATTAGAATCCGGTGAAGAAGGTATGAGTGCGATATATGAAGTAGGCCCGGTACAGGTTACCGTGGTCCGCGGTTATGATGCATCAGGAAATCTTGAGGAGACTTATAGCTTTAAGAATATCGGAAAGAAAGAGATATCGATTACGGATATTGCCATCAACACTCCCTTCAACGACAATTATCCTGATGCCGCAACTTGCTATGCAAATAGATGCAACACTCATATCTGGACCTCCGGGTCTGATTCATACGTATTCTGCACCCGTATGGGTGGGCAGCCGGAAGGATTGGCACTCATATTGACGGAAGGAATATTGAAAGGTTATGAGGTCAGAGAGCGAGACCAGAAAAAAGGGATGTCAAACTTCAGGGGAGTCTTTCAGTTGAATCCCGAAGATATTTGTCTGAAATCTGGTAAAAGTTATAAGGTGCAATGGCGGATATTCCCTGCGAAAGATTGGTTTGAATTCAAGTCAAAGGCTTTGGAAAACAATCTTACAATGGCTTCTGCTGAGAGATACGTAGTGGAAAGTGGAGACACCATCAGACTTTCATTCCTTAATGACAGGAATCAAAAGGGAACAATTTCAAGAAATGGAAAGAAACTGGGCAAGGTAAAGGGTAAGGAAATATCTTATTCTGAAGCAGCTTCCGAACCTGGCGAATATATCTATGCGCTTGAATATGGTGATGGAAAGCGTTGCGACGTAGAATGTCTCGTCATAAGCAATATCGATAGTCTTATCGACAAAAGATGCAACTTTATCATCGACAATCAGCAGTTCTTCAGAGAAAATGATCTCCGAAACGGTGCATATATAGTCTATGACAACGAGGAAGAACACCAGTATATAAATGGAGAGACCGGGCGTAGACGTTCAGATTGTGATGAGGGTAGAGAGAGGATATGTATGGGAATTCTTATGGCGCAAGAGTATATGCGCACCGGAGACCCTAAGATTCTTGAGTCTCTGAAAAAATTTGCTTCTTTCGTTCATCGTATTCAAAAATCAGATTATACCACTAATTCCACTCCAGATTTCACCGGGAAAAACCGTGGTTATAACTATGCTTGGGTTGCAGATTTCTGGTTTACAATGTATCAGGCTACCGGCGATAAGGCGTATCTTAAGGATGCCTACGGCACCCTACGGGCATTAGTGAAAAAATTCGGTCACTCGTTCTACTGCATTGATCTCCCGGTGTATGGGTGTGAGCTCTTACGCGGTGCTGGAATGACTAATGAGGCTGATACCTTGTTGGCTGACTTTAAGTCGATGGCTGATGTATTTGCTGAAAATGGTTATAACTATCCGAAATTTGAAGTTAACTACGAGCAGAGCATTGTTGCCCCATCCATTATACATCTGCTCAATATGTATAAGCTTACGAAAGATGAGAAATATTTAATTGGTGCTGAAAAGCAACTCCCTCTCCTTGAGTCTTTCGGTGGAAAACAACCCAGTTTTCATCTCAATGATATTTCAATCCGGCATTGGGATGGATTTTGGTTTGGTAAGAATCAGACTTGGGGTGATACATTCCCTCACTATTGGAGTACTCTTACGGGAATTGCTTATCAGCTTTATTCAGAGGCCACTAGAGAAAAAAGTTATGCTGAGAGAGCAAGGAATATTTTTCTCAACAATCTTTGTCTATTCTCTGAGGATGGACGTGGAAGCGCTGCTTTTATATATCCTTCAAAAGTAAATGGAAAGAAGGCTCATTTCTACGATTCGTTTGCCAACGACCAAGACTGGGCCCTTGTCTTTTACAACCGGTATGTTCGGGATGATATGGGCAATGCGCATGCAGACTCCATAAAGGTATCAGTGACAGATCTTACTGTCGACAGGCGCTCCAATCCTATTGGAATCGATATAAGCCATCCTCGTTTTGGGTGGCAGATTAATTCCAATCAAAATAATGTCTGGCAGACATCTTATCGGATACTGGTCGCAACTTCACCAGCTATTCTTGACATGGACAAAGGAGATATGTGGGATAGTGGCAAAGTGATGGGTGATTCTTCTCAGTGGATTGTCTACAAGGGTAAGGCTCTTAATCCAAATACTGAATATTTTTGGAAAGTAAGGGTCTCCACCAACCGGGGAAATTCAAAATGGAGCGCTGTCGGGAGGTGGAGCACAGGCCTTATGTCCGACCATAATTGGCAAGGTTATTGGATTGGCCTTGACTCGCTTTTGCCAGGGGAGAGCGACAGCCGGCATAGCAGGATTGCAACACGTTACCTATGGAAAGATTTTGCCACTTCCGGAAAAATCAAAAGAGCTACCATGCATATATCCGGATTAGGACTATATTCATTGGCCATCAACGGACAAAAGATTGGAGAATATGTATTGACCCCCGTTCCTACCGACTATACAAAATCAGTTGCCTATGACACGTATGATGTGACTGACCGACTTCGCAATGAGAATACGATTGGAGTCGCTCTTGCAGGAGGACACTATTTTGCACAGACTCAGAATTACCAGACTAATGTGAGAACGACATATGGTTTTCCAAAACTTATTGCCAATCTTGTCATTGAATATGAAAATGGAGACAAAGATATAATAGCGACAGATTCAACTTGGAATATTTCGACAGAAGGTCCTGTCAGATACGCCAATGAATATGATGGCGAATTATTTGATTCTCGGAAAATTCTTAAAGGATGGGGGAGTCCTGGATATATTGACAAAAACTGTAGAAATGCTGAAAAAGTGTCTTCTCCGGGTGGGCTTATGTCCGGAAATATCACCCCTCCGATGAGTGTGTATAAGTCTGAGAGCCCTGTGTCCATTGCTCGTTTTGGCAATCGTTATATTGTGGATTTCGGCACAAACAATGCCGGACGTGTTGGTATGCATATGAAATGTGCAGCTGGAGATACGGTCACTATCAGGCATGCAGAGACCCTCGAGAAAGGAGATTCATTACTCTATACCGCAAATTTGCGTAGCGCAGAAGCTACAGCTAAATACGTAGGCGACGGAGTTGACAGATGGTGGGCTCCTGAATTTACTTACTATGGCTTTAGATATGCTGAGATTTCCGGTGTTGATACCCTTAAGGTTGAAGATATCCGTCGTGAACTGATTGCAGACATTATGGATGACTCCAACACAGAATTGATAATTACAACAGCTGACGGCAACGATATGCTCTACAAGATATTGGCCAATGCCCGCAGAGGAATACGCAGTAACTACAAGGGAATGCCGATTGATTGTCCTCAGAGGGATGAGCGTATGCCGTGGCTTGGCGACCGTGCCACCGGTGCGTTAGGGGAGAGTTATGTGGTCGATTGCTATAGCTTATATGCAAAATGGATGAAAGACATTGTTCAGTGTCAGCGAGAAGACGGTAGTATAAGTGATGTGGCTCCAGCATATTGGCGTCTTTATAATGGCAATATGACATGGCCCGCGGCGTTGCCCATGATTTGCGATATGATCTATCGTCAATATGGGGATCTGCAGCCAATGGCAGATAGCTACGATGCCATAAAGAAATTTCTTTCATTCGTTGAAAGAAAACACAAGAAAGATGGTCTGATAGCCTACGATCGCTATGGCGACTGGTGTATGCCGCCGGAAGATTTGTCTCTCGTACATAGCGAGGATCCTGACAGGCAGACCGATGGTCCACTTATTTCATCCGTCTACTACAGTTATATATGCAGCCTTATGGCTCGGTATGCCGATATGTTTGGGTATGATAAGGATGTTGAATTTTTCCGTGCAGAATCGGATGCTATGAAGAATAGGATAAATGAAGCATATTTAAAAGATGGGAAATATTCCAATGGGACCGTCACTGCCAATCTCTTGCCTTTGGTCTTGGGGGTTGCTCCGGATGCCGAAAAGAAGGTATTGGAGCAGGGTATCATCTCGACAATAGAGAATAATGACCGACATGTATCATGCGGCATTATCGGTATGCAATGGCTTATGCGCTGGCTTTCCGAATCCGGACATGGCGACATTGCATATTCTATAGCCTCAACAGATACCTACCCGGGCTGGGGCTATATGGTCAACAGTGGCGCTACAACCATATGGGAGCTATGGAATGGCAATACGGCCAATCCATCTATGAACAGCGGTAATCATGTGATGCTTCTTGGTGATTTGCTCCCATGGTATTATGAGTATTTAGGAGGTATAAGGCCTGATGAGAAATGTTCTGGGTTTAAGCATATCATTCTAAGACCTGATTTCAATATTCAAGATATAACAGGAGTAAAAGCCTCCCATCCCTCACCCTATGGTATAATTCGAAGCGAATGGTATCGTAAAGATGGTAAAATAATATGGGAGATTGAGATTCCTGCAAATACAACAGCCGAGCTTCATATGCCCGACGGCAAAATCGAAGAAATAGGCTCCGGAATATTTCAATTTGAGTTCTAATTCCGCTAAGCAATGAAAGCGGCCACGCTTTAAAGAGTGCGTGGCATAAGAGAGAAATGATAATCAGTTTCAGTTTTCACAGAATTCAGGTTGTGGTTTCAGAAAAAATGATTATCTTTGTGGAATCAATATTAGTCTATTTTTTCGCAAGTTAAATCTGATAGCTGATAATGACCCTATAACCCTATAACCTATAACCCTTAAGTTTCGCTTTAGAGACTTAGAATCTGACATTATGAAGAAGATTTTTTTAGTGGCTGCTGCGGCGTTTTTGTCGGGTATATCCGGACTTTGGGCCGCTCCTCGCGAGAAGTATAACTTCAATAGCGGTTGGCTCCTTAAAGTGGGCGACATCAAGGGCGCTGACCTTAAGCAGCATGATGACAAGGATTGGACATCCGTCACTCTCCCCCGTGCCTTCAATGAGGATGAGGCATTCAAAGTTCCTATCGCCGAACTGACTGATACCGTCATGTGGTATCGCAAGCATTTCAAGATGCCCAAAGAGGCCAAGGGACAGAAAGTGTTTGTGGAGTTCGAAGGTGTGCGTCAAGGTGCAGATTTCTATCTAAACGGACATCCCCTCGGCTACCATGAAAATGGAGTGATGGCAGTCGGTTTTGACCTTACTCCCTATATCAACTACGGCGGTGAGAATGTCCTGGCTGTCAGAGTAGACAATAGCTGGACATACCGCGAACGTGAGACCAACCAACGGTATCAGTGGAATGATAAGAATTTCAATGTAAATTATGGTGGCATTCCGAAGAATGTATGGCTCCATACTACCGACAACGTCTATCAGACCCTCCCGTTATATAGCAATCTCGGCACTACCGGCACTTATATCTACGCCACAGATATCGACGTGGCAAGCCGTAAGGCCGTAATCAACGCTGAGAGCGAAGTGAAAAATGAATCCAAAAAACCTGTGAAGGTGGGTTATGACGTTGAGGTTATAGATGCTGATGGAAAGACCGTCGGCAACTTCAGCAGTGAGCCGGTAAAGGTGATGCCAGGGGAGACACTGACCCTTTCAGCTTCCGATACCCTTACAGGTCTTAACTTCTGGAGCTGGGGTTATGGTTATCTCTACGATGTGAAGACACGTCTGACAGTGGATGGAAAGACTGCCGATGAGGTGACTACACGAACCGGTTTCCGTAAGACACGTTTCGGAGACGGAAAAATCTGGCTCAACGACCGTGTGCTTCAGATGAAGGGCTATGCACAGCGCACGAGCAATGAGTGGCCCGGTGTCGGCATGTCGGTTCCGCCATGGATGAGCGACTATTCCAACGGTATGCTCATCGACCACAATGCAAACTTCTTCCGCTGGATGCACGTGACGGCATGGAAACAGGATGCTGAATCCTGCGACCGTGTGGGCGTCATGCAGATGCTCCCGGCAGGCGACTCCGAGAAGGATGTCGACGACCGACGTTGGGGGCAGCGCAAGGAACTGATGCGCGATATGATAATCTATTTCCGCAATCACCCGAGCGTCATCTTCTACGAGAGCGGCAACGAGTCGATTTCACGCGACCATATGCTTGAGATGCGCGAGATACGCGACCAATTTGACCCATATGGCGGACGCGCTATAGGCTCGCGTGAGATGCTCGACATCCGCGAGGCTGAATATGGAGGCGAGATGCTCTACGTCAATCTCAGCGAGCACCATCCGATGGTGCAGACAGAGTATTGCCGCGACGAGGGCCTCCGCAAATATTGGGACGACTGGAGCTATCCCTATCACAAGCATGGCGACGGTCCCCTCTACCGCAATGCCGATGCCTCGGCATATAATCAGAACCAGGACCAGCTTGCAGTGGAGATGGTGCGCCGTTGGTATGATTTCTATCGTGAGCGCCCCGGTATGGGACGCCGCGTGAATTCCGGTGGTGCGAAGATTATCTTCTCCGATACCCAGACGCATTGCCGCGGTGCGGAAAACTATCGTCGCAGTGGTGTCGTAGACCCTCTCCGCATTCCGAAGGATGCCTACTATGCCCACAAGGTGATGTGGGACGGCTGGGTTGACGTGGAAGGTGACGACACTTACATCATCGGCCATTGGAATTATGCTCCTGAGGTCATCAAACCTGTGTATGTGGTGTCTACCGGCGACAGCGTTGCGCTCTTCGTCAATGGTAAGGCCCAGAAGGCTCCAAAACGTGAATATGAGTTCCTTTTCACCTTCGACAGCATACAATGGGAACCTGGGAAAATCGAGGCTATAGCTTACGATAAGAATGGCAAGGAGACGAGCAGATTCTCACATACCACTGCCGGCGACCCGAAGAATCTGAAACTGACTCTTATGCAAGGACCGGAAGGTACATATGCCGACGGTGCAGATATTGCCATCCTGCAGGTGGAGGTAGTGGATGAAAATGGCCAGCGTTGTCCGCTTGCCAACGATATGATTGATTTCACTCTTTCTGGTCCTGCTGAATGGCGCGGAGGCATCGCTCAAGGAGAGGACAACTATGCTTTCGCTACCTCTCTCCCCGTAGAATGCGGCATCACACGTGTGCTCGTCCGCTCTACTCCGGAATCCGGCAATGTCAAGTTGACAGCGAAGGCTGAAGGCTTAGGCGAGGAGTCGGTAGAGTTTACTACGATTCCTGTTGAGGTGAAGAATGGTCTCAGCAAGCATTTCCCGGCACAGGCATTGAAACCGCGCTATAACCGTGGCGCGACACCATCCACTCCTTCATACTATGACAAGAAAGTTGATGTGCGCGTCAAGGGTGCTACCGCAGGCGTAAATCAGGAATCTGTCGGCAACAGTTGGGACGACAATGAGCTCAGCGAATGGCGCAATGATGGTCGCCTTGAGACAGCGTGGATAAAATATGAACTGGAGCGCCCGGCAGAGATTGATGAGATTAACATCAAGCTTACAGGCTGGCGTCAGCGTTCATATCCTCTTGAGATTTTTGCAGGCGATGAGATGATCTGGAGCGGCGACACCGACCGTTCGCTCGGTTATGTACATCTCAAGACCCGTCCAGTAAGGACCCGCGACATCACAATCCGTCTGAAAGGGGCTACGGCAGACAGCGATGCTTTCGGACAGATTGTAGAGGTGGTAGAACCCGCAGCCGGTGAACTCGACCTCTTCAAGGCCAAGGATGGCGACAAAACAGGCGGCGAGCTCCGCATCGTCGAAGTCAACTTCCTCGAGAATCTTAATCAGTGATTCTTCT
>CAZIAX010000064.1:0-12269 GCA_964537745.1 uncultured Sangeribacter sp.
CATTGTCTTCCACTTTCTTGAAGTCAAGAAGCTGGTTGACCAGTGAGAGCAGACGGCGCGAATTGCGATCGATGACCTTGAGATCCTCCTTCACGGGGGCACTGAATTTTTCAGAAGAATTAAGGATTTTCTCGAGAGGACCAATGATGAGGGATACTGGAGTGCGGATTTCATGCGCCACGATGGTGAAGAAATTCAGCTTCGACCGGAACATCTCCTTCTCCTTGTTGCTCGAAATGCGGTCTAGCTCTTTGATGTGGGCTTGCTGCATCCGCTTGACTACAAGATAGACAAGAAGGATGAGTAATGCAGCTCCAAGCACGTAGTAGATGATTTTCATCCATACTGAAGCATACCATGCAGGATGCACGACGATGCGGAGCGAAATGCCCTCATTGTTCCAGACGCCATCACTGTTGGCAGCCTTTACCCTAAGAGTGTAAGACCCGGGAGGAAGATTGGAATAGGATGCACGGTTCTCCTTGCCGGAATCGAGCCAGGTCTTGTCGAAGCCTTCCAGACGATACTTATAGGCGTTCGCTTCCGGACGCGCATATGAGAGAGCCGAGAAATATATACTGAATGTGTTTTCAGTATAGTCAAGATCAAGGCAGTCAAGGTCGTTAAGAGATACTTCCAGCGGGCCAGACCCAACCGATATCGGTCGGTTGAGAATGTCGAGACCAGTAAACTTCACGACCGGAGGGTTGGTCTTACCAATCATATGCATAGGGTCTACGCATGAAAGTCCATGTACTGTGCCGAGATAGATCTTGCCGTCGGAAGAGGTGAGCATTGCACCTGGAAGGAATTGGCTGTCGCTCAGCCCGTCCGCAATGTTGTAAAGGCGCTTGTTGCCATCCTTGATGTTAAGAAGTCCGCTGCTTGTGGCAATCCAGAATTCCGAACCGAGCCTGCATACTGATTGAGGGGTAAGATTATCAAGCCCCTCATTGATAGGTAAGAATGAATCTGAAGTGGGATTATATACGCAAATCCCATCGGGAGTGGCTATGTAAAGGTCGCCATTGCCGTCTACTGTCATGCTATGGACATGGTTGTTTGGAAGACTTCCTTCTTTCTTAGATGATTGATATGACTTCCATTCCTCTTTTGAGGAGTCATAACGGTGGAGCCCTCCTCCCGGAGTGGCAATCCATAACATTCCCGAATGATCTTCCACGATGCCGGTGATCCAAGCATTGAGTCTTTTGATGGGGCGGAAGATATTCATGTCTGCATCATATCGGGCAAGCGTCTCTGTAGCCCCCATCCATATGTCTCCCTTTCGGTCTTTGCATATCGCATAGCAACTGTAGCTCATGCCTCCACCGTCGATATTCACTGGAGTCCACTTTCCTGAAGCAATGTCGAGGCTACCGGCTCCTCTTGAATATGTGCCAACCCAGATTCTTTCGGTGTCAGCACAGAGAGCACTGACGTTTTCAGGGTCGTTTGAGCCCGTAAGGTGGTAAGCGGTGAAATTTTCATTATCAGGATTGTAGCGGGATAGTCCTCCGTCGGCTGTGCCTATCCAGATGTCGCCGTTGAAGTCCTCACAAAGTGAGACAGCCACGTTGCCGCTCAGTGAGTTCATGAATCTTGAGTGTCGCCAACTTCTGAATCGCTGTGAGCCTGCGCTGACATAGTTGACACCGCGATAATAAGTGCCGACCCAGATGCCGCCATCTGAGTCCTTTGTCACGGGATACACAAATCGGTCGCTAAGGCTTTGCGGGTCAAGCTCGTCAGCCTTATATACCTTGCATTCTCCTGTGACTGCATTGACGAGTGTAAGGCCACTGTCAGAGCCAACAAGAAGCATCGTGGGGGTGTATTCGGTGATGGAGTGTATGTGCCATAGATTCCATGCCTCTCCGGCGTTGGTGGCGTTGATGGCTTCTCCGGTACGTGGATTAAATCGCACAAGACCATTCTCCCATGTGCCGAGCCAATAGTTGCCATGTGAGTCAGCCGTCATGGCGAGAGCACCCCGCTGGAGTGAATTGTCGGCTATCTTTATGTCAAGCGGACGAAACTGGCGTTTGGTGGCATCAAACCGATAGATGCATTCCTTCGAAGCATTGCTTAGTGCCCACACTACGTCGTTGGAGTCGATGTAAATGTCGCCTATATAGTCATCCGTCATAGGAAATCGAAAGTTCCCTGTCACAACGCCGGAAGGATTGATAAGAAAGACTCCCTGTCTGTCTACTGATACCCATATGTTGTCTCGGCTGTCGACTGCTATGTCATGGATTATGCCTGAAATGCGACCTTTTATATCATCGGAATATTTCAACGGCATCGGCAGAAGTGACTCCGTGACTGGGTCGTAGGTGTAGAGCATATGGTCGGTGCCTACAAGCAGCCCACGATGATATTTCGCGAGCGACAATACATAGACGTCTCCTAACCCTTCGTTCTCACCTGGGATGAATACTTTTGGAGAGGAGCCATCATAGCGCACCAGACCTCCATCGGATCCAAACCACATGAATCCATCCTCATCCTGCACTATAGCGCGGACGCAATTGGAAGGGAGTCCGCCATCAGTAGTCAGGTGAGTGAAACTAAAGTCCGGAGCCTGAAAAGCCCCTTGGACTGTATGGGCTAAAGTAAGTATGAGGGTCAGTATGTAAAGTCTAAGAGTCATCTTGTCTTAATTCATAATTCTTAATGCATCATGCATAATTATTTTTTACTGCGTAGCCAATTCTGCATCATGAATTCTGCATTATGCACTTAAAAGAGTATGGCCATTGGGCATCGCCTGGGTTGTCGTCGCCGTCGATGTTTTGCCAGTGTTCGGTTGGCGCTCCCATCACTACGAGCCAAAGATTGGTAATCCGTTTGTCCTCGGGCGTAGTATAGGCAAGTGAGCCTTTTGAATCGGAGTGCATTTCGCCGTAATAAGTATTGCCATCAGCATCCACCGCCACAGTGCCGTAGCGCCATCCGGCTTTGGCCTTCTCTTTGGTGAAATACCCTTTTCTTCCCGCTTCTCCTCTGAAATCGACGGTCAGGGTCTTCCCCTGCTCAGGAATTGGGAGAGGAATGGCGTTGAAACCATAATTCTCCGGGGCATTTTCCGGGGCGACACGTTGCCATCCGCCTCCTGCATCTACTAGTTTCGTACTCCATTGGTTGGCGTACGGGCGTGCGTTTGCGCGGACACGGTCAATATCCCAGTTGATGAGGCGAGCATAGTTGCTCCACATCTCATCGTTAAAGGCCTCTTGGCTTGTTCCCGTCAGTCGCTGATAAGTCATCACTGGATCCTCTCCGCGTTGTCCTTGCCTGAAGAGCTCGGCAATGAATGGGCGTCCATACTTTTCTCCCCATAGTTCAAGAACGTAGGGGGAGTGGTAGATATTGTCGATATGTAGGAATGCCTTGTGGGTAAGGTCGCGGAATGCATTGAGGTGATAGTTCTCGTCGGTTTGCCAGTCAGGATTTACTTGCCAGAGCATCCATTGGGAAGCCATCTCGAAGATTCCTGCTCCACCCCATGCTTCGCCCTCTCCATCGCAAGAGATCTGGAGCTGGAAAGAATGCCCTAATTCGTGGGCGATGCAGTTTAGTTTCTCGTCTTGCACACGGTTTGGCGCAATCCAGAGAGCACCAATCTGACCATCGTAGTCGCCTCCGTAAGCAGTCCCTTCGAGGGAATAGTCGAGCATCACCATCATCTTGTATTTGTCGGCTTTTGAGCCGGGCGTTACGAATGCGAGGTCATTGTAGAAGAAATCGTAGAAACTCTGGAGTTTTGCGAGCAGATTAGCGAGATCAACTTTCATGTTTTGGCCTTCGAGGTCTGGAGCCGTAGTGATGTTGTCGCCGAAACCGTCTGCCCAGAAAAGCACGATGTCGGGAGTCTCAATCATGCGGTGGAAACTCCATTTCGATTTTGGGTCGTTGAGATCGATCTTCCGCAGGTCGGCGGGAATATAGATTTCCTTTCCTTTATATGTGACGATCGGAATATCTGCATTCACCCGGTATGCCTCCTCATCGTTGAGGGCTACAGTGTCGGGCTCTGATGGATCTACTACCTGAGCAGATGAAGAAAACGCCAATGCAAGAAAAAGAGATAGGTATGAATGTTTCATGTGCTGATAGGGAAATAGGGACGGCCCTGGAAATGCGGGCCGTCCCATCGAACCTAATAAATGCTCTTATTTAAAATTATAAGTAATACAGAGCTTCACTTTCTTTTCTACACCATTCTTGGTGTAGACGAGCACCGGACGCATAGTGATGGACTCACCGGCTGCTCCGGCATCCGAACCGAGCTTGCCGAGGGTAAACACGCTTCCATTGATCTCGTAGTAGATCACCTGGTTGTTGCCCCAGTTCACGGCATTGCCGTTTTTGTCTACCCAATAGCCAACATTAGCGGTCGGCATGTCAGAGAGCGAGCCATCAGCATTCTCGTTGAAGACCACTATCTTGCCTTCTTGAGCAGTCTGCTTTTCGCCAACTTCAGGCTGCACTATTGCTCCGGCAAGGCTCCCCACAGGCACTCCGAAGAAGTCGGCTACTTCTTGATCGGCGATGTCATAAGAGCCAGCTATCCAATCTTCATCAGCGGAGCTGACAATAAGATCAAGATTGCCTACGAGCATATCTCCTTCCATGCTGTAAGTGGCTATAAGGGGTTCCTCGTAATTGGCAAGCGAGGTGCCCTCAAGTGTGATAGCATAGGGGAACTGCGGGTCGTTGGTCTCATCTTCATCCCAACCATGACTCATGTAGTCTTCAGGAGAACCCTGGACCACAAGGAACAGATGGTCTGTACCTGCCGGAACTTCAAATGATAGAGAACCCTGAGCATCCTTGCCCACAGTGCCGTAAGTACGTTTGCTTCCAGAGAGGGCGACAAAACCATATCGCCATCCCATATTCTCAGCACCACCACAGGCATTGTAGCGAGACGGACGTCCGATTGCAGCCCCGTCGCCATTCTCAATGTTGCTCTTGTCGCTTGAAGCGATAGCCTCTCCATATCCAAGACCACGGAAGTTTACAGTTACCTTACCCTTTACAGGGTCGAGAGGAATTACATTGAAGCCAGTGGCCCCAGGACAGTTCTCGTAAGCAATCTGGTATTCGCCATTGTCATTGCGAACAAATACGGGATTATATCGACCCTGATAGCCGTCGCTATACTGGCGGATGCCATCGATATCGTAGGTAGCCATCTTCATGGCATAGTCGAAGAGTTCCTCGCGAGTGCGGTTGTAATCATTGCCGTTGTAGAGGCGGGTGTAGGTCATGATGGCATCTTCCGGATATTCACTTTCACGCCAGAGACGTCCGTATGCTTCCACTCCATGTTTCTCCACCCAGTAGCTCTGGAGCCAGTAGGAGGCATAACGTTGGAATTCATGGTGGAAATGACGGTGGCAATTGTTGAGCCATTCGAGATAATTGTAGGAAGTGAACTGTTCTTCCGGATAGTCCTGGAATGACTGCCACTGGGCACACTGCTCCCAATAAGCACAGCCACCGTTACCACTGCCGTCAGGGCCAATCAGACCGTAACGCCAACCGTGGCGCATATTATCTTCAGCACCTTGATAGAGCTTGTCACAGTAAGTCTGGTACTGGAAGGAGTGTCCGATCTCATGAGCAATTGTCGAGCCTACCGGGTGGCATGTGGCGGGAGTCACCCACAGGGCTCCGATTGTGTTGTCATAACCGGAGCCTGTGGCTACCCACCATTCTGGTGTAGGATCGAGAAGATAGATTTGCATCTTGTACTGGTCGAGGTAACTCTTTCCTTGTCCGAGCACCGACATGCCAAGACGCTCAATATTGGTAGTGAAGAATTGTTCTGCCTTCGCAAGAAGATCGTCTATATCCACGCGTGCATCCGCGGGCACTTCCTCTCCATTGGGGTCGTCGCCGAAGTAAGGGTCCCAGAATACGAAGAAGTGTTCCGACTGTGCGGAGCGGCAGAACGACATCTTGGAGTCGCTGCGCAGAATGCGGTCGCCACCATAGTCTGAATTATGGAAGAATTTGTCGTAGTCTTTAATCTCGGACGGATCGAGTACGATTACGTCGCCTGGTTTTTGAGTGACTTTGAAGGTGCGTGTCTGGTCGAGAGCTTTGAGGGTCAGCATCACGTAGCGTTCCGCTCCGGTACTGTTGGCCTTGGCGTTGAGTGTCATGCTGACGATGCCGCCGGCACCTTTCTCTGGAGTGAAGGAGAGCCAGTTGACTTTGCGGTCAGTCTCTATGGTCCAGACGGTTCGGGAGGTGAACTCAATGATTTCTGAGGCCACATCTCCATCGAGGACAATCTCCTCGATGTCAGCCATCTCGATATATGAGCCGGAGAAGACTTCTTCATCACTCTTGCAGGAGTTGAAGCCGACCGCGAGGCAGGCTGCCATAAATGCGGAAAATATATATCTTTTCATTATTATTTAGGTTTAATTGCTTATTGGCTTAGAGTCTAAGGGTTTAGCAAGAATCTAAACCCTTAGGATCTTATGCTCATAAACTTTATTTATGTACTGCCTTCTTCAGGCTTGCCTTGGCTTTATATACAGGTTTCGCAGCTGGCTCCTCACCGAGGGGAGATTCCTCCCCTGTGACAGTAGCATTGATGGTGAATGTATAGGACTTGCCGTTGGCATACAGTCCGTAGACAATCTTATAAGTGTCGCCCACACGGCAAGTATAGTCTTCTAATGGTGGCATCAGACCAAGATAGAGAGTGTACTCATCCTCTGGATACTCCTCATCATAACCGTAGTAAGCTGCGAATATACGTCCGTCAGGTCCCCAGCCGGCAACGGAGCCATCCGCTCCATACCAATAGGCAGGGTCATCCTTCTGCCAGAATATGGAGCCATCGGGCTGCACGGCATAGCGTATCACTGAAGTGAGGTCATTGATGCCAAGAGCAGCCTTGACAGCGGCGGCATCAAATTCAATCAACGCTCCTTCGTATCCTACATTCCATTCACACTCAGTATTAAGCACGAGGTTGCCTGCGTTAGTGGCAGCCATAATATCAGCTAAGTAGTCATGAGCAGCTGTAAAGCCCTCATCAGCATCCCCCAGGCTCCAATTGAGCTTGATTTCTGCAATTTTATCATTTGCTGTGAAAGCGTAGATGACTGTAATAGGCGCGAGTACTGATGGATCGTCGTGAGGCATGATGCCTATGCGGAGGTTGTTGTATTCGTCTGTTTCTGTGTCGCTGGTGACGATGCGTGCGATAAAGATTACAGCGTCATCGCCCCAACCGAAAGTTCCGTCATTCCTATACCAATGACCCTGACCATCAGCGGTATAGTCTTTTGAGTAGTTGCCTTCTCCATCTTTGCCAAGACCGGTAGCCTCGCTGAGATTGGAGATGCCGAGTGCATTGCAGATGGCTGCAGCATCAATTGGTAGAAGTGAGTAACTGTAGTCGTTGCGATACATCTGCTTCACTGTGTATTCCGTAGTATACACTACGTTTCCTTCAATGGCAGCAGCCTCTACTATTTCTACGAAGAGGTTGTACTCTACAATCTTATCGCCATATACTGCGGCGAAGTGAAGAGTAACTGAATTGCCTGCAGTGAAGACACCTGGCATAGGAGCTACGGTGAATGTGTTGGTCTCTACTTCGGTCGGGAAGCAAGCATATACTGAAGCATCATCGCCCCATGAGCCCGGATTACCGTTCTTGTCAAACCAGAAACCCTCGTTGCCAAGAGCATCTCCTGCAGTTAGTACCTGATCGTAAGATCCATCAGCCTTGACTCCTACCCAAGTGATAGCATCCCAGGAAGGAGCACCGAGTTCGGCGATAAGACCATTGAGGTCGAATTCTACAGCGGTAGTGGTGTAAGATCCATTGTATTCACACTTCATTGAGAGGTCGTGGGTAGCTACGACTCCACCAGTGACAGCCTGGCGCTCGATGACCTTATAGTCGATCACAATAGCGAAACGGAAGTCTCCATAGATGAAGCACTCGATAGCCTGATAATGGTCGCCGGGAACTGAGCGGCCAGGGAATTGTCCGACACTGAAGAAAGTATCGACACAACCACCTTCATCCTCATCATAATAACCTGCCCATTCGGTGAAGAAACGCGAATCTGCTTCCGACCATCCAGCTTCAGTAGCATTGCCATTGTATTTGAACCAGTGGCCCCAGATACCGTTTGTACGGTTGTTTTGGTTGGTGGGCTGGTCCATATGGGTTGTGCCTTGAATCACGACGTTTAGGAATTCGGGAGCTCCTGGAGCCTCGCATAGACCGTTGATTACCTCTTCTTCGGTCAGATTGAAAGCCTTAGCCATGAGCTGGGTGTCGATTTCAAACGATTTGGTCGACCAGATTCCGTCGGGAGCGGCATAATCCTCAATCTCGACATACTGGATTTCATTGGCATTGATCACCTGAGCCAAGGAGTCGGCGATATGCTTCTGGCGAGCCTGCTCTGCCAATTCAGCATCCGTAAGGATGTGGGGCTTTGAGAAGTCGGTGTTGTCGCCGCATGACGCCACTCCAAACATCAGAGAGGAGAGTAGGGCAGCTCCACCTAAAATATATGATAGTTTTTTCATCACTTTTCTTTTTTAGAAATCAATAATAAGTCTGCTTCAGCTTGATGTTAGCCTTCATTGCGGGTTCTGGAATCGGGAAGAACTTCCATTTTGTCTCAGTGGTAGCTTCCTTGCAGAACCATGATTTGCCATTCCACACACTGCGTCCATCGCTCATCTTGAAGCGGATGAGATCCTGACGTCGGTGCATCTCTCCGGCGAATTCCCAGCCGAGATCGTCGAGTAGTCCACCGAATTCAATGTCAGCGCCACCTTCGTTGGTCAAGATGTGAGTAGACCAGTTGGAGTAGCCTTCTACAGGATAGTTGTCAAGGCCGTAAGCATAGGAAGATCCACCCTTGAGATCGGCAGCTGTGCGGGTAGCAGCTCCTGTCTTTTCGAAAGCACGGCGGCGGACAGAAGTCACGAGGTCGGCTGCAGTCTGCTCGTCACGGCCGAGACGGAGAAGACATTCTGCCTTCATCATCAGCACGTCGGCATAGCGGAAGATTGCGATGTCTGTAGCTGTGGTGCCCTGGTTGTTGCCACCGGGAATCTCAAACTTATGCATTCTGGCACCTTCTTGCTGATAGCAGCCCGGGCTTGAGACATGGTGGCACTCAATGCTATAGTTGAGCTTCCCTGTTCCGCTCCAGTCGTCAGCATCGAAGGGAATTGCTTCTCGTTCGTTCTCATTAAGAAGATAGCCCGGAGTATAGGTGTCATCGCTATTTTTCTTTGCGTAATACTGCTGTCCGTAAGCCCATGTATATTTCATGCGGAGGTCTTCCATATCATAGTTTTTCATGAACTGAGGGATAGCGCATGAACCGTTGTATCCTGCTGATGTGGAGCCGTATGCCTCAAGACCGGTCTGTGGGAAGCAATAGCTCTGCATAGTCCAGTTGGAAGTGTGGGTTCTATCCTGCGGGATTGCGAAAATCACTTCAGGACATGTGCCGATATTCTCACGGAATGGTTCGCGGTAGTCAGCAGCAAGTGAATATTTACCTTCATCGATTATAGTCTCGAGCTCCGCAAGCGCATTGCTCCAGTTGCTGTCGTCGTTGGTATCCATCCATGCATTCTTCATCATATACATCTTGGCGAGTGCCATACATGCAGCATACTTGTTGCCATAGCCGAATACCTTTTCGTCGCCAATGTTGTCACGAACTTCCTTAAACTCATTGAGAGTATAGTCGAACACAGTTTCAATACCTTCTTGCTCAGGAAGCCAACCAGCCTCATGCTCGCCAGGATAAAGAATTGGCACATTGCCGAAGATATCGATAAGATGATAGTAGAACATCGCGCGGTAGAAGCGCACATGTGCGCGAGCCACGGTATTCTCTTCGGTATCCGGCATGTTGTCGAGCACTCGGTTGCAGTAGTTGATACCTACGTATGAGAAGCTCCAAGCTCCGTCAAACCATCCATTGGTATCGCTCCAGTTATGGTTGTGGAGGTCGATATAAGTAGAACCCCAACCGATACCGGGACGAGCCGGAGTGACGAATTCGTCGGATGATTCTTCGAGAAGATACCAGATGCCACCCCAGTCGGTGACGAGATAGCGGTAGTTGGTGACCGCAGCCCCGAGCATCTGGGTAAGCTCCCGATTGTTTGACAGGTCGAGATTGCTGTCGGTAAGCTGGTCGTAGATAGTCTCGTCAAGATTCGTACACCCCATGGTCATCAACATGGGCGAAACTGCCAAGGCTGCAAGTATATTTTTAATATTTCGTTTCATATCTGTGTCAAGATTTAGAATGTAACCTGAAGTCCGACAGTATAGCTGCGGGTTGTAGGATATTTGTCGCGGTCGTCGATACCGGGGGCAAGGAAGTAGTTGCTAACCTCAGGGTCAAGACCGCTGTATTTGGTGATTGTGAACACGTTGGTCATAGAGCCGTAGATGCGGAGGTTGGAGATAAACTTCGTTATGCTTCCCTTGAAAGGTACACGGTAGCCTAGAGTAAGGGATGACAACTTGAAGAAGTCACCGTTTTCAGGATGGTCGCTCCAGAAGCCTTGGTCCATGGAGTTGGAGAGTGTCACCATGAGTTGATTGCCGTTTGCGTCAAGTTCCGGAACGAGAGCTCCATCGACATATTTGACTGCGGGATGCAGGTCAGCTGCTGATTTAAGACGGTTGTATGCGATTGAGTTATTTTCGTAGAAGCAACGCTGTGCATTGAGGATCTTATATCCGAACTGACCGGTGAACTGCATTGATAGGTCAAAGTCACGGTAAGAGAACTGGTTGCCCCAACCGAGGGTCAATTTGGGGGCTCCGTTACCGAGGCGCTGGCGGTTCTCTTTAGTGTTGAGGCTTGTGCTGAAAGGTTTTACTGTCCATCCACCGTTGCCATCGCTTACTTCCACGAGGGCAAAACCATTCTTGTCATAACCGACGCATTTCAATCCAAAGAAGTCACCAAGAGTATGGCCAACTTCCATGCAGTGGGTGGATACAGAGATAGGGTCAGAGATGCCGCCCAATTCCTGGAAGTTATCAGTCTCGTAGAGATCGTTGCTCAAACTGAGCAGTTTGTTGGAATTGTGAGATAATGTGAGAGTTGTTTCCCATGAGAAGTTGCGTGTTTCTACTGGTACTCCGGTAATTAAAAGTTCCTGACCAATATTTCGCATTGAGCCTACGTTTGCAAGGGTCAAAGGATGTAGATTTGGTGGTACGGGAACCGCGTAATCAAAGAGAAGATCATTAGTAGTCTTTACGTAGAAATCAAATGATCCGCGGAGTCGGTTGTTGAAGAAACCGAAGTCAAGGCCGAAGTTCCATTCATTTGTAGTCTCCCATTTGAGATCAGGGTTGGGATTCTGGGTTACTTCAAGCGACTTGATCCATGTCCCGTCCATGCTTAGGATGTCGCCCCAACCAGCGTAATTGTACACATATTGTGAAAGATAAGATGCTCCTGGAATCACACCGGTGACACCATAACCTACACGGAGACGAAGGTTGTTTAGCCAGTCTCGGCTCGGAAGCATGAACTCTTCATTCATGATGTTCCAACCGAGTGAAACGGACGGGAATGTACCCCATTTGTGGTTCTTACCGAACTTGGAGCTTCCTTCGCGACGTACGGAAGCAAGGATATTGTAGCGGTTGTCGTAGCCGTAGCTTACTCGTCCGAAGAAACCGATAAGTTTATCGTCATTTCTATAAGAATCCATTCCTGCATGGCGGTCTTCTTCGGTCAGAAGTGTACCATTACCGATGTTGTTCCAAAGATATGCCTCAGTTGAGAAGTTACCGTTGCTTGCGCTGAAGCCATCATATGAATTGTAAAGGTAGCTGTAGCCGAGTATGGCATCGAGGCGATGTACACACTTGAATGTGTTGTTGTAGCCAGTTGTTACCTCAAGCGATTTGCTGTAGGAATTATTGCTTCCTTTTGATGCACTGCCGTTGTAATCCTTCTCTTTTGCGAGGCTATAGTGCTTGGAAGTGGTGAAGGATTCCGATGAATTAGCAGATTCATTCATCGATAGGATGAGGTTCGTTTTCCATCCCTTTATAGGCTCCAAGGTTATAGTACCTGTGATTTGTGAGAATCTGTTGATGACCTTACCGAAATACTCATTGGTGATTTCCACAGGGTTGTAGTATTGCAAGCGGTTGAAGTTTTCGTAGTAGGAGCCATCCTCATTATAGATTGGTTCCGACGGGTTTCTGATGA
>CAZIAX010000065.1:0-12192 GCA_964537745.1 uncultured Sangeribacter sp.
TCTACGAGAAGGTTGAGCCGGCAGAAGGCTCTATCGTAGATCAGCTCAGCGAAATCACTCTCTGGTTCCCCGACGTGGTTATGACCAATGGCGGCGCAGCATTTGTCTACAAGGCAGGCACTGCAGATCTCGTCACTACCGCAGCAGTTGCATGGACACCGGTGGACGACTATCAGATCGACGTCACTCTCCTCAATGCTATCACAGAGGATGGCGACTACGACGTAGTTATTCCGGCCGGTACTATTTGCGATGATGCATTCTTTATGTCGGACGGCAAGTCTGGCATCTGCAACCCCGAAATCCGTCTGACTTATACTGTCAACACTGGCAGCGGCGTAGCTGGTATCTCCAGCGCTTCTATCGTCAATGTCTACGACGTTCAGGGTCGTGTAGTCCTCAAGAACGCTTCTGCTTCCGACGTCAAGAAACTCTCTAAGGGTATCTATATCGTCAATGGCAAGAAAGTGGTAGTAAAATAATATTATGATCATCCGGGGAGGACGTGACACTCCTCTCCGGAACCAATAAATCAAAACTGAAACCTTACGATTTTATATGAAACAGATTTTCAATATCAGGACAATGTTTCTGGGTGCTCTCGCGGCTTTCTCTTTTACGATGGCCGCTGAGGATGCCCCTAAGATACTGACGGTGCAGCCCCTCTACGGCGGCTCACTCTCCAATATGTCGGCCAATGGCAAGTGGGCTGTCGGTGACGCCCTCAATCCCGGCAACAGCTCATTTATGGCCTTCCCCCGTATCGTCAACGTGGAGACAGGCGAGAATATAGAGATTTTCTCAGAAGACGATGGCATCATGCAGACCCCGATGAGTGCCACTTGTGTAGCCAACGATGGCCAGACTGCCGGCGGCAGCATCTATGGTTTCCCGGCTGTCTGGAAGAAAGCCTCCGGTTGGGCTCAGCTCGAATTGCCGAAAGGCAAATATAATGGTGGCGTGGTGTCGGCCATCACACCCGACGGAAAATACGCTGTAGGTCGCGCCAGCATCGACCTCTTCCAGGAGTACCCCTGTCTTTGGGACCTCTCAACTCTCAAGCTTGTGGCTCTTCCAGGCATCATGACTTCCAATCCTCGCTATAAAGACATGATAGAGCAGGGCGGCGACCCTGCCGACTGGACCGACAGCGAGCTCAATGTGCGCCTCACCGGCATCACTCCTGATGCCAACGTGCTGCTCGGAACGGTCGATTTTGCATTCCCCGAGGCTACCTGGGAATTCATCTACCGCCGCGACGAGGGCAAATGGTACCCTCTCGGCATGAAATATGAAAATGGTCGACTGACTCCCCTCAACGATAACATCAGCGGAGCAACCGAGTGCGTGCTTTCTGCCGACGGCAGATATATCGGAGGTCTTTGCCTCACGATGTCGGATGCTTCAGTCCCCTTCACTTGCCTTGTAAGTGAACCGGAAAACATCACCATCCACCCTGATGGCGAAGGCTACGGCGTATGGGCTATGGGCTCGGATGGCGTCGTGTATGGCTCTTCTCCTACGAGCACTCCTATCCGCAACTGGGGCGCCAAAGTCGGCAAGTACTGGTACGACTGGAAGTCTGTGCTCAAACAGCTCTACGGCATCGACTGGATGAACGACATCACTAAGGATGATAACGCCCTTTCCGGCACAGCATCCGCTGTCTCTGTCGACAACAAGACAATCCTTGCCAGCGACTACGCTCAAGGCTACGCATACCTCATAACCCTCCCGCGTCCGTTGGCAGAAATCTGCCAGGATGTCGACCTCCTTGGCGACTGGCGCGTATCGCCCGTGGATGGAGCTGAATTCTCCATGATTCAGAAAATAGTGCTCGATATGGGCCGCGATGTGGAGATACTTGGCGAGAAGAACTGCGTAAGCATCCTCGATTCTGAAGGTAAGGCTCTGCGCAATTCCATCAACGTCGCCGTGCAGGCCGACAACTCGAAGCGCGTGGAAGTTATCTTCCGAAACTTCTCCCTTGAGCCAGGCAAAGACTACACCGTTTTGATTCCTGCTGGCTGCATCAGCATCGCAGGCGACCCAGAGCGCCTCAATAAGGAAATCCGCGTCCACTATCGCGGCCGCGAGGCTGGCCCTGTGAAGCCAGTTTCAGTTTCTCCTGAAGACGGAGCAAGCGTTCCCCGACTAAATTTCACCACCAACCCTGTTGTCGTGACTTTCAACTCTGCTCTTGCTCCTGGCGAGAATCCGAATATTACCCTCTATCAGGTGAAGGATGGAGTAGAAGAATTGCTATTCACTCTCAGCGCATCTGTATCAGACCGCGAGGTGATGATTTACCCTGTCAGCGAGCAGCGTCTTGCTGAGGGCACCGACTATCGCATCGACTTCGGTGCCGCCACCGTGACCGACCTCTCCGGCGACGGCGCCAACGAGGCTTTCTCCATCACTTATCATGGCAGCTACGTGCCCGAGATCGACCCATCTTCAAATACCATCTTCAGCGAAGACTTCACATATGGCGTGGGTGGCATGCTCCTCTATGAGGGCGATGGCAACAATCCTACAGAGGCGATGCAAGGCTGGGGCTTCTTCGATGGCCAAGGCTATCCCTGGATTCCTGTCTACGATGAAGAAAACCCCGATATGGCGGCTGCTTCCCACTCTTCTTATGACCCGGCAGGCAAGTCTGACGACTGGATGGTGACACCACAGCTTTTCATCCCCGACGACAAGGCAAGACTCACTTTCAAATCCCAGAGCTATCTCACTACAAAGAAAGACGTGCTGAAGGTCTATGTTTGGGAGTCTGAAGACATCGTGACCAATCTAACTCCAAGCATCATCGATAAGATGCGCTATCAGGGTAAGCTCGTCTACAACCAGCTCCAGAGCCCGGGCTCAAAGGAGGAAACACTTGAAGGCGACTGGAAACTCAACACCGTCGACCTCTCTGAATACGTCGGCAAGTATATCTACATAGCTTTTGTCAACGACAACCAGAATCAGTCTGCCGTCTTCGTCGACGATGTATTGGTAAGCCGGGAGGTGATGGCTCTCATCAGCGTTGACAATCAGAAGACTATGGTTGATGCCGACAACGTTAAGATAGGTGGACGCTTCGTAGTAATGAAGCCTGAAGGCATCAACGGCTACGAGATAACCCTTTCCGACATGAATGGCAATTGTCTTGGTCAGGTCACTTCCGATGAGAAGATGGAGAATGGCGAATGGGCTTCCTTCGCTTTCGACACTCCGGTAGATCTTAAAAAAGGTGAGGTTAACTCATATATAGTGACCTTCTCCTCGGGCGAGGAAGCAATCTCTCTACAGCATGATATCCGCAATCTCGTATTTGACACCACCAAGCGTATTGTGCTCGAAGAGATGACCGGCACTGGTTGCCAGTTCTGTCCCGAGGGTATCCTCGGTATAGAATATCTTGAGGAGATATATGGCGATGCTTTCATTCCTATTGCCATCCATTGTTATGAATCTGATGCGTTCGGAGGTCCGCTCGACAGAGCATACGGCTCCTTCCTTGGCTATAGGGCAGCTCCCCAGGGCTCTATCTGCCGAGGTCCGGTCACTTCTCCGATGTACTACCAGAATGGCGACTATGGTTTCACCGCTCCCGACGGTATGACATGGCTGCAGCATGCAGAGAAAGCTCTCGTGGAGATGGCTGACACTGATTTCGATATCGAATCCGCTTTCATTGATGAGGATGCACGTAAAGTTATCGTGAATGCTACAGTGAAGCCTGCTATCAACCGCACTAATGTAAGCATCAATGTGTTTGGCGTTATTATGGAGGATGGTGTCTACGGTGCTCAATCCAATGGCCTCTTCAATACTGAGGCCCCTGGCCTCGGAGAGTGGGGTAAAGGTGGCATCTACGGAAAGTCGTCGGTTCTCTATTGTTTCCAGGATATTTTGCGTGGAACAAGCGCCATCGAATCAAACGGCATATATTCTGGCTTCAATGGCCGTGGTGGCTACGTGCCCTCTCAGCTTAAAGCCGGCGAAGATGTTTCCTTCACATTTGATTTCAACCTTCCCGCAGGCATAAAAGATGTCAACAACACTAAGGTCTGCCTCATGCTGATCGATGGCAACACTGGTGAATACATCAATGCTGCAGCTATGAAGGCCGCAACTTCAGCTGTGGAGGGAATCGCTGCCGACGACGCTATGCCTGCCGACATATATGATCTCTCGGGTCGCATAGTGCTCCGCGCTGCTTCGCTTGATGATCTCAATGGTCTGGAAAAGGGCATCTATATCCGCGCAGGAAAGAAGTATATCGTACATTAATTCCTATCCTTTATGTAGCTCCATGAATAAATCAGCATCAAGGGCTTTCAGCCCGGATGAAGAGCATACCATAGACCTTGCCTTCGATGAGTTGCTCCGCTCATACGTGGAGAGCCGGCATCGGAGGAAGGTGGAACTCGTGGGCAAGGCGTTCCGCTTTGCCCGCCTGGCCCATCAGGGCTGCCGTCGCAACGACGGCAGCCCCTATATTCTTCATGCCTTGGCAGTTGCCCTCATATGTAGCCGCGAGCTCGGTCTCGGGTCTACTACTATAGTCTGTGCACTGCTGCATGATATCCAGGAGCATTCCGACCGGAATATTGCCGACATTGAGGCAAACTTCGGACCGCAGATATCGTCGATTGTACGCGGCATCAACAAACTGTCTGGTGGTATTTTCGGCCATGCTGCCGAGACCCAGGCGCTTAAGTTGCGCGACATGATGATGTCGATGAGCACAGACGTCCGCGTCATTCTCGTGAAGATGGCCGACCGTATGCACAATCTCCGAAACATATCCACCCAGAGGCCGGAGCGCCGCCGTAGGGTGGCGCGGGAATCGCTCTATGTTTACGCTCCCCTTGCTGAGAGACTCGGGCTTTTCATGATGAAGAGCGAATTTGAAGACCTCGCTTTCCATTGCGAGGACCCGGAAAGCTACGAGATGGTCTGTCGCAAGCTTGAGCAGAGTGTCGATGAGCGTCAGCGGATAGTCGATTCCTTCGTGGATCCACTTAGGAAAAGACTCGCCGACGAGGGTATCCCTTGCGAGATCAAAGCCCGCGTGAAGAGTGTATATTCAATATTCCGGAAGATGCAGAAGAAGGGTATTCCATTTGAGGAGGTATATGATGTTTATGCCGTCAGGGTCATCTATGAGAACGACGACGATGCCCTGGAAGAACCGCTCGCCCGACGCATAGCCGAGATTGCAGCCGAAGGTCGTCAGCTTCATGCCGACCGCACACGCGACTGGATCCGGGTTCCCAAAGACAACGGCTACCGTGCGCTGCATATCACTCTGCGCCGTGGGTCGGGAAGATGGACTGAAGTGCAGATACGGAGCCGGAAAATGGACGATATCGCCGAGCTTGGATATGCCGCCCATTGGAAGTACAAGGATGGGGTGCAGACCGATACGGAGAGGCTCGACAATCTCGTCAACTCCGTGAAGGAGATTCTTGCCAATCCTGAGCCCAACGCGGTAGACTTCCTTGATTCTCTTCGCTTCAATATCTTTGCAAAGCAGATATATGTCTTCACTCGTGAAGGTGATTTGATCGGCTTGCCTTCGGGTGCTACTGTCCTCGACATGGCATACGCAGTCGATGAGCGACTTGGAGATCACTGTATCGGTGGAAAAATCGACCGCCGCCTCGTGGGGCCTGAGCATCCACTTGAGAGTGGAGACCTTGTGGAGCTTATATCCGTACGCTGTGTCGAGCCGCAGAAGAGCTGGCTCTCCTTGTGTAAGACGGCCCATGCCCGAAACATTATAAAGTCAAGATTATGAAACTTACCGACCTTATATCAAATGCTACAATCTTGAAAATCGCTGTGGCCATCACAGCCTCGGTGATTGTGGTGCTACTCCTGATGAAGAGCGACCATCAGAACTTCAGTTATGAGCTCAATCAGCCTTGGCGTTATCCCTTGCTGACGGCGGAATTCGATACCCCCATCATGCGCGATTCTGTATCCGCTCAGTTGATGCGTGACAGTATCGACCGAGCTTTCATTCCCTTCGTCATCCGCGACACACGTGGATCTGCGCGCAACGTAGACCGTTTCGTCAAACTCGCCGGCAACTACGTCGGTGTTGGCGACGCGACTTTCCTCGGGAAAAAACTTGCTGAAGTATACAATAGGGGAGTGGTGAGCGCCGATATGTACGACCATATTCACTCTTTCTCCCATTCGCAGCTCCGTGTTAGCGATGACTCAGAAGATGCAAATGCCGTAAAGGTCATCGACGCCTCGCAGATGATGTCGCCCAGCATGGCTTATAAGGCAGTAGACTCTGCCTATGTAGCTGCAAAGTCTACCGCAAAGCATGAGGCACGCCTTAGCGCTGATGTCGCTAAGGCTCTCAATGCAAGCCTGCAGCCCAATATTGTGGTGGACTCCGCTGCTGATTCCCGTTTCCGAAATCAGGAGTATCTCAATGTAAATTCCGCACTCGGTGTCATTAAGAAGGGGCAGAGGATTGTTGACCGTGGAGACATCATCGACGCTCAAATCTTCACCAACCTCAACAATTATATCGACATGCTCGATAAGACGGAGTCGAAGACCCTCTCTAAGAAGTTCTTCACTTCAGCACAGGTAGTGTATATCGCCATTCTCTTTACTTTACTCTATCTCTTCCTCGCTATTTATCGGCCGGAAATCTATAACGATTTCAAGAAGGTGACATTCATAGTCTGCCTCATAACTTTTTTCGTGGTCATTGCCATTGAGTGTGCCGATGTGTTGAACAATGGCCTCTATCTTATCCCATTTGCCGGAGTCCCTCTTATCATAGCCGTCTTCACCGACCCTCGCACTGCAATATTCTCACACATCATCTGCATTCTCATGATTGCACTGGCTGCTCCTTTCCAGTTCCAGTTTGTCGTCATACAGTTTGTGGTCGGAGTCAGCGCTACTTTCTGCATCCATCATTTGTCGCGACGCAGCCAGCTTTTGCGCACAGCCCTCATCACGTTTGTGCTCTACGTCCTGTGCTACGCCATGATGCTCACCCTCTCTGAAGGAACCATCACTTCTTTCTCCCTCCGCATGGTAGGCATTTTCGCCATCAACTGCGTGCTCCTCTCCTTTGCTTATCTTCTGATTCTGGTGGTGGAGAAACTCTTTGGGTTCACATCTATGGTGACGCTCGTGGAACTCAGCGACATCAACAATCCCATCTTGCGCAATCTCGCGGAGGTCGCCCCAGGCACTTTCCAGCACTCTATGCAAGTGTCTACTCTCGCTGCTGAAGCGGCCCGCGCTATCGGAGCCAACACTACGCTCGTACGAACTGGAGCACTCTACCACGATATAGGGAAGAGTGAGTCCCCTATTTTCTTTACCGAAAACCAGCATGGGGTCAATCCGCATGCTGGCCTCGACCCCGAGATGAGTGCACGAAAGATTATCAGCCACGTGACCGACGGCCTTTCTATAGCCTCGCGTGAGAAACTCCCGCAGGTGATCAAGGATTTCATTACTGAGCATCATGGGCGTGGAGTGACGAAATATTTCTATAACACAGCTGTCAATCAGAGCAAAGACGGTATCGTAGATAAGACTCGCTACGAATACCCGGGTCCCAACCCCCAGAGTAAGGAGACCACTATCCTGATGATGGCGGATGCCATAGAGGCTGCCTCGCGGTCGCTTAAGGATTATAGCCCGAAGTCAATTGATGCCCTTGTGGATAAAATTATCGATTCGCAGATGGCTGATGGCCTCTATAATGAATCGCCTATCAATTTCCGCGACATAAACGTCATAAAGGATACTTTCAAGAAGCGTCTCGCCACCATCTATCACTCCCGAATCGAATACCCCGAGATACAAAAACGCGACAATGCCTCCCATGGAGCTCCGGCTTCATAGCTGGCTATGCAACAAAACCCAAAATTTCTCGTTACAATTATAGGGGGCTTAAGCCTTCTTTATGGAAATATGACGGAATCTAATATAGAATACACTCGTAAACTATCCCGTGGTGTCTGGCACTGTATCGTATGGATGCTGGTGATGGTCATTCTAATGGCTGTCCCCGTCGATATGGATGCGGCCAGAAAGAAAAAGACTACTAAGGCGAAGACCACTGCAACTACCAAGAAAAAGACTACTTCAACTGCTAAGAAGACTACGACTACCAAGAAGCGCTCTGCCAGCAGAAAGACAACTGCAAGCCGCAAGAAGACCACATCTTCATCCAGAGTGCCCACTACGGGTGGTGCCAACTGGAAACTGCATGCTACCGATGTCAATCCAGGTTCCAAGAGTCCCGAGGCTAAGACCAAGAAGTCTTCCAAACGCCAGGTGACTGTAGTACGCCCTGACTTGGAGGCTATACGTGTGGCTACTCTCGACCCGTCAAATCCGATGTATTACCCAAAGCTGATGAAGAAATTCAACCGTAATGATACGACTATGACGGCTGAGGAGTTTCGACACCTCTACCTCGGGTATATGTTTCAGGAAGACTACGACCCCTACCGTGAGTCACCTTATGCGAGCGTGACCGACAGCTACCGCAACAAGACTTCTCACACCAAGGAGGAAATCGATACAATACGCAAATATGCAGAACTTACGCTGCAAGATAATCCATTTGATCTTCGCCAGATGTCTTTCCTTGTGCATGTACTCAAGGAGCGGCGCAAGGATATGAGCGCCAAGATTTGGGAATATCGTCTGGAACACCTTTTGGGTGCCATCAAAAGTACCGGCACAGGTGAGAATGAGCAGAATGCCTGGTTTGTCATCTATCCGGCACACGAATACGATATGGTGCAGCTCATGGGCTATCATGCGGTCGACGCTGATTTCATAGAGCCTGGCTACGACTACCTTGTCGTAGAACCAGAAGAGGAGACTCTCAAACGTCTTCGCGACAAAGTGCAGAAGGGTTTCTATTTCGATGTTCGCCAGATACATGAGCAGTATGAGCTCAAACATCCCGAAGATGCCGACGACGAGGAGGCCATAGAGGAGACCGTCACAGAGGAAGAAGACCCTGATGACATCCCCGCCGAAGAATAATGCACGGAGCGCCGGCTTCCCAGCCGGCCGGAGCTAGTGCTGCGTAGCCATGGAATGGAGGCGTCCTCGCCTCCGCCGTGCCGACAAATAGTAACAAAATTATAAATATCTATAAATCTCATTATAAAATAAACCCATAAAAGATTCATGGATGTTATAATTATACTACAACACAGCTCGGAGAGCTGCCATTGTGGAGAAACCCCAGGCTTCAGCCTGGGGCTAAGAAAATGACCCGGTAGCCTCGGAGAGGCGATTTGTGTATAACCAAGAAAATTAAAGTAAATATGGATAATAAAGAAAAAATCGATAATGGCAAGTTCGTTGCCTTCGCATACACTCTAAAAGACGCTGACACCGGCGAAGTGCTGTTTGAAGCAAAACCCTCCGCTCCTGACGTGATGGTATATGGAGTAAGCCAGGAAGTAATCCCAGGCCTCGTGGCTACAATCAAAGGCCTTGGAAAAGGCGATCGTTTCTCTGTCACTCTTCCTCCCGAAGTGGCTTTTGGCCCAAGAGTTGAGGAATACGTGCAGCAAGTACCAGTTGAGGCTTTCATGCGCGACGGAAAGATGGCCGTCGAAGTGAAAGAAGGCAGCGTGCTCGACATGATGACTAATACCGGCGACATCGTCTCTGGCCGCGTGGTGAAAGTCACTCCCGAGATTATTGAGATGGACTTCAATCATCCTTTTGCCGGCAAGACTGTAGATTTCGATGGTGAGATTATCGAGGTGCGCGATGCCACTGAGGAGGAACTCCATCCTAAGCACGCCTGTGGATGCGGATGCTCCCACCATGGCGGTTGCGACGACAGCTGCGACTGCTCAGGCAAGGAAGGTGATAAGGAAGGCTGTGGCTGCGGCGACGGCTGTGGTTGCCATTGATTTATGCGATGCCAGTAAAGACTGAAATACCGGAAGAAATATTGCGCGTTAAGCAGCGCTTGTCGATAATCGGCGATTCTCCCGCTCTTCTTGAGGCTATCAAGAGAGCGGTGACAGTCGCCCCTATTGATTTGTCAGTGCTGGTGACGGGCCCATCCGGTTCCGGCAAAGAGTTTTTCCCGAAGATTATCCATCAGTTTGGTGCCCGCAAGCATAAGAAGTATATTGCAGTCAATTGTGGAGCAATCCCGGAAGGCACTATCGATAGCGAACTGTTTGGTCACGAGAAAGGGGCTTTCACAGGCGCTGTCTCGTCTCGTAAGGGATATTTCGAGGAGGCCGACGGTGGCACTATATTCCTCGATGAGGTGGCTGAACTCCCTCTTACTACGCAGGCCCGTCTGCTCCGTGTGCTTGAGACCGGTGAGTTCCTTAAGGTGGGAAGCAGCACCGTCCAGACCACCGATATTCGCGTGGTGGCCGCCACTAATGTCGACCTTCTGAAGGCTGTCGCTGAAGGGCGTTTCCGCGAGGATCTCTATTATCGTCTCTCGACGGTAGTGATACATGTCCCCCCTCTTCACGAGAGGGGTGACGATATAGTGCTCTTGGCGCGTAAGTTTGCGGCTGATTTTGCCGAGAAATATATGACTAAACCTATCTCCTTCAGCGAGGAGGCCAAGCGTGCTATGATGCTGTATAATTGGCCTGGCAATGTGCGTCAGCTCAAGAATATCATTGACCAGCTTGCTCTCTTCGAGGCTGGAACTGAAATATCACGCCGACAGATGCTCGAGGCGCTCCCAATCAACCACGACCCTCACTCTACGCCAATGATAGCCCCCAGTGATGATTCTACAGAACTGGAGCGTAAGATGATCTTCCAGATGCTTTTCTCTATGCGTGATGAGATTGAGCAGCTTAAGAAGAAAATCAATGGTGAGCCTGCAGATGCTGACCGCCCTGTCCATGATGTAAGGGCTCTGATGGCTCCAGAGCATTCCCCTGATGATTTCTCTGGCAAACCCCTCGACCTCTCTGAGCGCAGGGTGATAGAGGAGACCCTCGCCAAGCATGACGGAAATAAGAAGCAGGCGGCCGAAGAACTCCAGATATCACTCCGTACTCTCTACCGGAAGATGCAGGACCTTGGTATCTCCTGACACTCCTCCTCTTAATAATTCAATCCTTAATTCATGCGACGTCTACTTTCATATATCACTTGTGCTGTGTCGGCAATCATTTTGCTGGCAGGGTGCACCATAAGCTATAAGTTCAATGGCTCGGCACTCAACTATGATATCTACAAGACAATCCATGTTGGCGAATTTCCAATCCGCGCTGCTTTGGTATATGCTCCGCTCCAGCAGACTTTCGAGAATAAACTTCTGAATACAATCACGCGCCAGACGCGTCTGCAGGAAGTCTCTGGCACCTCCGACCTTGAGATGACTGGTGAGATTACTGGCTACTCTCTTTCTCCGCAAGCTGTCGGAACGGATGCTTACGCTACTGAGACACGACTAACAATAACTGTGAAGGTAAAATATACCGACCACATAAATCCTGCCAACGACGTTGACCAATCTTTCTCCGCATACCGTCAGTTTGACAGCTCTCTAATGCTGACTGATGTGCAGGATGGACTCTGCGAGGAGATTTGTGATGAGTTGGTAGACCTGATTTTTAACGCTACGCTGGGCAACTGGTAAAATAACTCTGAATGGATATGGCCGACGACAAGAAGGATATGAAGAAATTTCCGTATTATGTGATTCCGGACATCAAGGATATTGCTACTGAGCGTGACCCCGAGCGATTGCGGATGCATCGCCGCCGCATTGCCGCATGCATCGGAGACCCAGATGCGCTTCGAGCTATCTTGGGTGAGGCTTCCGAAGATTTCCAGGATTTCTATGGCACCTCCGAACTTCCTTCGCTCTCTACTGCCGATACCATCGATTCCTTCTTGGAGAAGTTCGGCTCACAGGAGAAGGCTGAAGAACTGACGTCTCCTGTAGAGGAGCTGACAGTTCCGGTCGCTCCCCCTGCCTTAGACTATGCCGCGATGCTTGAGCAGGAGGCTCCTGGAGAGAGTCTGTTGGATGGACCGGCCGATGCCACTTTAGGGGCAATCGATGCTTTTTTGAGTCAGCAGCCTGCTCCAAGAGTAAAACCGAAAAAGGAGCCGAAAGAGGTCGAAAAACCCTCTCTGACCGAAAGTTTTGCCAAAATTTTGATAAAAAATGGCAAT
>CAZIAX010000066.1:0-11987 GCA_964537745.1 uncultured Sangeribacter sp.
CCGAAAGCTGGCTGGCGGCGGTTGAAAACCGCCGTCCCATTGACTACGCAACTTCAAAAGCCGGCTGGGAAGCCGGCCATCCATAATCAAAGCCGGCTGGGAAGCCGGCGCTCCATGCGGGGGCCGGCTTTCCGGAGGGTCAGAAGCGTTCGTTGTTGAGGGTGCGGTTGCGGTTGTTGTTGCGGTTGTTGCGGTTTGGGGCGAAGGGGTTGGTGCCGAACTCGTCTTCTTCCTCTTCTTCTTCCTCTTCCTGGGTCTGGGTGTTGGTGCGTTTCGGCTTGTTCTTCTTTATCTTGGTCGGCTTCTGAAGGTCAAGCGCAGTCTCAAAGACATTCCATGTCTGGTCCATGTCCCAGTTCTTCTTTACATTGATGGTCTTAGGATAGTAGTATACCAAGTCTGGCTGTATGGCAATCAGGATGTCCTTGCCGATGGAGTCATTCTCTAAGGGGACAATGCTGTAGCCTATGCTGACAAGACTATCCACAATCTCCCGGTCGCTCTTCGGCCGGAGGAACGCGACTGGGGCTATGGGCAATTTTGCCGGTATGGAGTCGAGAGAGTCCGCAGGGAGCGCTTCCATGGAGTCGTAGTCGATTTCCACTTCGGAGTCTTCTGGAACGATATCATCGACGATAGTCTCTTCCACACCGATGGTATCGGTAGGCACTCCGAACACTCTCTGCAGTCGGTAGCTGCCAGCGGTGAACTTACCGTCTCCATTGAAATCCTCATAGAGACGGGCATAGTATTTGCCGGCATCGATGCCCTCGAAGTTGGCTATACCATTGACTACAGGAGCTGTATACTTAGGTTTGTCGCCCGAGGCCATCAATTGCACAAAGGCCGGTATACTCGGTTCGAGCCCTACCAGGGTAATTTTCAGGTTTGAAAGGTCTTCGGGAGCCTTGGTCTTGAACTCATATTGCAGAGGGTCGCTTTTGACTCCATACATGTCGGTTGCGGCAAGCGAGTCGACCGAAAGTCTATAGGTCGAGCCTCGTTGCCATGGGAATTCAATCTTGAACCGTCGTTCCGACAGAGTATCTGCCCTTTCCAGACGGTATTCGCCTGATACGGGCATCCATACAGTGTCGGGCTTTATCTCCAGCCGGAAGGCATATGGGTCGATGCGCGAGAGCGGCACGGGTACCTCAATCGTCAAGGGACGGGTGATATCCGTGTCAGGACCTTTCGCAGTGAAAGCGAAGGAGGGTTCCTTGGGCTTTTCCTCTTCATCCTCATTTTCCTCATCTTTCTCTTTGTTCTGGTCTGTGATATCAGTTTTGGCTTGGTCAAGAGAATCTGTTGGCAAAGTAATATCAGCCAATCCCTTGTCTTTCTTGGCGCTATCCTTCTTCGTTTCTTTCTTTTTCTTATTGTCTTTCTTCTTCTTGGAAGTCTGCTCCTTCGGCTTCATCAGCTTCACGGTGTCGTTGACGATGGTCTCGATACCGGTGAGAAGCTCCACGTTTGTATAGTTGAGAGCCAACTGCAGGGTATCTCTTATGGCGAGCTCGCGAGGCAACCAGAAGGTCAGGGTATCGTTGCCGACAGTGCGTTCCGCCTTGAGCGGATTTGGGAAAGCCTCATCATTGACTATCTTAATCTGAGGCGCAATCTTGGAAGGGGAGTTGAAGATGAATTCCAACCGAGTGGAGTCAGGACGTGTATAGCTTACGAGATACTGCGGTTTCAGGCCGGTATTAAACATGCGCAGAAGCACGTTGTTGGGCAAGAAACGGGTTCTCTCACGCTGTATGACTGTGTCAACCGCGCCTGTATAAAGGTCGCGGATGGTGTCTGAAGTCATGATACGCTCAGCAGAAGGACGAATGACCTCGTCAAACCATGCGATATCCTCCTCGGGATTGGCGTAGTGCTTGTCGTTGTCAAGGTCCTTGAGGGCGAAGAGTCTGTAGGTTGTGTCCTGCAGACCGCGGATTATGAATCGTCCCATCTCATCTGTGCGAGCCAAGCGCTCGAAAGGCATGCGAATGAATGCGGAATCCTCTTTCGAGATGTAGGCACCTACGAACACACCCTGCTGCGGCTCCATATCTTCGGCTCCAAGTACCATACCTGATATGCGCAAGGAGTCGAGCGTCGGCCCTGTGGAGAAGGTATATGCGAACCCCGAGAGCTTGTTGGCCTCATTGTTGTCCTCGATAGCATCTCCGAAGTCTATGGTATAGGTAGTGTTTGGAAGGAGTGTGTCGGTGATGTTGACCACGACGCGGCGCCCACGGGTAGAGACTCGCGGGGTATTCTTCGTCGGTGGTGAGAGTACTACTTTCTGGAAAGCGTCTTTGACGTTGACCAGCTCGTTGAAGTCGATATTGATATTGCTCGGGTCCACATTGACCGAACCCGGGGCCGGATTTGCTCGGACGAAGCGCGGAGGATCCTCATCGCGAGGACCACCCGAAGGGTTGCCGATTGATGCGCAACCCCAGAGCATCGCTATGCAGGCGGCTGCCGCTGCCAATACTCCAATATGCTTTTTAAATGATGTCGATGTCATAGCAATTCATCATTTATAATTTATCATTTATCATTAAAACTGTGTCGGTATTCCGGGGGGAGGATTTTGTGAGGGTCGGCGGTGTCGACCCTGGTTATTATCATCTTTTCTTCCCCTTTCCATGGGAGGGGGGCATGATAGGTCTCATACTCCACTCTTACCGGCACGCACCCAAGCATCATCCTTTTCATCACGGCGGCCAGCGAATCGGTCGGCACACTGAATCTCTGCGGTTGGAAATAGAGCGGGTCTGGGTCGCCAATCTGCTTGTAAGGTATCATAGAGCCCTCGAATGTCTTGAAGAGTGAGCCCCGGCGTTCCATCTCGGTGACATAGCCATATTTCACAGCGTTGTCGGAATAGGGACGGAAAAACCATATCCAGGCCCATATGATAAGGATGAGAGCACCGAATACTATGGCGAGTTGCCATTTCCATTTGCTTTTCGGTCCTGGCATTATTCCGCTCAGGGGTGAGTCTTCTTCCTCAATCCAATAATCTGGGTCCTCTGGGTCAAGTTTAGGGGCTTTCGGCTTGGGTGCTGGTTCGGAGTCCTCGTCTGACTCATAGTAGTCATTGTCATCATTGTCGTCCTCCTCTTCCACTTCATCCTTCTTCTTTCTGCCGAAGAAGCGCTCCCTTCGAGATTTCGCAGGAGGTTCCGGCTCGGAGTAATAGTCGTTGTCATCATCCTCTGCTTCGGCTTGAGTATCGTCGGAGTCATCAGGATTATTCTCACTCTCCTGCGTATCCTCCTCATAGGAATTATAGTTTTGCTCTGACGTACGAGGGTATATGGGCTCGTCGTCGACGCTCCTTGGAGGGTAGTCGGAACTCAGTTCGAGCTCATCGTCCCAAAAATCTTTATCATCCTCTTCGTCGAGGTATCTGTCATCATCGTATTTCATTCTCTTGTCAAGATTTATGCAGTCCGTCGGTTCTGGAAGAGGTGGCGCCAATCCAGATGGCGGTGAAAATTCCAAGTAAAATAAGCATCACAGTCTGTCCGCTCCATTGCAAGATGGAGAAAGCCGCGCCTTCTACGTCGGCCACTCCGTAGATGGCGAGGCCAAACATTATGGCGATGTTCCATGGTCCGAGTCCACCGTTGCTCGGGATTGCCATGCCGATTGACGAGAAGACGAATGCCACAAGGCATGGCAGCAGACCATAGGCAAGGTCTGGCTGTGTGCAAAGGGCCCGGGTGAAACTGAAGGCGTAGAATGCCACGTATAGCTGGATGAAATAGCATCCCCATATGGCAATGGTCAGTAGCAGGAATCGCCATCTGCCTGGCATAGTGGCAGTCACTGCAAACCCCCGCCATGTCTCGGCAGTCCACTTCCGAAGCTTGGCTACGGGGCGTGAGTCTCTATAGCGGTGGAGAATCCACCATCCGATGGCAACTGCCGCCACTCCTGCCACCCAAATAGCTGGGGAATAGACCAGTTTGAGAATTCCTTCCCCTATAGGATATTTTGCCATGAAGGCCGCCAGTGCTGGAGCGGCGAGCACGAATGTCAGCAGTATAAGCACTAACACCATTATGGAGTCGGCCATACGGTCCGCCACCATCGAACCCATGACGCTCGTGAATTTAGCCCGGGAGCGTTTGGCGACGAACGTGCATCTCCAGAGTTCGCCCAGACGAGGGAGTAAGAGATTGAGGGCGTAGCATCCGAAGACGGCGCAAGTAAGTTCCATCAATGAGCTCCTTACCTGCAGGGCATTGAGCTGGATACGCCAACGCATGGCGCGGAATATGTGGGAGAAGATGCTGATGCCCATAGCCGCCAGTATCCACCAATAGTCGACACCGTGACTTAGTATCTCCATGGTCTGGTGGAAGTTGACCTTCCGGAAGAGATACCATATCAGCAGGGCCGACAGGATTATGGGTATTATGTATTGCAGGGCTTTCTTCATTCAACTTTCGTTCCCCCACACTTTCGTTCCGAAAGCTGTGGGAACGAAAGTTGAGGGTTATGGGGTTATGGGGTTATGAGGTTATGGGGTTATGGGGTTTAATGGGTTTATGGGGGTTAGGCTTGGCCGGAGAGGTCGCCGTAGACTTCGTATGCACCTCTGATTTCCTCCTCTGTGGGGAACTGGTCCCATTGCGGGGTTCCGATGTCGCTGAGAAGTGTGAAGTTGATGCGGTCGGGTGATGCGTTCTTTTTGTCGTGGCGCATGAGAGTTATGAGCTCGTCGATGTCTGCGCATTTGACCCCTGCGGCAGGGAAGTATTCCTTCAGCATCGTCGCATATGGATAGAGGTACGTCGAAGAGAGTTTTTCGTCGCGCCCTCCCTCCGCAGTGGCGGAGAGCACCATCTCCCATAATAGCCCATGAGCCACGGCTATGCCGTGAGCAATGGGATGACCGTTGATAAGGGCGTGCGACTCAATGGCATGTCCGGCGGTATGGCCGAAATTGAGTATCTTTCGCTCCCCTTTTTCCTTCGGGTCGCGGGTAGTCACTCCTGTCTTGATTTCGATGCAGCGCATTATCCAGGGGAGGAGAAGTCGCGGATGGTCGAGATACATCTCAATGTCAAGAAGAGCAGTATACATTTCCGGGTCAGCAATGAGTGCTGTCTTGAGCATCTCGGCGTAGCCTGAGAGGAACTCTTCTCGAGGGAGAGTATCGAGGGTCTCCGGAATGATGACCACGTCTTTCGGCATGGAGAAGACTCCGACTTCATTCTTGAGCCCGTCAAGGTTGATGGCCGTTTTTCCGCCTGTAGCGGCATCGACCATTCCGAGCAGGGTCGTGGAGACGTTGACGCAGTCCATACCGCGCTTGAAAGTGGCTGCTGCGAAACCACCGAGGTCAGTCACCATTCCTCCCCCTATGCAGAAGAGAGTCGAACGTCGGGTGGCACCGTTTTCGGAGAGCATACGCCATACTTTCGTCAGTGACTCTATGTTCTTATGATCGTCACCAGCCGGAATCACACAGCGTGGGAGCTTTCCCAAGGCCGGAATCTGCTCTGCGAGTTTGTCTACCACGAGAGTTGTGGTGTTGCTGTCGGCCAGCACGTAAGGCGACTCTGCATTCAGCAGGTCGATGACGAGGGGGAGCATATCGGCGAATTCCTCCATCGAAGGGAAGATGCCCCATGCCTTTTCATCCTCGAAGTTCTTTTTGGGGATTGGTCCGGTGCAGACCGCCATGGTGTGGATACCGGCGGCTACTCCGGCGCGTACACCAAGGGGTGCGTTTTCGATCACGATTGCCTCCTCCGGCTTTACTCCGGCCTTTTCAAGGCCACGCAAGTAGGGCTCCGGGTCAGGTTTTCCTTTGGTGACGTCGTGGGCTGTCACCATCATGCCCTCGGCGAAGACTCCAGGGTAGTCTTTGCGTATGTTGTCGATAAGTGAAGCTTGTCCGCTGCCCGTCACGAGTACGCAGCGTATGCCGCGGTCGCAGAGCGAGCGGAGCATACGGTCGGCACCGGGCATCGGCTCGTTGCCTCCGATTTGCTTGAAAATGCGTGTTTTATAGTCATATAGAGCAGTGCGACGCTCCGGGTCGCAGGGTTGGCCGAATTCGCGTTGCCATATAAGGTCGATTGTAGCCGCGCCGGTCATTCCCTCGTACAGGTAGAATTCCTCGCGACTGCAATGTATGCCGTTTTCCTCCATCATCTGTTTCCAGGCGAGGGTGTGGTATTTCATGGAGTCGTAGAGGACTCCGTCCATGTCAATCAAAGCAGCTTTAATCATATTGCAAAATTAGTAAATTTTGCTTGATTATTCGCCTTTTTTTGTATTTTTTTGCATTGGGAATTCCTGGATGCGGAGGAGTCCCCCTTTTTTGGCGCCTACGTAGGCGGTAAACTGGATGTCGCCGCGGATGATGTCGCTGATGTAGACGGGTTGGCCAATGCAGAGGGTGTGGACGGTCACTATGTCGCTGCTTCTCAGCTTGATGTTTTCAGTTCTCAGCACGCGAAATCTCATCGGGCTGACACATTCCAGCTCACACTCCTTGCCGTCGTTCCAACTGAGCACGATCCGGTCGCCTGTCTTATATTTTGTCGTGTCAATAATCTTGTCATCGTGAAAACCAGACTCGTCGTCGGGCTGAGGGTTTGACTGAATGCTTTTCCTAAAAGTCTCCCAGTCTTTTATACCATTGTATCGGGCCAGGATGTTGAGCGTGGTGGGTGAGAACTCTCCATCATAGGGTATGTAGCCCCATATTCTTTTTATGGAGGATAGACTCAGAGATTCGCCGGTGATTTGCTTGATCTGGCGGCTAAGGTCGTTGAATCCGGTGGGAGTGGTAGGTTCGTAACCGAGATTTTCATTGGTAATTCTTACTATTGCGGCTAATGCTTCTTTGTCCATATTAATTATTTAGATAATGGAGGGTTATGAAGGTAGTGAGGAGGAGGCAGATGGCAGAGAGCACGTAGGTGAGGGCTTTGGATGAGAGGAGGCTGTCGATCCAGGAGGAGGATTCTTGAAGGTCTGTGCCCCTTTCGAGTATGGCGAGTCCCTCCTTGCGTCTTTGGGGATTTTGGTCGGTCAGCAGCTTGGCTGCTTGTGCAAGCGGGCGATTATGTGCAGCCTCGGCAAGCTCGTTGACTATTACCCCAAGAGAGTAGTAATCGGTCTCAGGAGTGGGTTTGGAGTCCGGGTCAGAGAGTTCAGGAGCCATGTATCTCTTGGAGCCAGCTGGGTTTTTCAACACAATGAAGTCATCGCGGTCAGAGAGGTTGAAGTCTATGACCTTCACATTGTCGCCTTGATGGGGAATAAGGATATTCTCTGGCTTTAGGTCGCGATGGCATATCTGCTTGCTGTGGAGGTATCTGAGAGCATCGGCCAGTTGGAGTGCCAAAGTGACTGCTTTCTCAGAAGAGACGGCATTGTCGGCAAGTATTGTGGAGAGTGGAAGACCGTCGATGTATTCCAAAATGATTCTTTTACCAAGGTCGTCGATATTTTCCAAACCGATGGTGCGCCTGATATTGGGGTGGTCGAGTGTGATACCGATCTCGAACTCCTTGGCCATGCACATGTTGCAGACGGGATCCTCGCGATGCTCCTTCTTCAGACCTTTCAGCACGTATCGCTTGCCATAGCGCGTGGCGGTATGGATCTCCGTCGCGCCATGCTCTGACTTATAAAGCAGGTTGACGTTGGAGAACTTGTTGGAGAAAATTCCCGCCAGATCGCGCTGGGCGCTTTGCTGGTCGGTGTATAGTCCAGAGTCATTGTCGAAGTCTCTCATGTCCCTATGCGTGTTATGGTTTGAACTCCTCAATGTGGCTGAAAGAGCCCCATTGGCGGTGGGAAGAATAAAGTTTTTTGCATCCTGTCGGCACGTGCAGGGTGCATTGGCCGAAAATGGTAGAGTTTCCGTTGCGGAAAGCATCTTCCATAGTGTAAGGAGGGTAATCCGCAGCCAGATATATGTCCTGAATCGATGTTCCGTCGAAAGCGAAGTTTCCTATGAATTCCGTAGCCGCGCCAAGATATACGAGTGTAAGGCTTGAGCAGTTTTGAAACATACCTTCCGATACATTTATCAGGTTGTCAGGAAGAAAGATCTGGGTCAGTGCCGATCCTACGAAAGCGCCGCGGCTGATAGAGGTCACTTCCGAAGGGATGACAAGAGAAGTGATGGAGGTGTCTGCAAAAGCGTTTTCTCCGATAGCGGAGATGGTAGATGGGAATCGATATTCTCCCGTCTTACCCATTGGAAACCAAAGGATAGCCGAGGCATCCGCATTGAGAAGTACCCCTTGGTCAGACTTAAAGTGAGGGTTGGCTCCCGACACCTCGATGGCTTTAAGCGCCGTGCAAGCGGCAGAGGGGAGTAGAGTCTCTATGCGGGCCGGTATGGTAAGGACCTCCATAGCGGTGCAGCGAGCGAAGGCATCGCGTTGGATATCTGTGGCGGAGTTCGGAAGAATGGCTTCTCGCAGTCGGATGCAGTCGGCAAAGATGCCGGTTGACAAGCAGTCGGCGACAGTAAACCGTTGCCCGTCGTAGGACTCTCCACCCTCTACGATGCTGATATCAGAAAGGTCAATTTCGGAAATATGAAGCTGGGAGTTCCCATCTGCGGGAGCACCCAAAAAAGCCCTGAGGGTGCGAAAATCGTCGCCATTCATAGGGCCTGCGATAGTAAGGCTTTCGATGTCAGAGGTTGGGTAGTTGCCGAAGAGGTCGGCGAGTATCCCTGGTTGCTTGAGGATGATAGATGAGGTGGTGGTGTATTCCAAAGTCTCTCCCCGTGTCTCACCTACCGAGCTGGCGGCGAATGGAGTTATGAGGTAGGTGGAAGAAGGTATAAGTCCTGTGATGGTTAGCCGCAGTTCTTCGGGATATGTTCCGGAACTAACTGCATAAATCCGTCGGCTTTCCGAGCCTCCGGTCTGCTTGATTTCGCATCCCGCCTCCGCAATGGGTTCGCCTCCAGAGTCCATGATAGAAAAACTCAGTATTATGCCAAGCGGACCTGTGGAGAGCGGGGTGATACCCGACACTTTGGGAGGGTCGTTGGGAACAGTAGTGAATGTGATAGTCTCCGACTTTAGGGAAGCCGTCGCAGTTCCCGCCGCAAGATGGCATGAGTAGGCAGTGCCAGGTCGAAGGTCGGTGAGTTGGAATTCGAAAGAAGATAGGGATGGGTCTCCCTCAATGGTCTGCTCCTCCTCGGGAGTGCCGGAAGATGCACCGTAATGGAGCGCCACATAGGAGAGTGTGCTTCCATAGGTGTCGATAGTGGCTCTGACGGTGGCCTCGGTGCGCGTGATGTCTGTTGCCTCCGCTATCTCAATCTTAGGCTCCGGGCTATCCGGCCGGGAATGATCCGAACAAGCAGTCATGGCGACTGCTGCCATCAGCATGGCGAGTATATATTGGCAGTGCTTTATCGCAAAATACTTCATAACCTTATAATCTTATAACCTCATAACCCTATAACCCCATAAACCTATAAACCAATAACTCTCGACCTTACCCCTTTCCCAAACCGGAATCCAGCGCTTATGGAGCCGAACCATTCTGAGCCGCGTAGGGTGATGACCGAAGCTGAGACCACGATGCAATCCCAGCGGAACTGCGTGCCCACTTCGGCTGTCAGTCCCTTATGGCTGAAATAGGAGTTGCGCACATACCCGCTACCCTCCGAAGGGGCGAGTTGCCAGTCGAGGCGGTTGTCGGCATAGCCGAGACCCTCAAAGATGGTCCATTTGTCAGTAATCCTATGTATAGGGCCACCTGAAATCATGAAGACTTTCTTGCTGACCTCTCCCGAATAGAATCTCTTCTGGCCGTCGATGAGGCCATAGCGGTCGCAAGTGGCAATCGGAGAGTCGGAGGGATTGGGAAGTGCCGATATGCGGATGAAGCCGCCGTGGCGCTTCATGAGAGAAAGCGTAAGCGAACCGAAAGTGTAGGGAGCGCGGCCGCCAAAGCCGATGCCAGCCATGATGTCGAACTCCAGAGGAATCCTCGGTTTTTCAGGTCGCACCATAAGGGTATCGACACGGGTGACTATGAGTGTGTCGCGTACTGTGATTGTAGTAGGTTCGCTATAAGCCATCATCGTAGGGAGAGACTGTGGATACTGGAGAGTCAGCTCGTAAGTCTTATGGCTTTCGAGTCGTGATGGAAACATAAAGTCGCGTAAGACGCCCCACTCTGCATGCTTGAGGGTAATCTTCCTCGACCCTCGAGGAAGATAGAGCCAGATTTCACCGGTCTTGTCGACTCTTTTCACTATGCCAAGCGGAGTGGAGAATACAAAGTCGGGGGGCGCCACCACCTTCAGCAGGGCACAGTCCTCATCGTTGAGGTCGCGGACAGGATTGATGAATGCGGAGACATCGTTGGGGAGGTCGCGAAACGACGTGACGGAGAATTCCTGGGCCAAGAGTCTGGCCGGGAACATCACCGCTATCACCAGAAGCAGCGGTATGAGTGGAAGCAGGCATCGTCGTGTCGTCATTTTCTTTGAGTATTATTCAAGGTTGAAGTCAGACATATCGATAAGGTCGTCTTCTCCAGCGAGAGTGTTTGCCGGCTGCCATGTGCGCACATGAATCAGGGGCGCAGTAGGGTCGCGGAAATCCCAAAGCAGGAAGAGCCACCCATCGTCGGAATAATTGCCGCATGAATATTCTTGCCGCAATGTGACTCCGTATATACCCTCCATGGTGGGATGGCGCATGATGCGGAATCGGGAGAACTTCAGGTCGATATCCTTGCCGGAGTTGAAAGTCTTCTCGAGTCGGTTGAGGTATTCCTTTTTTGTGCGCCGTGCGTAGACCACCTTCTGCGACCCTTTGGGTTGCGACGATTTGGCGGTGCGCACTACGCTCCCCACAATGATGAGGGCGTCGTCGCTATAGACTTGGCGCAGGAAGTCGATATCCCGGGTGGTGTAGGAGGTGCGGAGGTGCTCGCAGTAGTTGAGGATTTCGCGCCGGCTGATTGAGTCCGACTCCTCAAGATTGCCGCTGAGCACTTTCCGCGCCTCCACGCTGAAGGGATGAGATCCGGTCATGAAACGGACGTCAGCGTCGCGCATTTTGGTAGTCCTGACCGGAGGGGGAGCCTCCTGCGGTTTGTAAGCAGTGGTGGGAGCAGTGTCGGGAATGCTGTCTTGCGATATTTCAGTGGCAGCGGCGACTGTTATGATGTCCGAAGTCTCCTTTTGGGAGGGTACGGAATCGTGGTCTGCGGAGGCTGGAAGTTGGGAGTCGGTATAGGAAGGAGAAGGCTGCCGGCATATCCAGACAGCCCATCCGGCAAGCAGGATGCTCAGGATGATAAGCGATATGTTGAGTCTTCTCCTTCTTTTCGACATCTATATTCTTTTCCTATAACCTCATAACCCTATAACCTTCAACGAAAGTTGAGTTACTGATTCCAATCGGTGATTTCGCCTCCAATTTCAATCTTGACCTGCTCCGGATTGCGGTCCATCACCAGGCTCACGATATGGTGCATGCCAGGCTTGAACTGGAACTTGCTCTCGTAGAGAAAAGACACCCCATTGGCTACGACCTCGATGAGGGGCACTCGGTTGTCAAGCCGCTGAGGAACCACGATTGCCGAGTAGTTGGCCTGCCCGTTGCGACGCGCTTTCAGTGTGGCGCGTGAGCCACGTGGGTCGCGAGTCGCGACTCCGGCCGCAAGGTCGACAGTGGCATCAGCCACAGTGTTGTGCACGTAGACCACTGCATCCGTAGGGATATCCCCCTCATAGTCCTCACCCTTGATGAGTCGCACGGTGAGTTTGCTCATCAGGTGGCGGAATTTCAAGCTTACCGGGTCAGCGGCAGCCTGCACTCCGAGTGCCGAGGCGTGGAGGAAGTCGGAAGCCTCGTAGCCGGCACCTGTCTGGTCGGTGCTGACTTGGACTGGAAGGTCGGTGGTGGAAGTCACTTGGTCGAGACGCGGATAGTAGGCGTAGACGTTGTAGACACCCTTGTCCC
>CAZIAX010000067.1:0-11887 GCA_964537745.1 uncultured Sangeribacter sp.
GCATGGCGTCGTTGTTAGGGTCATCTCGCTCCGCAAGATTGCTGTTGTAGACTGCATAGCGAAGCCCTGTACCCCCTACAAGTTGCTCAAGACGCTCCTTTTGGTCGTCCATCAAGGCGTTTAGTGGATAGAGGAAGATAGCCTGCACCTTTCCGGAGTTGCCTGATTCTTTTTGCTTGAGGAGGTCTTCTACGAGCGGAAGCATGAAGCATTCAGTCTTGCCCGAGCCTGTCCCGGTAGTCACTACTATCGACATGGGATCTCCCTCCTGGGTAAATTCCTGTAGTGTTTTCCAACTCTCGGCTTGATGTTTGTAAGGAGGGAAGTAGATGTCTTTAGGCAAACTTTTTTTCCATAGAGTGCCTACAAGTTTTTCTGCAGCCGTAGACTCCTCTGCTGATACTGATTCATATGGATTGATGCATTCTACTATTGGCATTGCATTCTTAGGAGCGAATATCTCCCCGATGATTTCCTTTAGTTGGCGTGCATACGCCTTTTGGCTGGCGTTGAGGGTCTCGCCAATCCACATTGAAGTCAAGGCTGACTCCACTGCTTCTTTACTCTCTTCGTATATAGATGCAAAATTCAATCGTTGGTTGCTCATATCCTGAAATTAAGATCATTAGTAGTCAAATCATTTTCCCATAAAATCCTGAGAATAGCCTCACGGTGCTGATTCATGAATTCTTCTCCTTTCTTGTTCCTGATTTCTTCCATCCATGATGGAATTTGCCCTCCTTTGTTGAAGAGTTCATCGAAGTAGAAAGAGTAGAGATTGTTTTCAATAGCCGCGGTCAAGGCCTCAATTGGCTCGAGGCTGTGGTCATTGTCTTCACTGAAAGGATCATCCCCTCCGAAAATATCATCTTCCTGTTCGCCTCTTTGCTTTTGATAGCAGGGTGCTGTTAATTGGGTGTCTCCTCTTTCGACTTGATAGCCCCCGATTTCAATTCTGGTTCTTCTGTCGGGAGCAGATTCTTTAAAATTGATGATTGAGATGCTTGGAATCTCTGTTTTTCTCGTGTCGGAAGAAGGTATACACAGACCTTTGTATTCATTAAGGTGCTCACTTCCCACCCAGTGGCGATAGCCGGCTTCATCAAATCTCCTGATGGTAATCTTAGGCAGGCTCAACAATGGCACATATGCCGGAGTATCCTCCTCAAGTATCTTCAATCGTTTTTCCCCGAACCATAGCTCCGTTCTTTCTGCAGGTTGGAATACGTTTATCGATGCCTTATTCCCCAAAATGTCTCTATCTTCGATTGTGATCGTTGGTTGAAGTCCTTCTTCCGAGTCTAAAGATGGGGCTGGATACTTTTTCGTACCCCACACTACACGTCGTTTTTTCAGGTCTCTGTAGCCGGGTGCGGTTTGTCCATTGGTTGGTATATACCAAACTTTGGCGGTTGCTTGCATTCCGTTTGCATAGGCGGTGACTTCCACTACTCCCTTTTTGAGTTTCTCTATATCTCGGGTCTCTCCGTTTTGTTTCGTCGTTATGAGTTCCGCGGCTGCTGTCTTGGGTATCTTCCCATTTTCCATCCATGTCAATAGGATATTGTCAAGTCCGAATGCCATCTGCATTTGTTCTTCCTCGATTTCTCCAGTATTGGTGTCTTTCCTTTCCACAGTAATCTGTCCTCCGGGGAGATAATGGATGAGGGTGGGGTAGAGGTTGCCGACGATTACCCTGCATTCAGCAAGTGGGCTTATAAGCTTTTCTTCCCGTTCTTGACCACCCTTGCTTGGATAGGCCAGTTTGACATATACAGGTATATCGGCCCAATTGATATGGCGTGTGGGGCTGTTGTCTACGAGAAGCATCTTCCCTGCCACCGGATGTCCTTCTGGATCGGTAATGCGACATCTGTCATTGAATACGACTGCCGTCGACATGCGCCTGCGGTTGCTGCTCCATACATTGGCGTTTTTTGCGGTCTGGTATATCTGCGTCCAATCCCCTACTGGATTGATCCCAGGGTCTATCTCTTTGTGTTGCCCATCGTTGGTGGTTGCACTGAGTCGCCACCCGTCGAAGTCAGCTGGAAGATTAGTTACTACATACCATGGGTTTTCGTCTATGATATTGAATCCTGCATTTAGTGACCCTGTAGGTTGAAAACTCATGATTTCTATAGGATTATCTATGGGTTCACCATTCCGATAGAGTGTGAGAATCACATTTATGTCGGTAAGTGCATCAGTAAGTTTGAGCCCCCATTCTTGGGCACGTTCGCGGCTTAGAAACCATCTTTTTTCCCCATCCACTCGTTCTGGCGCGAAGGATATGCGGAGTGACCTATGTAGGTTCTCCCTGTTGTAAGGCGATGTGGTGAATCGCCATTCCGACCTTAGTTTCTTTTTGGTCACTTCCTTGTTGGCCTCGAGTATCTTCTTCCGTAAGTCTCGCACTTCCTCTTCTCCGTCATGTGCATATGCCAGCGAGAGCCGTGAATTGTCATCCATAAGATCCAAAAGGAAGTGATAGATGCTCCCTCCTTTGTCTATTGACATTGAGAGTGCTCTTGCATTGCCTGACAAGTCAATCTCTGTTTCCTCGATTTGGCCATGGAAGAGTTTGCAGAGGTCCTTAAGCAGTCGGCTTTCTTTGTCCTGCTGACTTATGAAGCGGCAGGCTATTCCTCCTAATACATAAGCGGAATATTGCCAACTGAATTTACCTGATTCTTCAAACTGATAGACCCATCTTTCCCATCTCCTTAATCCAGACGCCATCCATACATCTTTCCATTCGATGTCCTTGACCCAGGTTGGGCTGTCGGCATGATTTCCCGTATAGTCGCGCTTATACCATTCCGCTACCATAATGAGAGCAATTGGAGCAAAGTCCTTTTCATACAGGAAATTCATATTCCCCGTCTCTGCTATAGCATTCTCAAGCAGTGAGAGCCCTTCTCGGTAGAATGATGCCGAGAGGTTCAGACGCCATACATACGGGTCCCGCTGCTCCTTCCAAATGTCAAGAGCAGTTGCGAAGTGGTTATGTAGTTTATCCTTTGCGCTCATTTTCTGCAATTATATTTCTTAGTTCGTCGGGATGGATAGTGTGGTCTTTTAGATGATGTATCATTCTGTGGCAGTTAGGGCAGAGAGGAATAAGTTCGTCGCGGTAGTTCACACCATGGCTTCCCTTTTTTCTCGAAGAGTCGGCATGTCCGATTATGTGGTGCACTTCGATATAGTCAGCTTTCCCCTTGCGGTGGCCATAGCGGTCTGCAAGGCGCAATCCGCATACTTCGCATCTGTAGGTGGAGCCATACGCTTCGATACAAAGTTGCCGGGCAAGTCGGCTTCGCTCATATCTTGTCACGTGTGCTTCCATCGCTTCCCCTTCGCTTATATCAGGATTGCGGTCTGAATCTATTAGAATGGAATTGCGTGATTTTGATACAGTTATTCCTGGCAATGGAGTCTCCGTGTCATCGCTTTTGTCCGCGGGCTTGGATGGAGCAAACCGTTTGATGGAGTTGCGTTCTGTATCAAGTGCCTCGATGTATTTCCGATAATGCCGCAGCGCCTTCGATGGCTCGTTATGGTTTTGGCGGTCGATGTGTTGCCATGCCTGTTCGGAGCGCATCATGTCTCTCCATTTATCCACTCGCTCAAGATCCGTCACGTCATAGACCTCTTGGTCTTCCTTCAGTTCCCCAACTGCTTGAAGCAACACCTTCAGCCCGAAGTCAACGACACTAAGCCAACGCTCTGCATCCTTGACCCCTGAATCATTGAGATAGGCCCGAAACTTCTCCCGTATATCATTCATCATCGGATTTATTGTTTGTATCACTTGCCTCCTGGCTATCATTATCGGTTGCATCAATTATTTCCCATCTCCCTTTTCGATGAGATCCTATCCTTTTAATCGTTTGTGCCTCCTGTAAATATTTGAGGTAGTTTTTTGCTGCCCTTAACGAAACTTTAGCTTCTTTTGCCAAGAAAACTACGGTCTCACTAGGGTATTTACCTACCACGTTAAGGAAATTTTTCAGATTGTGTTGAAGCTCTGGAGAAAATTGGTGCAATTTGGTCAAGTTTGGTGCAAATTGACCCTCAGTTTGGTGCAAATCACCCTCGGTTTGGTGCAAATCACCCTCAGTTTGGTGCAAATCACCCTCAGTTTGGTGCAAATCAGTTCCCCGATTAACCTCATTCTTATTGCCATTGATTGGCCGCTTGAAGACGACATAGACAAATCCCCCCTGACATCGCCAAGTGGGCTCTTCTACACCTTGCTCCTTGCATGCATCAATGATGCGCTTTACGCCTGTTCCCCAGTTCTCCAGTATCATGGATCTGAAGAGAGTCTCAGCTATGTTCTGATTGTAAGGGTAGGAGTCATGCGGAAGCTTAATATTGTCGCTCGTGATTTCTGGAGGAAACACTCCAGGATTTCCTATCTCTACTCTATCATCATAGATGGCAATGCTGTTGGTAAGGTTGCGCTTCTCCCACTGCCTATGACACAGTGAGTTTATAAGTGTTTCTCTTATAGCTTTATATGGTATCTCAAGTCGCTCTTCTCGGTAGATGCTGTGGTTTGTTATCTTCGCACTGAGATTAAGATGTTTGAAGCAAAAAGCTAATCCTGCATCCAGTAGGTCAAAGAAATTACCTTCTGCTCTCTGGTTGTCAATCCACTCGTCTTTTTCTGTACCAAGGAATCGCGCCATCCTCAATCTGAAATTAGGATACATGTTGATCTTATTCGAGAACAACATCACTGCTCCATTGGTAAGGACTCCATTGTTAAGCAGATTCCATTTAGATAGGGTGTCGGAAATTGGTGCACTCAATGCACTTTCATGTATACGACCTCCGTCTACTCCATTTCGGATACAACCTTGGATGAATTTTTCGTTGAGATCAGCAATGGTAACGTCTTGGGCAGGTAGATTTTCCCAAGAGTAGGGTTGAAGCTGATGCACTCGTATCCTTTCATCATACATCTGCTGAGGCATGACCTTAGTCGTGCTCTCAACCTTATAGTATGGACAACCATGAAAAGTATGTGGACGTTTACCCCACGTCCACCCCTCAAAATGCATTGCAATAATCTTGTTGCCGGGCCTATCTGGTACATCGATATAAATAGGACGTATGTCTAAAGCGGGCTCAAACCCAGACAATGCCTGCGCAATCTCTCGTTGAGTTGAGTCGGTCACTTCCTGACCAATAAGCTTCAGCGACTTTGGAGTGACTCCGAAAATCAGCCACCCCCCTTCTGTATTCAAAAACGCACATGCCGAATGCATACCGTCTTTCAATTCGCCGGTACTCTTCTTAAGCTCCAAAGTCCTTGACTCATCAGAAGCTATCAAACCCTTTATATCTTCTATATCCATCGTTAATCCATTATTGTGGTTGCAACCACATTATTCACTAACTCACAAAAATAATAAATTCCTCCGAAATATGCAAGTAATCTATTTGAAACTCTTATTCCTGTGAGACTAATGAATTCCATTCGTGTGTTATGCGATCAACACTGTGCTGAGGGCGTAAGCCCGAAGCCGCGTCTTCTATTTGAATATCAAAATAAAATAATCCTTCAAGGTTATTCTTCAAAGTATGCTTCATCAAATCCATCACCCTCGTCTTCACGAGAATTGGAAGTCACCGCAAGTATCTGTGGCTTTATGCGTGTTAATTCAGCCTTAAAGAAATTACGATCTAACGTACTCAAAAGCCGGGAACCACCGAGTTTATTGAGATACTTAGTTATGAATCGATTCCTTTCTTGGAAAAATTGTGACATTACCTCCTCATTCTCCATTAGGAAATCAAAATAACCTATCACAGCTTCTTTATGTCTGGCTATTGAATATTTGGCGAAATTGGTTCGGAAATTATAACTCTCAAAAAACTTTCGTGTGTATTTGTATTTATCATCATTTCCTTCATCCAATGTAAGATATACAAACCACCATAATGAAGCTAAAGGATGTCTGATCGGCCAATCTTTTGGTGCAAACCAATGATTTACTACATACTGAATGTCATTGAAATCGGCTTCTTTTACTTTTGGATATCGAGCTTGAACATATTCAAATAAATCTCCATGGGCGAGATATGTCCAAAAGGTTCTATCAGAAGCTTGTAGAGGAGTCATATTTGGATAAGCCTCGTAAAGAGCGATTGCAGATTGGCAATCGCCTTGGGCTGTTGGTATCAGTTTGCTTAACAAACCTTCAGGATACCTGAGCGTTGGAATAATCAGCACTTCATCCTTGTCATAAGGAAAAGCTTCTTTTCCGTACAAGTCCAGATCATACCCATTCCTCACCCGGTCGGCTAAGTTTTCTGCGTATGCTTTCTTAAATGTTCGTTGAGCTATCATGAATTATTCCTCCTCTGATGATGTAAGTGTATCTAATGATTCGAAAAGACGCTTGTAAGGATCAAGCAGCAATATTTGGGCCAATTCCATTATTTCGTCGGGGTCTTCAATTGAAAGAGTGTCATTGTCCTTGAATTTCTCCAAGGCGCTTTCATTATCTATTCTGTATTTAAGGGTTCTTGCCCATAAAGTTTCCTTATAGTCTTGATAGTATAATAGTGCATAGACAAGTGCATTAAAAACTATTGAAGAATGGATAATATGTGAAAATTGTCTGTTCCCGTGCACTGACTTTCGATAACGCTCATAGATATCCGTAGGCAACTTGATGTCAATCTTATCGCCCCCCAGTAGGAAGCGTGGCATCTTATCCATTTTACCTTCCGAAATCTGCATGAAGGAACCTACAGACTTAAGTTTATCATATTTTATATCAACGTCATAAGTACATTGGCCGATAAATGCTAAAAGGTCTCCCGGCTCAAGATCAAATTCATAGCCTTTGTAATCCTCATGGCACTGAGAATTGGAATACCCGATAATAGGAGCTACCACAACTATAGAAAATTGCAGTGTTATTCTCTCTGCTACCAATTTGCGAGGCACTTCTATCCTAAAATGAGGTCCATTTTCAAAATAGCATTTTCGTAGTAAGGTCCTACTGCACTCTATCTCGCAAACATATTTTGCGACTCCTTTTCTGACCAGTGCTTCTATGTCTGGATTTCTCATATCTAAATCCACCTCAAAAATATAGTTTCCACCTGTTTTCGATATTTTGGGTGTACCTTCAAATCCTGGTGTTGGGGCAATATCGTCTCCAATACCTAATACGGGGTATGGGAATGAAAGATTATTTATTTTCATACGCTTTCAATTTTATGGCATGACGCATATTGTCGGAAAACAGGATTTTGATTACATTTCTCCCTGCTTTCAGCGTTGCTCCACATATAAGATTATCTTCAATCTTGCCATTGTCGCAATAATCAAGATCTACTATATCGTCCGATTGTTCTCCTATGGTGACAATCTCGATGTCGCCATCTGCAATATCATGAGGCGCATGGATAATAAGGTTGTGGTAGTATTGCCCATTTTCATTTTGAGCCACTACTCTAAATTCCACGGGAATATACTCCCGGAAGCTGCCTTCAGAATCTACAACGCGAGCTTTCCGAAAATTATTACCGGCACGTGGCTTTTTACCTCGTCTTCTGACTGGACGGTCTGTTTGTATTCTTAAGCCTAAATCTCTACCATCTTCCTCATCTGGATCATCTTCTACCGTACCTGGTCTTGTAATCTTAACAGATCCGATATTTGAATCGTCAGCTACGTTTTTTATAGCATCTTCTCCACTATCCTTTATGTCCGTTGTCAGAGAAAGACCTTCATCTTTTATGAAGCCAGTAGGTAATCCTTCCATATGATCAGCTTCCGGATCTTCCTCTGCAAGAAGATTCTCAGGAATATAAAGCAGGTCATCAAGCCCTGTAATCTCCAATGCGGTTTCCTGGCTATTGGAAAACAATTCCGCAAAACAACGCTGACGGAAATTGTGAATCTCCTCTAATGCAAGTGTCCCATCCTCGACAATACGGCCATTTTTATCTCGCCAATTGGTCGCTTTCCATTCATCGTGAGCAGGATTTTCAAGTGAGCGCAATATCTCATCTCCTTTGGGATTCGAGCAAACGAATACACCAAAAACTCCATAGCTGGTCTGGGTACGTTTGCCATATACCAGCATAAGAGGTCGCCGCATATAGATGATTTTATCTTTTGGACAATCAGCTTTAAGAAGATAGAAAACACATTCTCCTAAAATTGGAATGTTCTCGACAAATTTTCGAGCCTTAGGGTTGGATCCTATACCACGAACGGCATTATAATATGGGCGTGGATTATAGTATCCTCGCTTAGCAGTGTCGTCAATTTCTTCTGTGAAGTAGGAGGTCAGATATTGCTCTAAGTTGGAAGATTTAATTTCGCGATCATCAATGTTAACTTCCAATTTGCCACATTCAATCGCCATCCAAAAGCTTCTCAGAACCTCCAAAATCATTTCATCTACTGCTTGGCTTTTATCAGATTCGCGGAACCCAAGGATGTAAAAATTAGTACCCGGTTCTGTCCTTTTGAATCTGCCCGGAATCTTCTCCGTTTCAGTGATTGGCATTCCTCCGTTATTGTCGTAATAACCTACAGAGCAAACTTTATTACCATTGTAAGTGTGCGTACATAGCCAAGAAACACCTTCAAACGCCGCTTGCCCAGAATTAGTCAATGTAGAAATAAAGACAGTTCCAATAGGCGACAATTGAAAGTATGCAGATTTACCGAATCCAAAGGAGCCACCCGATTCCTGATCGAGCTTTGCGCTTACTCCTGCTGCTCTGGCAAAAGCATAGAATCGTGAAGAGGAAGAATTTGGGTCATAATCCATTCCCTTAGTGTTGAAATCAGAAATCTTGATATAACCAATCCCTTTCCCCATAAAAGAAGAACTGAAGTGAGTACCCATAGACCCATACAATTCCACTGCTTTTGGCTGCCAACTAAAATATTCTTGACAACCCTTGATATGACGTTTAAGCTCATAAAAATTCTTGTAGGAGCGTGTGTTTAAATGCCCGAACTTGAATTCAACTTTTACGGGCTTAGAATGATCGAGGACTGCATCAAGTGAATTTTGGATGGCCTCTCTGACAAGCGATTTATAAGGACTTGCCTTGAAGTTTTGCATCATTGCATCATTAGGACCATCTTCACGGCCACCTTCTTGCTGAGCAAAATGCCAGCAACAACCTTTCTCAGCAGAAGTACTGTCAAATTCCATGCCTCTAATGTTTACATTGTTGATATTCTTGAAATTAAGTATTCGATATGCGCTGGTTCTATATCAAGTCTATTCCATAGGTTTTATCATCTTTTCGATGAAATCAATCTCTGGCTTCTCCAGCCCATACTTCTTATAAAGCTGTTGGTCGATGTTTTCTATTGATTGACTCCAATCAATGTCAGAATTCCCTGTGAAGTCTTGCATCGGCACGTTTGCCCAAGTGTCTTTAGGATTGTCTTGTGTAACTTTTAAAGTGCCCAATAATAGTCTTGCGAACCGTGATCTAATATACTTTAAACAGGCCTCAGCTTGGGAAATTTCAGAAAATTTCCCAATGCTGAGGAATGTTAAAGTATGTCCGATTACCGGCACGCCGATTACCGGCGTGCTGAGGACTTCGCCGAGGGCTCCGCTACCATTGGATTTTGGTACCATGACTTTATAATGGTCAATATTATCTGGCAACTTAATATATTCTCTTTTTATCCATTTTGTGACTCTATTGCGATTGTCGAGACCATATATGCCAATATAATCTCCATCCTCTGGTTTTTGATCAAAGAATACTTCAGGGAACACCTCAAAAATACTTGAGCCAAGGTCAAGCCTATGTCCCTTGCTTTGGCGTCCTTCAAAATGCGGGTTATCCTGATAAATAAGGTCTGTTAGTTTATACAAATCTCGGGGATATACATTATCAGAAAGACTCTTAAATCCAGGTTTTAGTATCTTTGATAGAACTGATTGTACTTCTGGAAAAGGAGAGTATAAACCTATCTTACCGAAATTTTGGAAACTATTGGATAAAGTAATAGCCACTCCACCTTTGATATCAACATTGTCAAAGATGGAGAAACTATTTGCTGCATATCTTACTACTTTAAAATCAGTAGAGTTTAGTATTTTATCATTCCAAGCTTTTGGCGTTTTCCCAGCATTGAATAAAAAACGAGCGGGATGGATCAGTGTTGATATTGGGGAAATTGTGCGTGCACAATCTATAAATAGATGGTAGATTGGCTCGGAACCATTGCCGTCTCCTGGATTGCTCATTTGATACGGCGGATTGCCAACAACAGCATTAAATTCTATCATGTCGTTTTTAAATATATTTCGGTCGAGTTTTCGGTTGAGGTTGGTTTTTCCTTCCCACCAACTGCGCTGCTTGATTTGATCGGTAAAAATCAAGTCAAGCGGCTCCTCACCTTTTTTTGCTCGACGCTCGTTTTCTTTTTCAATTTCTTCTTTCGCTCTAAGTATGCCCACAAGGTCAGTCTCCACCAGCTTCTCTGGGTCTGCCTTCTGGCCATCTTCCATCTTGATTATTCCTGCATCTGCAAGGATTTTCTCTGATACCTCCCATTTCGGACAAGCTGCATTCACCTGAATTCCTGAAAATCCGCCAAGAGTGCGCTTTGTGATGGACACTGCCATCGGTGTCTTGCACACAACAAAGAGATTCTCTTTAATCGTCTCTTCCCAAATGTCATGGTCTTCCTTCACTTTCATGTTCGGGTCGAGTGCACGGGCTGCCTCATAATGATCCTTTCGAGCCCGGAATAGAGAGTAAGCAACATAGAGCGGATACAACCCGGTCTTGGAGTTAATCTCCAAAACTCTTACTTTCTCAAGATCCGCAAACGTGCCCGATTCGGGAGTGACAAATAAAGCTTCAGCCAAATCATTATGTGGGACTAGTTTAGGCTCTTCTAAGGGTGTCTTATTATCATCGGCAATGAAGCGGTACCCTCCTATAGTGTCGGCCATATGCATATTGACTACCCTCCACGGTGTCAATACGGTTTCCTTATCTGGATTGTGAAAGAGGGAGAAGATGTTCGCGATTTTCTTCACTCGCTCCGTGATGGTCAATTTGTCGCTTGACTCAGCAAAGTCGCGTATCTTCTCTGCAGCTCCCTTAAATCGGATGGAGTCGTAGCAATCGCGCACTGCATCAAAATCCTCCTTGGTAATGTTCTTTGGCATGTATTCAAGCCATGAATGGTCGTCAATCATGGTCGTAAAATTGCTGATTTCAAGTTCCTGATGGTTCTTTATGTCCGCGCCATACATGAGAAGTGGAATGCGCACGGATAACGCACGAAGTGTCTTCATGCGCTCCCGTCGCTGCCGGTTCCACGCATCCATCAATCTCTTCGCTTCCTTTTCTTCCTCTGTCAGTTCATCATCCTTCTTCCCAGATGCATTCTGCGCATCCTTTTTCTGCTTATCGGTTGGTTTCTTAGGACGCTCTTTGCCTACTTTGATTTCTCCTCCTTCTTGATTGCTCTTTGCGTCGGATGTTATTTTGAGGCTGATTCTTGCAAGTGCCATCTCTGCCTCCTCGGTGAGATCCATGATCTTGACGGAGTCATAGATGCTGTTGTCGGCATATCCTGACCGCACAACTCGGTCGATAAGCTTTGTGTCGAGCTGGCGGAAAAGAGAGTCTGCATCGTATGCCTCCATCTTGGTCTGAGGTGATCCCGGTTTCGGCACATTGATGGTCTGCAGCGGAAGATATTCTATCCATTTCCCAGCAGCTTCTTTCTGCTCTTCGCGAGAATATTTGGTGGTTCTGTCATTCCCTTTCTTTGCCGACATATTTAGCCGCACGGCATCAGCAAATACCTTCAGTGAGCGGATAGGGGAGAAGTCGAATACATAACTGTCGGTCT
>CAZIAX010000068.1:0-11757 GCA_964537745.1 uncultured Sangeribacter sp.
GTCAATAAGACTGGGAGAGACTCTGCACCGCATAAACCTATTTTGCTTTTGTCTGTTATGGATTTGATAGAGATGGGTAAGATTATGAGTCCTTTTATACCAATTTCCGATGCCTTGCAACGAAGGTTTCGCCAAAACTGGCGAAAGTATGTGCCAGCGACAAGCAGATATAATTGTGCGATGCAGTATCCCTTCTATCATCTTTGCTCTTCTTCATTTTGGCATTTGGTAAAGTCGTCCGATTACGAAGATAAGGCACCTACGTCCCTGAAAGCACTGAAAAGGTCATTCATGGGTGCGGAAATAGATAGAAAACTGTTCGACATTATGCTCGACCCTGATGGTAGAGAGGATCTTCGTGATGTCTTGATTAACGGTTACCTTTCAGACGCACATTCTATCGCTGCAGAACCTCTATTGTCAGCTTTTGCGTTATTGGGTATGTTTGACTGGTTGATAATGAATGCTTGAAGGTGATTTCTACAATCACTGGCTAATTAATTTTTGCTTTAGATTGCTGATCGTTTCTCTTTTTTGATTAACTTTGCAATGTGTAACTCACTTAAAACGATAGAAATGATATGAGCGTATCAGAAGATAGAAAATATACTAAGGAGAAAATAGTTGAAATTCTTGACAATGCAGTCGGGAAGACTCTTGGTGAGGTAGACTCTGTAGGGGCCAAGTTGTTTGATAAGGTAAAAGGGTATAAGAAAGTGACGGGTATTGCCGGAGATGTCATCGAACAGTCTGTCTTAGGTTACGCCCCAAATAGAGAACAGGGGTGCGATATAGAAATTGATGGTATTCTTGTAGAAGTAAAAACGACTGGTGTCAGAGTGAAAAAACAGGACCGTAAGAGGGTCATCAATAAATCAGGGGCAGCGTATAATCTATATCTTAGGGCTAAGGAGGGTCTGACTATAACTGGAGTCACAGTCAATCCTCCAATCCAAATGGATTTTGAATCGTCTCACTTTTGGGAAAAGACAGCCAGAATGCTGATAGTAATGTATGAGTACAAATCCATTATAACCGTTTCTCCGAGTGGATATGCGAAGTTTCCAATCGTTGATTATTTTTACAACACCTTTTCAGAGAGTGAACAAAGTAAATTAAAGAAAGATTGGGAAATCGTCAGGGATTACCTTAAGAATCACTATGCCACTCATAGCATAGATACAGACCGCAAAGAAAAACTCGTCGGTTTTACACGTATCTTAAGGCCCGATTTGCTTTTAATTGATTTAGCGCCTGGATACACAAAGATAAAAAGCCCCAAGAGGGGCAATGTATCATTCACAACACCCAGATATAGACTTAAGAAAACATTTGTAGATTACATAGTACGCGGACATTTTGACAAAAGTCGGTCCAAGTATGAAGTGGAATTAAAGGAACCATTTTCCAGTTTCGAGGAACTGGACAGACGATGTAGAGAAATCACTCAAAAGTATAAAGGAAAATCTTTTGAAGAACTCAAGAATGAGTTAGGAATAACAACTTCAATGGCTACCAAAGATTTTGCAGCTAAGGCGGTGCTTAAAATGTTTGGGGCAGACTGCAAAAAGTTGAATCAAATCTCAGACTTTTTAAAAGCTGGAATAGAAGCTCGTACCATCACGTTGGATGTCAATGGACGATACACGGAAGATATGAAGTTTCATCTCATTGATTTTGATGAATGGACGGACCGAAAAATAAAGTTCGAAGAATCCGACATATTTACCTTCTTCATTGAGCACAGCTTGTTGTGCCCAATTTTCACCGAATACGACCCTAAGGATAAGTCAAAAACCATATTTGAAGGATTCAAACGCTTTTCATTCGATGATGAGTTCATCGAGAAGGAAGTAGGAAGAATGTGGAAAGATTCCAGAAAAATGATTCACGACAAGACTTTGGTTTGGGAGTATAAATATAAGAACGGAGAGCCTATTATAAATAAAACGGGCAGTTATAGAGGCGCACCAAACCTTCCTAAAAGATCGGAATATACCGTATTTTTCAGGGGGAGCAACAGTGACTCCAGCAATGAAAAGAGGACAGAAGAAGTAAATGGAATAAAAATGCTTCCTCAATATTTTTGGATCAAGGGAGACTTTATAGCCCAAAAACTAAAGACTCTTGACTATTTATAAGATTCAAGGTTGTATTTATTTTTGCTTTTGATTGCTGATAGTTTCTCTTTTTTGATTAACTTTGCAGAGCAATTGCATTCTAACGAGAGAGGAAACATATGAGCGTATCAGAAGACAGACGATATACAAAGGCGAAAGTTGCTGAGATTCTTAACAATGCGGTCGGAAAGACTCTTGGTGAGGTCGATGCCATAGGCTCCAACCAGTTTGAAAGGACTAAAAAGAGCCCTAAGATCACTGGTATAGCCGGAGATGTCATCGAACAGTCAGTTTTTGGCTACGCTCGCGACTCTAATCAAGAATGCGATATCGAAATTGATGGTACACTGGTTGAATTAAAGACCACGGGCGTCCGTGTGCCCAAAAGCGAATATAAGATCGCCCAAAAGAAAAGTGGGGATGCATATAATCTACATCTGGGGGCAAAAGAAGGTATCAGCATCACTGCCGTAACGCTGGAGCCTACCATTCAGATGGATTTCGATACATCCCACTTTTGGGAGAAGGCTCAACGGCTGCTTATAGTCTTCTATGAGTATAAGTCATATGAGGCTGTGCCAGCAAGTGAGTATGCAAACTTTCCGATTGTCGGATATTGCTATAACACATTCTCGGAAAGTGAGCAAAACCAATTGAGGGCTGATTGGGAAACAGTCAGGGACTATCTGAAAGACCATTATTTTAAGTATCCCAACCTTGTAGAGAGGAGAGAAAATCTTGTAGGGTTTACTCACACTCTCAGGCCAAATCTTATGTTGATGGAGCTGGTGCCTTCCTATAAAAAGAGGAACGCATCAAAACCAAGTACTGCTGAAAATTTCCAGAAGCCGAGATACAGGTTGAAGCAGTCTTTCGTAGACTATATAGTACGTGGGCATTTCAATAAAAGCCGTGCTAAACATGAGGTAAGTTTAAAAGAATCCTTTTCCAGTTTTGCGGAACTGGATAGGCGTTGCCACGAACTTACCGCAAAATATGGAGGGAAGTCTTTTCCTGAGCTGAAAGAGGAATTAGAAATTGAAACAGCTATTACCACAAAGGATTTTGCTGCCAAAGCAATCCTTAAGATGTTTGACGCCGACTGCAAGAGACTTAACCAGATAGCTGATTTTATAAAAGCTGGGATTGAAGCCCGCACTATAATTCTTGATTCCAAAGGCAGGAACACGGAGGACATGAAGTTTCATATCATTGATTTCGATGAATGGGCTGACCGCAATACCGATTTCGAAGACTCTGATATATTCACTTTCTTCATGGAACATAGCCTTTTGTGTCCTATATTTACTGAGTATGACCCCAAGGATAAGACCAAAACCATATTCGAAGGATTTAAGCGCTTCGCTTTTGATGATGAGTTCATAGATAAGGAAGTGAGAAGAATGTGGGAAGATTCAAGAAGATTGATTCATACCAACACACTGGTGTGGGAGTATGAGTATGACAAAGAAGGCAATCCGATCAAAAACAAGAGCGGAAGTTATAAAGGGGCTCCAAATTTCCCCAAAAAGATTGATTATACAGTCTTTTTCAGAGGAGGAGCCAATGATTCGAGTGATGAGAGCAGAACTCAAATCGTCAACGATATCAAGATGCTTCCACAATTCTTTTGGCTTAAGGGTAGATATGTGTCGGAAAAACTAAAATCGCTCCCTTACCTATAATTATTCTAACGATTCAAACAATGGCAAAAAAACAGATACACGAGATAAAAGTAGCGGAATTATTTGCAGGTGTTGGTGGATTCCGAATAGGTCTTGAAGGAGCTTCCGACGCTTATAAGACAATATGGAATAATCAGTGGGAACCATCAACTAAGCATCAAGATGCGTCATTGGTGTATAGAGCAAGATTTGGCAGAGAAGGACATGTAAATGAGGATATTAATCTTGTCAAAACCGAATCAATACCAAATCATGACCTCTTGGTGGGCGGATTTCCGTGCCAAGATTATTCCGTAGCCTCCACCTTGAGCAAGTCTGGAGGCATTGAAGGGAAAAAAGGGGTTCTTTGGTGGCAAATCTACCGCATTCTTGATGAAAAAGGAAAGGATCGGCCAGATTATGTTTTCTTTGAGAATGTCGACCGCCTATTGGGATCGCCAGCAAAACAAAGAGGACGCGATTTTGCTATCATACTTGCCTCACTTTCCGACTTAGGATATACCGTAGAATGGCGTGTCATCAATGCGGCAGACTATGGATTTCCTCAGCGTAGACGACGCACCTACATAGTTGGGTATAAAGAAGGGTCGATAGTCAACAATAAAGTCGAGAATCTTAAGAAGTGGGTTCTCTACGATGGCGTGTTCGCAAAAGGATTCCCATTTCAACCAAAGGAGAAAACAGAAAGCATTTTCACAATTGAAGGGAAAATCCCTGAGGTCTCGGAAAATTTCAACAAGGGAGGAAAAGACTCTCCATTTGGTAATGCCGGAATAATGAGAGATCGCCAAGTATATTCTGTCGATGCAGTGCCTCAATATGAAGGACCAACAATGACCTTAGGCGGAAATCTCATCAATGAAGAATTAGTTCCTGAAGAATTCTTTATTTCAGATGAAGACTTAAAGAAGTGGAAATATGAGAAGGGGGCGAAGAAGATAAACAGGGTTTCCAAAGAAGGCTTTGAATATGTATTCTCAGAGGGAGCCATGACGTTCCCAGACTCCATAGATGCTCCATCAAGAACAATCATAACAGGCGAAGGAGGCAATGCGCCTTCAAGGTTCAAACATGTGATTAAAACACCCTCGGGCCGGCATAGAAGACTCGTACCAATTGAATTGGAGCGACTCAATATGTTTCCCGACAACCACACGTTGCATCCCGAAGTGTCCGAAATCAAGCGTGCCTTCCTGATGGGAAATGCGTTGGTGTGTGGTGTCGTGCGAGAAGTAGGAAAGGAACTTTTCCGTCTGATTTATGGAGAAGAACCGGTCTCGACACATCCTATCGAGGAGCAGCGCAATCCTACACCAATGCTCAATCTTGACCTCTTTGATGAGATCAAAGAGGATCTGGTAAGGAATCAACGCAAGAAGAATCACGCGTTGGATGCAAGCAAAAATGTGCTCATCGGGTATGTAAAAGATGATTTTGCCAACTATTTCCAAGATGGCCAAGTAACTAAGTATTATTATACAGGAAAGACTAAATCTTTTCCTTCTACTATAGCTCTTAACAAGTTATATTATTTCATGCCTTATTTGAAAGGCGTTGGAGTAAAGGATATTTACTTGATAAAAGTTGCACGCATAGGAAATAAAGCCGAAATCCGATCAGACAGCAATGACACTGATCCTCGCCTTATCTTTGAGTTGGAATATGTCGGATCTCTTGAGAAAAACAAGATGATCCAGCCAAACATATACCGGACTTATCGGTGGACTGTGTTGGGATCGATTTTGGAGGATTAAAAAGACCATAAGCAATACTTATTTAGCGATGAAGACGACGAAGATTGAATGGACGGATAAGACTTGGAATCCGATTACGGGTTGCTCTAAGAAGTCAACTGGCTGCCTTCATTGCTATGCGGAGGTGATGTCGCGAAGGCTTAAGGCTATGGGGCTCGATAAATATTCCAATGGTTTTGAGGTAACTCTTCATGTGGATTGCATCCCTGAACCATTGAATTGGAAAAAGGGACACAATATCTTTGTGTGCTCCATGAGTGACATTTTCCATGAGAATGTGCCTTTTGATTTTGTCGACAGGATGTTTGATGTAATCAGAGCTACTCCGCAACATAGGTATCAGATTCTTACAAAACGGGCTGAGCGATTGGCTGAGTATTTTCTGCTTCGGGAGGTTCCTGAGAATGTCTGGCTTGGTGTCACGGTGGAGGCTCAATCTACGAAATTCCGTATAGATTTGATAAGACATCTAAATGCTTCCGTTAAGTTTCTTTCATGTGAACCACTTTTGGAAGATTTAGGAGAGTTGGACCTCACTGGCATAGATTGGGTAATAGTAGGAGGCGAGAGTGGTCCGAAAGCAAGACCTATGCAGGAGGAGTGGGTGATGAATATTCGGAAGCAGGTTGAAGAGCAAGGATCCAAGTTTTTCTTCAAACAATGGGGTACTTGGGGTGTAGACGGAGTGAAGCGCAATAAGCATGCCAACGGGAAGGAATTGCAAGGGAGAGTTATTCAGGAGATGCCTTGAGGGGATATGGTTTTTGGCATTGCTAAGCGATAACGGGCTGCATGCATCATGTCGGGGGGGGCAAAACCGGGCTACGCAGTGATGGGACGGCTCGGGGGGGAGCGTTGCTCCCTGCACTCAACCGAAAACACAGATGGCGGAGGAAGTTATGCTCTTCGGGGGCCGGCTGGGAAGCCGGGGCTCCATGCAAAGTTTTTTAATCGAAAAAGTTAGGGGGAGACGGCGCGGGGAGCTTGGAAAGCTCCCTCCCATTGACTATGCATCTGGTAACTTCGCTCGTGTGCATGGCCATAGTTAGGGGGAGTCGGATCGGCGGAGGCGGGACGCCTCCGTTCCACGGCTACGCAGTATTGAAATAGCGATTATTCCCCCATAAAAGTGTGGTAAAACTACAATTATTCCCCCATAAAAGTGTATGGAATCTACATTTATTCCACCATAAAAGTGTAAAAGATTTGCATATTAGATTAATATTTAGTATCTTTGCAGACGAAAATGTTTAAACGAATTTATGAATATCAATAAAGTACCCCAATATATGAAAAGATATATTTACGAAGATTTACTGAAATGGAAGGATGCAAAGCGACGTAAGCCTTTGATGCTTTATGGTGCACGACAGGTGGGAAAGACGTATATTCTCAAGGAATTCGGAAGAAATGAATTTGAAGACATGATCTACATCACCTGCTATAAAAACGAACAGTTGCGAACTCTTATGAGCCTCGATGCGGATATCAGTCGGATTTTGCTCGGTCTTTCATCTATGACGAATCAAGAGATCCGCCCTGGCAGGACTTTTATATTTTTCGACGAGGTGCAGGAAGTCCCAGAAGTGGTGGCCGCGCTTAAATACTTTTGTGAAGATGCGCCAGAGATTCATGTTGCGGCTGCCGGATCTCTCTTGGGAGTTATGAATATGGAGGAAATTCCTTTTCCTACAGGGAAAGTTGATATCCTTCATCTTTATCCCATGACTTTTGATGAGTTTCTTGAGGCTTTAGGAGAGCATTCAAAAGTCGAACTTCTACGTAGGGTGGACTCCGAGGAAACGGTCAATAGCCTACTGCCAAGTTTCATCGAGCTTCTTCGTCAGTATTATTTTGTTGGAGGACTGCCAGAAGCTGTACTGGATTTCATAGAAAACAAAAGTCCTGTATCTGTAAGAAATATACAACGTGCAATATTATCGGCCTATGATGCTGATATAGCCAAGCATGCAGGAAAAGACACCCAAAAAGCAAGGATGATATTTGAGTCCGTAAGTTCACAATTGGCGCGCGAAAACAAGAAATTTATCTTCGGTGCGTTGAAGAAGGGCGCGCGAGCGTCTGAATACGAACAGGCTATCCAATGGCTTGTGAACGCGGGTCTGGTCTATAAAGTGAGTCGAGTTTCCAAAGCTGCTATCCCTCTTAAATTTTATGAAAAGAAGGATATCTTTAAACTATATCTGCTTGATGTAGGTCTATTGGCAGCAATGGCCGAGCTGCCACCTTCGCTTATGCTTATCGGAAATAACATGTTTACTGAATTCAAGGGAGCGTTTACAGAAAATTATGTTCTCTCACAGATAATGACCGTTCCCGACACAGTAATAAGATATTATTCAAAGGATAATTCCAGTCTGGAGATTGATTTTATAGTGCAATGCGGCGCTGAAATCATGCCTTTGGAAGTCAAGGCGGAAGAAAATGTAAAATCTAAATCCTTAAGACAATTCGTAACCATCGACAATGCCGGAAGCGGAATGCTTGGCTATCGCACTTCGATGAAGGGTTTTGCACATCAGGATTGGATGAGCAACATTCCTCTGTTTGCAATTCGAGACTATTTGTTGAGAAAAACTGAGGGATATAGGATAGGGTGATCAGTCTTTAGTCTTTTAGAGGCTACGCGGTGATGGGACGGCTCGGGGGGAGCGTTGCTCCCTGCACTCAACCGAAAACACAGACGGGGGAGGAAGTTACCTAACACGGCACGGGGAGCTTGAAAAGCTCCCTCCCATAGACTACGTATCTGGTAACTTCGCTCATGTGCATGGCCATAGTTAGGGGGAGTCGGCACGGCGGAGGCGAGGACGCCTCCATTCCAAGGCTACGCAGTATTGGCTGGCCGGGAAAGTTATTTGAAGCGCATTGCAAGTGTGTAAATTTTTTGGTAATTTTGCGGTATGAATCAGACTGCTGATAGAAGTGAGGTGCAAGTGGCACATTTGGCGTTGCTGCTTGCCAACGTGGGGTGGGGCGTGATTGCCCCGGTGTCGAAGATGGTGCTCCTTTCGGGTGCTATCTCGTCGCTGGCACTGTCGGGTATCCGCATTACGGGGGGTGCCCTTCTCTTTCTCATCTTCACATGGTTGTTGCCAAAGTCTTTCGAGACGCGTCAGCACATCGAGAGGCGCGATATCTGGCGACTTATCCTCTGCTCGCTTCTTATCATCAGTGCCAACCAGGGCCTTTATATTATAGGTGTGGGACTGACCGACCCTGTCGATTCGGCGGTGATGTGTTCGCTGACCCCGGTGATGACGATGATATTGGCTGCCATCTTCCTTCATTTCCGTATGACGTGGCTTAAAGTGGGTGGAGTGCTGATGGGTTTGGCGGGTGTGCTTATCCTCGTGGCAGGCACTGCCTCGAGCGAGATGGCGGTAAATCCGCTTTTAGGCAACCTGCTCTGCCTCGGTGCCCAACTTTGTGCGGCCATATACTATGTGGGCTTTGAGGGAATCATCAAGAAGTATTCTCCCTATTCGCTTATGAAGTGGATGTTTTATATATCGGTGCTGACGTATGTGCCGGTGTGTCTGCCTGATATGATTCGCATTGACTATACGGCTCTTCCGGGTGAGGTGTGGGCCGGGCTTGCCTTCATCATCACTATACCTACATTCTTCGGGTATCTGATGATACCCTTGGCGCAGCGGAGCCTGCGGCCTACGGTGGTGAGTGCCTACAGTTACTTGCAGCCGGTGTTTGCGGCGATTGTCGCTGTCATGATGTCGGTAGGGGAGTTCGGATGGGGAAAGGCCTTGGCTACGTTGCTGATATTTGTGGGGATTTATTTGGTGAATCGGAGTTCGAATTGAGAATTTAGAATTTAGAATTGAGAATTGAGAATTTAGAATTGGCTACGCAGTATTGGGACGCGCGCGGACGCACGAACCGTGCGTCCCTACCTGCTGGGACGGTATTGGGACGGCATTTTAAACTTTTTTTGCATTTGGTAGTTTTAGTTTTATATTCCATCTTATAAACTATCAAAGGATGCGCCAGATAATTAATCATTTTACGGATGATGACCTCTATAAGTTCACTATGTGCTGCGCGGTAATCGACAATTACCCTCGCACTCAGGTGCGTTATCGCTTCATCGACCGGAACAATACAGTATACCCGGCAGGGTTTGCCGACGAACTCCGCCATCAGATAAAACTCTTGGAAAATCTTGTCATAACCGACGAGGAGGTGGCCTTCATGCGTCGCCGTTGCTACTATATTCCTGATTGGTTTTACACTTTTCTCAAGGGTTTTCGCTACGACTGCCGCTGGGTGCACGTTGAGCAAGACGAGGCAGGGCATCTCTCTGTGGATTTCGAAGGAAATTGGAGCGATACAATCCTCCTCGAAGTGAAGGTGCTCGCCATCATCTCAGAACTTTACTACATAATGACGGGCCAGTCCGCTTCTCTCGACTACCACTCATACTATACCCACACCTATGCAAAAGGGGAGCGTCTGCTGAAGGCAGGATGCAGTTTCAGCGACATGGGGACTCGCCGCCGTGCCTCCTTCGAGGCCCAGGACACTGTGGTCAAGGCTATGGCTGACTGCGAGCGTAACTCAAGCTATCCAGGAAAATTCGTAGGCACGAGCAATGTCTATTTCGCAATGAAATACGACGTGATGCCAATCGGCACTATGGCCCACGAGATGATAAGCGCCATCGCCGGCATGTATGGGCCACAGATGGCCAACCATCTGGCGATGAAAGTCTGGTCGAACACTTACCGCGGTGCATTGGGAACATTCCTCTACGATACCTACGGCTGGCGCATATTCAGTCTCAACTTCTCGGAAGACTATGCTAACCTCTTCAAGGGTCTGCGCGTAGACAGTGGTGACAACCATGAGCAACTCGACCTTATAGTGGAAAAATATCGCTCCCTGAATATCGACCCTAAAAGCAAGCAGGTCATCTTTAGCAACGGTCTGAACGTAGACGAGGCCATCGAGCTCCAGCAGTATGCACAAGACAAGTGCATACCCTCTTTCGGAATCGGCACGCATTTCACAAATGACTTCCCGGGCATCAAGCCCATGAATATTGTCATCAAACTTCTTGCCGTGAAGATAACCGAGTCGTGGCCTTTCTTCTGCGAGACCTGCAAGCTCTCGGAAGACCACGGCAAGTATTCAGGCGATATCGAGACTGTAAGGCGATTCCGGGAAGCACTACATCTTGAGGCTAATGATAAATGATAAATTATTAATGATAAATTCAGTTACCAATAGACGCGCGATGACGCACGCAGGAGCGTGCTAACTACTCTGGCTCCGCACTCGAGGGCAGCCATACATTCAACTAAATTGAAGAAGAACCTAAAGACACTAAATTCAATACTATGATAGACTACTTGATTGAACTCCTTCGGGAGAATCCTACTATACCGCTTTTCCTGACCTTGGGAATCGGTTTTTGGATCGGCGGACTCAAGATAAAGAGTTTCTCGCTGGGCCCAGTGACTGCAACCCTTCTTGTCGGTGTGCTTATCGGCCAACTTGACATTCCCATCGCCGAACCACTGAAGACTGTCAGCTTTTTGCTTTTCCTCTTCGCGATAGGTTATCGTGTCGGCCCACAGTTTTTCCGTGGACTCAAAGGAGATGGCGTCAAGCAGATGCTTTTCGCTGTGGTGGAATGCGTCATCTGCATTGCGACGTGTATCGTGGCTGCCCGCCTGATGGGTTACAATACCGGAACGGCCATCGGCCTCTTTGCTGGGTCGCAGACTATCTCCGCATCTATAGGCGTGGGCTCCGATATTATCTCATCTATGAAAATCGACCCGGAAATGAAGAAGGCTCTCACAGGAATGATTCCGGCGGCATATGCCGTCACATATATCTTCGGCACTATCGGCGCCGCATGGATTGTGGCTAATCTCGGACCGAAACTCTGCGGCGGTCTTGATAAGACAAAGCAGCAGATAGCTGAAATAGAGGCTGAGATGGAAGAAGGTGAGTTCACTGCCGAACCTGGCAAGATTGTTGCAAACCGCCCTGTTTCATTCCGAGCCTACAAAGCTGAGTCAAGTTTCTTCAGGCGTCCGCGCACGGTCTCTGAAATCGAGGAGGCACTCCGCGGTCTCGGCCACCGTCTCTTCGTGGAGCGACTGAGGGTCGGTGGGGAAGTTGTGGATGTAGAGCCAGACGTTAAGGTGC
>CAZIAX010000069.1:0-11552 GCA_964537745.1 uncultured Sangeribacter sp.
GCCATCATGCTTATCGGTATTGTGGTGAAGAATGGTATCGTGCTTATCGACTATATCATCCTCAACCGCGAGCGTGGTATGTCGATACGTCGTGCGGTTATCGATGCCGGCCGTTCGCGTTTGCGCCCTGTGATCATGACCACTGCCACTACCATCCTCGGTATGGTGCCTATGGCTGTAGGCTCAGGTCAAGGTGCTGAGATGTGGCAGCCAATGGGTACTGCGGTAATTGGTGGTCTTACTTTTTCCACCATCCTGACGCTTCTCTTCGTCCCCGTCCTCTACTGCTCATTCGCCGGCCGCGGCGTCCTAAACGTCCGCAAAAAACTCCGCAAAGAAAAAATAAAATAATACAATGAAATCAATATTCATAGCCTTCGACCAGGCCCACTATGAGAAGATAGTGGAGATTCTCGACAACAGCAACTGCCGTGGCTACACATCCTTCTCCGACGTGAAGGGGCGCGGCAGCCATAAAGGTGAGCCTCACTACGGCAGCCACGCTTGGCCCGGCCTTGCCAGTGCCATCATCACAATTGTGGAAGACCGTCAGGTCGACCCATTGCTCGAAAAACTCCACCGTCTCGACGAAGACCGCCCGATGCTCGGGCTCCGAGCCTTCGTCTGGAACGTTGAAAAGACAATCTGACAAAGGAAATGCTCTCCTATCGATTGGAGAGCATTTTTTTATTTGCATTTATCCATTTTTTTTTATAATTTTACGCTGTCATACCAACACTAATAACTATGTACTCAAACTTCCAAAAGCATCTCACAGAGGAACTCGACTCCATCAAGGAAGCTGGCCTCTACAAAAACGAAAGAATCATCGTCACTCCCCAGAGTGCTGACATAAAGGTGGAAGGCACAGAGGGCGATGTCCTCAACTTCTGCGCTAACAACTACCTCGGCCTCGCCGACAATTCACGCCTCGTGGAGGCTGCCAAGAAAGCGATGGACAATCGCGGCTACGGCATGAGCTCTGTGCGCTTCATCTGTGGCACACAAGACCTCCACAAGGAACTCGAGAAAGCTATCTCCGACTATTTCAAGACTGAGGATACCATCCTCTATGCTGCTTGCTTCGACGCCAACGGCGGTCTCTTCGAACCCCTCTTCACCGAGGAAGATGCTATCATCTCCGACTCCCTCAACCATGCTTCCATCATCGACGGCGTCCGCCTCTGCAAGGCCAAGCGTTTCCGCTATGCCAATGCCGATATGGCCGACTTGGAGCGTTGCCTTAAGGAGGCCGACAAGCAAGGAGTCCGCTATAAGATTATTGCTACCGATGGTGTCTTCTCCATGGACGGAAACGTGGCTCCGATGGATAAGATTTGCGAACTCGCTGAGAAATACAATGCCCTCGTGATGGTGGATGAGTCTCACTCTGCTGGTGTCGTAGGTCCTACAGGTCATGGCGTGGCAGAGCAGTTTGACTGCTACGGAAAAATCGATATCTTCACCGGCACTCTCGGCAAGGCTTTCGGAGGCGCAATGGGTGGTTTCACGACAGGTCCGAAGGAAGTAATCGACATGCTCCGTCAGCGCAGCCGTCCTTATCTCTTCTCCAACTCCGTGGCTCCCTCCATTGTAGGCGCAAGCCTTGAGATGTTCAAGATGCTCAAGGAGTCAAACGAGCTCAATGCCAAACTGAAGGAAAACGTCAACTATTTCCGCGACAAGATGCTCGAGGCAGGTTTCGACATCAAGCCCACTCAGTCTGCCATCTGCGCTGTGATGCTCTATGATGCAAAACTCTCGCAGGAGTTTGCTGCAGAGATGCAGAAAGAGGGTATCTTCGTGACTGGTTTCTACTATCCAGTAGTGCCGAAAGGTCAGGCCCGTATCCGCGTGCAGCTCTCAGCAGCCCACAAAAAAGAGCATCTCGACCGCGCCATCGCCGCCTTCATCAAAGTCGGCAAGAAACTCGGCGTCCTCAACAAATAATCCTAAATAAGCGTTTTAAAAGTATCAGGACAGAAACCTGATGGCTATGGCTATCCCATAACCTTATAACCTTTTAACCTTATAACCTTCAACTTTCCAAAAGAAAGTTGAGTAAGAAAGAAGAAATGAAAAAATACATTTTCCCCCTCCTCCTGCTCGCCATCACGGCCTGCGGAGCAAAAGCCCAGGACAATGCCGCTGCCCCTCAGGAGCAGGTGATAGCTGTAGCTGACCGTGTAGCAGCTCCCGACTTCACCCTCAACGACATCAACGGCAACCCCCTCTCGCTTTCCGACCTGAAAGGAAAATGGGTTATCCTCGATTTCTGGGGCTCATGGTGCCCATGGTGCATCAAAGGTTTTCCTGCATTGAAGGAAGCCTATAAGCAGTACGACGGTAAGGTTGAGGTCCTTGGCATCGACTGTGGCGACACTGAAGAAGTATGGAAAGAGGCTGTAAAGAAGCATGAGCTTCCCTGGCTGCAGGTATACAACCCGAAAGAATCCGACTTGACAGCTCAGTACGGCATCCAGGGTTTCCCGACCAAGTTCATCATCGACCCGGAAGGCCGTGTAGCCAACGTGACCGTCGGCGAAAACCCAGCCTTCTTCGAAGTCCTCTCCACCCTAGTAAAGTAATAGTATGGAGCGCGGGCTTCCCAACCCGCTTCAACTCTGAGCCAACGAAGCCCGGAGGGCTCTTAATCTTGTTAACCCCGAGCGTACCGCTCGGGGTATTTAGTAAAAAATATCAGCGACCCCGGAGGGGTCGTACATTATATTGTCTTTACCATCATGACCCCCGAACTAAAACCAGGCCTCACCCACAAAACCACCTCCATAGTAGTCCAGCACCTCACGGCAAAAGCCATAGGCAGCGGCGACCTCCCCGTCCTCGCCACCCCTGCCATGATTGCCCTCATGGAAAACGCCTCCATGCTCGCCGTAGCTCCATATCTCGATGAGACACAGACTACGGTCGGTGGCTTCATGGAATGCTCACATCTTGCCCCCACTGGCATGGGCGACGAGATTGAGGCGGAGGCAACCCTCGTAAAGATTGAGGGAAAATCCCTGCACTTCGACATCAAAGCCATGGCTGGCGACAAGAAGATAGGGGAGGGCCACCACATCCGCTACATCGTAGACCGCGAACGCTTCCTCTCTAAACTCTCCTGATGCTCTTACTCCTTAATTCCCGTTTTGGATTATCTTGCGGGCATCCTCTATTTGTGAGTCGTTGAGAGTCACCTTTATGGCGTTGTAGACTGAGCTGTGGTCATATTCATGCTCTACTACCTTCGTCCAGTCGCCAATGACTGTCTGCTCGAGAGTCTCTTTCATCTGAGCCAAGGCCTTCCTGGCGAGACCGGTCTCTCCTAAGCTCATGGCATCCGTAATGAAGTCTTTCAACTGATTGTTGTAGTCTCCTACCGCCGAGTTGTAGGCATTATATTCCACCGGCAGATCACCGTAAGAATCGCTCTTTACTGTCCCAAGTGCCGGACGCATGGGGAGTTTGGTCGATATTATCTTCTTGTATCGCTCATTGAGTCCTTGCCTGATTTCTTCCTGCTGGAGTTTCGTCCATTCCGTTACTTCCGGCAGCTTCTCGGCGCGCCCTATTTTGATTATATTCTCTCTCATCTCCTTGTCGGAAGAGGCAAAGAGTTCCGAAAGTATTTTCGCATATGATGCCGACCCTTTGTCGTCTTTAAGAAATTTTCTTACTTCTTGGTCAAGTATAAACTCTGGATGTTTGGCGATTATCAGTTCGGTAAGCTGCCCCATATCCTCGTTGACTGCCGCCTTGGCAATCTTCATCGTAGGTTCTACACCGGCCTTTATGAGCTTTTCCGCAAGATTCTCGTTTCCCATCGATACTGCCACTTCCACCACGTCTTCCATATCGGGAAGTTCCGTTGGCTCGTGCACATTGTAGAGATAAAGAATCCTCAGGTCGTTGTCTTTCGATGGCTTGCTCAGTAAGTTGTAGATTTCCTTCTCATTGATATACTTCAGGTGTTTTGCCACTTCCGGGTCGTCGCCATCATACAAAGGTATCATCTTTTCCACGATGCCTCTTGCCTTGTCGTAGTCTTTTTCTGCGCACGCATCTATATACTCAGTCTGCATCGTGGATATGCTCCTTGCATTCTTTTTTGCTTTTGCTTTCCCTCCGCAGGCTGTGGCGGCAAGAGTCAGGGCAATGCAGAGCCCCCATGCCATATATTTCTTCATGAGAGTGAGTCTAATCATTTCTATGTTCAAATTTATCCATTATTCGGTTCGCAATCCCGAAAGCTCCGTCCCATAATCTTCCCAATCCAAAGAAACCACCGGTATTGGCATACTTTCTTCCCATAGCCTGCGCCTCCGCTACAGCAACCCTGCTGTCGGCGTTGATCTGTGCAAGAGCCAACTGGGCGTCTGTATTCACCTTTGATAGGGTGGCCTGCATTTCGTAGGGAGCTTTTGCTTTCTCCACTTGGAGCCTTTCCAGTTCGAGAAGCAATGCGGTCTGGTCTTGACGGTTTTTCTCAGCCTTGGCAGACGCTATCGCCTCGCGTCGGTCAGATTCCAATGTCTTGCAATATTCCATGAATGCCTTGTCGGCCTTGTCCCATATCTTCGAATTGTGTGGGATGAGCGCATACATTGCCCCAGCCTCCGGATTGTAGTGCCCATCGGAAGCGGCAATGGCTGCCATCATGCGCCCGTAGAGTTCATCGGCCTTCGACTCGAAGAAAAGTGCGGTTATCTCCGTGTTTTTCTTTTCGGCATAGGCGCGAGATGGCGACTGAGCCGGTACGCTCGAGAGAAGTCCCATGGCTAAGGCATAGTCACGCGTCGCGATGGCTTGATCCACGGCCATTGAGATATTTGATGTTGTGGCATACCATTTGAGTGCTTTCTCGCTGGCTGTCTTGAACATCTCCTTTATCTGCTGCGAATCCTTCACCTCACGGAATGCCTGGAGGGTTGCCTCGTCGAGATTAGCCCCTACTCCGGAGACCGAGGTGGTGGCAGAGGCATATATCTCATCTGAGATGAAATTGCCGCAATAGAATGTCAGCGAATAGCTGACTGCCGTCTGCTGCGGTGCGGTGGTGGTCATAGAGCTTTCGGTGCGCTCTACGCGAGTGACAAGGCCGAGCACGGGATTGATCGGAAGACCTCCGACTCCGTTCATTGCAGCTATGCTGATAAGTCTCGAGGCGAGGAGTTCGGAGGCGGCTGCATCAACTCCCTCGGCAATTGCAGGAGGAAGCACACTGAATTTCACACCCTGCAGCAAGAAGATAGAATCCCCGTCTACTGATAGAGACGCTCTCTTTTCGGCTATGGCGGCTTCTCGCTCGCTGTCTGAGAGTGTTGACTCCTTTTGGGTAGGGGAGAATTTAGTAGTATCCTCTTTCTTTGGGCCGCATGAAGAGCCGACGGCCAAGACTCCGCATGAAAGCAGAGAAACCCCTATAAGGTGAAAAGTCTTCATATTATCAGATTCCTTTTATTGTTAGCACCACGTCTCCGAGTCCCTGCGAACGGTTTTCTGTCGTCAGACCAAGGTTTTTCTTAAGATATTTTTGCAGGTCGCGAGTCCAGTCGTAGACTCCGAATTGTGTGCCGTCGTCGTTTAGGACCTTTATCCTTACGTTGGTAAAAGATAGTTGGTCAGAGGTGTTGCCCTGCAGTCGGTATGCTCCTTTGACGGTGTTGGTCTTGACATAGTCCATAATTTCATCAGCATAAGTATCTCCCTCGATTGACTCATCAGTAAGTTTCTGATTGCTGTCGGCGTCCAAGTTGATACGCACTGTGATTTCGCGTCCTCGGGTGAGGATGTCGTCGAAATATTTTTGGATATCAGCCATCAGGGTGGGCATTGATTTATTGAGCGAATGGGATAAGAGCTCCACTCCATTCTCTCCTTTCAGTCCGTCGGCTTGCACTGTGGCCACAACTTTGTTGGTGTAGGCATCGATGGCACTCAGAATATAGCTTGCTTCCTTTTCCTGGCGGTCGCTTTTGGTATAGTCCGAACCTATAGAATAGTTTAGCTCAAGCACAATGTCGGGGGCAGCGGCCGTGATGAGTCTTGTGCGAGAATCTTTAGCCAACCCCGATGCGATGTCGGAGGCTGTCTGGTTGTCGATGCTTTTGAGTGTCTGCTCGAAGTCGTTGAGCGGATAGTCGGCAGCGATGAAGCGGTTCTGGATGTCGGCCACTACAGGTTTGAAATTCTCATCATTGAGGAGATATTTCCGGTAGTCTCGTTCGGAATATTTCCTGCCGTCTATCTTGCGCTGGCGGATGCAACCAAACTGTTTTAATGTCTGGTCGCTGGGAATCACCATAATCTCTGGTTTGGCCTGGACTATTGGGTTGACGCTTGTCGACTCATATGTCTCCATATCGCCGGTAGCCCCGTCAGCCAGTCCTTGACTTTTGTTGCCTCCGCCGCAAGAGGCCAGCGCCACCAATGCGGCGAGCGGAAATATATATTTGAATTTCATATTTATAATTTTAGATGGTGCAAATATAATGTTTTCAAGCTATATTGCCAAAGATTGACTCATTTTTTTACGTTTGTCAGCTTCACATACTTGATTCGTTGCCGGCGCCAAGTATAGACGGCATGCAGACTCCCGTCGGCTCCTTGGACGATGCTCGGATATGAATATTGGCTTATCGGACTCTCCTCAAGAGTGATGATATGCTCCCAATGTGTCCCGTCATCGGATATTGCTATGTCCAATGGCGTTCGCGGACCTTTGGGTGTGCCTTGTATCGTCTCAAAGTTATTGTATATCAGCACGTGACTTCCATCCTTGAGCGTCACTGCATCCGTCCCCGACTGATTGTTGGGCACTTCGCTCAGCGTCATTGTCGACCATGTCTCGCCGTTGTCGTCGCTGAAGCTCGTGGCAAGTTTGGCGTTGCGTGTGCGGCAAAGTATCTGAAGCCTTCCATCTTTCAGTTTGAGGATACTCGGCTGGATAGAGTTGATTGGCTGCAACTTGGTGGTGTCGTTGGTGGTATACATCATTTCTGATGGTATAGGTCCCGAAGTCTTCCATGTCTTGCCATTGTCATCGCTGTATTCTACCACAGCTCTCCATCCATGTCTCTCCCGGCTGCTTGGGCAAATAAGGCGCCCGTTGATATACTCCGGTTTATTCTTGATTGGTCCCAGAAAACCCTCTGGTAATGGTTCCCGTTCACTCCATGTCACTCCTCCATCTTTCGACCTTGTCAGCCAACCGGTCCAATCGCTTACCGATTCTCCTATCTTGTAGAAAAGCAGCAGTTCATCACTTCCTGGAATCTGGAACAGCACAGGATTCCAGCAAGCCTTCCTCCTTGCATTTTCCACATTCCCTTTGAAAGTATCGGCTATTGGCCCTGCTGTTGCCGGAGTTGTCTCCTCGTTGATGCCTGACATACCGGCTATCGCACAAAGCGGGTCGCTCAGGTCAAACACGCCGTCGGCTACCAAATTCGGCTCCGTCCAAGAGTCACTCCCCTTAGGTTTTCGGCTGACGAAGATGCAGACATCAGGATTTTTCTCCTTTGTTCCGGCAAAGTATGCCGCGACGAGGTCGCCGTTGGGAAGCTCCGTTATGGTTGCCGAATGGCACTCCTTGAATGGAGGGTCTATGAAAAGGAATTCCTCTTCAACTATCCCTTTTCTGTCCGCCCCGGCCGCAGGGTCGAGTTTTGCTTCAAAACTATATTTCCCCGATCCAACTCTCCAAACTGATGAATTGCCTTCAACTTTCACGAATTTTGCTCCGTCTGCCTTTACGGCTTTTTTATCTGTCGTGGGAATATATACAAGCGCAGTTGTGTTGCAAGGAATCTCTACCTCCCAATTCAGATGATGGTAGTCTTTATTCCAGTTGCTCTCCAAAAGTCCGTATGGAGTCATATAACTCGCGTCGATGCTGTCAAGGTCTGGAATCGAGAAGTCCGGACGTAGTATTATTTCCTTGTATCCAGCCTTGCCGGGGTTAAATCCAGCCAAGTCGCGATACATCCAGGTGATCACGTCGCCAAGCATCATGACATGGTTGCAACTGTTCATCCTCTTGCTCGCCGTGTCTCCGTTCCATAGTTCCCAGATGGTAGTGGCACCTTTGTCGATCATATATCCCCAGCTGGGGTAGGTGGTGTTGGAGGCAAGGAGCATCGCCACGTCGCCTCTTCCCATCCTCGAGAGTTCGCGCATCAGCCAGTTCATGCCGATGACTCCGCAACTGACGTGTCCCTTGTTTGGGATGATGATTGTCTGTATGAGATTGTCGGCCACTGCCTGCCGATATTCTTCTGGCACCATGTCGAATGCAAGCGGAAGCAAATTGGCAGTAACTGTATTGTTCCCATAAAATATGCTGTCAGGATAAAGTATATGTGGGGCCTTGGCTTTTGACGTCCCGGGCTTTGCGGTCAGCAGATGCTTGTTGAAGGCTTCCTTCACTTTCTCGGCATCTGCTTCCCATGCTGTCGCTTCATCTTCCAACCCTCGCAACCTGGCAAACTTAGCCATCATCTGAGAGATTTTGTAGAAGTAGGCTGATGCAATCAGTGTCCCGTCAGTTTTGCGTGCAGGGTCCTCGCTGTGTATGAGTTTTGGATTTTCCGGTGGCACACACCAGTCACCATATTTGTCAGCCTTTATCAGTCCCCTTTTGTCGGTATAATTCTCACGGATGAAGCGCATCCAGCGTTTCATGGCCTCATAATTCCTTTCGATAGGCTGGATATTTCCAGTCTGCTCATATAGCATGTCGCAGATTACGGGGAAGGTCGACGACCATGTCATATCCGGAGTATAGTAATTCCAGAATGCTGGGCATACGTCGGGAATGCATCCGTCTTCCCTTTGAGCCTCACGTATGTCGTCGGCCCATTTTGCATATAGGTTTGCATTGTCGAGCATGAAGTTTTCTCCCCAACTTCCCATGTTGTGGTCGCCGGTCCATGGTTGACGTTCGTCACGCTGTGGGCAGTCAAGAGGCATCCCCTTGTAGTTGCTCGTCACGCCCCACCGGGCGTTGCGCCATAGATTGTTGAGTGTCTTGTTTGATGATGTGAATTGCCCCGCAGGAGCCATGTCGTCATATACCACTTCATAGACGATGTCATCCGGCGTTAGATTGTCGAGTCCCGTTATTTCGGCATACTGAAAACCATGGTATGAGAATTCCGGACTCCACCAACGCACTTTCTCCTTGCCGTTGGCTATATACGTGTCGGTGCTTTGCGCGCTTCGCAGATTCTCTGTGTCAAGTTGTAGGCTGTCTGCCGTGATTCGTTCGGCATATCTGATTCTGACAGTGTTGCCGGCTTGTGTTCCATCTATTTTGAGCTTTATCCATCCTGCGCTGTTTTGTCCGAAATCTACCATATAGCGGTCTCCGATTTTCCTTAACGACTTCGGTTTCATCCTCTCCATGACCTTCATGTTTTCAGAGGTGTTGGCACGAAGTGTGCCATAAGGTATTTGAACCCGCTGGGCCATCATCCATGAAGAGTCGTCATAGCCAGGGAGTGTCCACCCGTCGAGTTCAAGATTGGCATCATATATCTCGCCGTCATATTCATTGTTACTCCTTATCGGACCGTTGCCAGTGAGTTTCCACTCTTTCTCGTTGGTTGTGATACTCTGCTTTGATCCATCTTCATATTCGATGGTCAGTTTCATTCTCAGTTCGGGATAACCGAAATCGGGAATCTTGTAGGTCTTTCCCTTCTGCTGCATGGTGCTGTATCTGCCATTGCCCAAGGCCACCCCTATAGCATTCTGCGCAGCGTTCCCTTTGACCATGTCAGTGACATCATAGGTGTTGTAGAGCACTGTCTTTCGGTAATCTGTCGGGGCAGGGGAGAGGACTGCATCTCCTACCTTTTCGCCGTTGATGAAGAGATCATAGAGTCCGAGTCCTGATATGTGTGCAATAGCTCGTTTTATTTTCTTATCTGAGCTCTTGAACTCATGGCGGAGGTATCGGGCGCTTTTTCGGCTGTGCATGTCCTCGCGGTCCCATTCAAAAGGAGCGTCCCAACCAATCCATCGGCCACCCCAATTCACTTCACCCATCAATCCCATGGCCCACATGGCCGGCTCACTCCACTCCGTATCCCCTTTGGAGGTTTCAATCTTCACTTTCCAAAAGCACTGCTGCTCCGGCTTCAGAGGCTTGCCCTCATATGGCACCCATATGGAATTGTCCGACTTAACCACCCCCGAGTCCCAAAGATCTCCTTTGCCGGAGTCAAGAAGTTGCTGGGAAGAAGCCACAAGAATATGATAGGATTTTTGTATCACATCTCTCTCATCCGAAGTAATCACCCAGCTCAATCGCGGCTGCCGAGCCTCAATATTGAAAGGGTCAATACGATTCTCCGTCTCCAGATTCCCCACCCTGACATAAGCCATCCCAACTCCCCAGATCATCGCCCCAACCAACCCCAACAAATATCTCTTCATGATCATTAGATTATCGAAATTAATGTTTCTTCTCAAATTTGGTTGCCCATGTGTCTTAGCTTCTGTTCTTCATCTGTCACTTCTGTGCTGTAAGATCAGCGCCTATCCAAAAACACTGCGTAGCCCATTCTAAATTCTAAATTCTAAATTCTCAATTCTAAATTCTCAATTCTAAATTCTCAATTCTAAATTCTTTTTAATCCCGCAAAAAAGAGACTCCAGACTTCCTTCCGCAGACGTAGACCCCCGGCCGGGCATCCCCATGCACCAGATTGTCAAGATATAGCGCCTCCCCGGCCACTATCAATGCGCAATTGAAAGTGTCTCCTGCCGTCAGCCGCGTCCCCTCCGACTCCACGACTCTCCATCTCAAGTCGCCAAGATACTCTACGATGCATACCCTCGAGGGTTGCCACATAAGTTTCACCCTCTCCCCGGGCTTCATATCCTTCACAACGCTTATCACATTTGCTCCCACCGAGCCACTTTCGATCTCCGGCTTATCACCCTTGGCAAAATCCGCATAATCATGCCATCCGCAATATCGCGCCAATATGTCGAGAGTTGACTGGCGTGGAGTCATCGGTTCATTGAGATAACCCCACAATCGTTTGAGTGTAGTCGCACTGAGACGTTTCCCCATCCGGTGGGAAATGTCATCGGCCAACGCCTCAAACTGCAGAGGTGTCAGCACAGCCTTTCCATATGTCTCCTCCACACGTCGGCAGAGATTTTTTATTAATTCTGTTGAAGACTCGGGAATATTTTTTTCATCCATGGTTTCTGATATTCGGATAATTTGACTGCAGAATAATTATGCAAATCCAGTTTTATTTGAATTCGGTCTGATTCCGTCACTCCATCGGGAATTGAACCATCACAATAATCTTCAACGATCTTCGGAAGCTCCCTTACAAGCTCACCGAACTTATCATTGAATTCCATGTACTCCTCCGGATTATACTTAGAAAGAACCTTGTCATATCGTTTCAGGATATCATCAATTTTCCTTTGACCCATCAAGCTTGTTTTCTCCAACAATTTATTATACTCCTCCACTCGCTTTAGCTCAGCCTCAGCCTCTTTCATTCGTCCGCTGACAATCTCCA
>CAZIAX010000070.1:0-11057 GCA_964537745.1 uncultured Sangeribacter sp.
TAACCTCATAACCTTATAACCTTATAACCTTATAACCTTATAACCTTATAACCTTTTAACCTTATAACCTTATAACCTTTTTTTAATGGAATTAAAAAAGTATCAGGTCCTACATTTTTGTTGGCAGCATGTGCTGCTGTTAGTTTCGATGTTTTTGATGACTTTTGGGGTGGCACTTTGCGTTCGGTCCAATCTTGGAAGCGGTGTCATCTCCTCTATCCCGATGTCGTTTACCCTTGCGGGTGAGGCCGGACTCGCCCCGGGTTGGACCATTGGAGGCTACACCAATGTCATGAACGTCATCCTCGTGGCAGCACAAATTCTTATACTGCGAAAAAAATTTGAACTCGTGCAGCTATTCCAGCTGCTTGTAGGTTTCGTATTCGGTGCATTCTTGGATATCAACATGTGGATAACTTCCTATTTCTCCACCTACGAAGCGCTTTACAGCCAGATAATAGCCCAGCTGGGTGGCGCCACAGTCCTGGGATGTGCCGTCGCCATGGAGATACGCTGCGGCTCAGTGACGATGCCTGGCGAGGGGATTCAGGTGGCGATAGCCAGAGTCACTGGCAAGCCATTCCCCATGGTCAAGATAATGGTAGACACTACGCTTGTGGTGCTGGCTGTTATCTCGGGTTTCTGTTTCTTTGGTCGCTGGCCATGGACAGTTGTGGGCCCCGGCACGCTGTTTGCGATGTTTTATGTAGGTTATGTCGTGAAACTGGTCAATCCTCATCTTGGATGGTTTGACCGTTTGCTTGATTATCGTCCTGGGTTCCGGCGGTATATCTATGGATTGGCACGCTTTATCTATCATAAGTGAATGGTAGGAAAAGTTAGGAGGCATGCCTTGGCGGAAGCCTCTTCGCATCCATTCATGCATGCGAAGTATTTTTGTAGGAGTGTGCGCACTGCATAAAGATTGAGTTTTAAATTTTTTTTGGGGAAAAAATTTTGGAGAATGGGAATTTATTGCTAACTTTGCAGAAAAGTAGCTCGCAAAAATTAATGATATGATAAATGCGAGATAATCTTTAGATATTTTGACTTATGCAATACTTTCTATTCATAAATGGCCAGTCTGTCGGTCCAATGAATGAAAACCAACTCTGGGCCTACAACGTAAATCCAGATACAAGTGTCAGCTCAGATGGCGTCAATTGGCGTCCCCTATATTCCTATCCTGAACTGATGGTCAAACTTCGTCAGACTCCGGATGGAGCCGCCGCTGGTTTTGCGGCTCAGGAGGAGATCTCCAATAAAAAGATGATGTGTGGTATTTTCGCTCTGCTTCTTGGAGGACTTGGCATTCAGTATTTCATCCTGGGCAAGACCGGAGGAGGAATCGTGACAATCCTCATTACTTGCATCACATGCGGACTTTGGTCAGTAGTGACGCTCATCCAGGGTATCATGATGTTATGCATGTCTGATGAGGAATTCAAGCGTAAATATATGGATTCTCCTTCGTTTATGCCCCTATTCTGATTTCTTCCCAACCAACATAATAACAACAAACCAACTAATTTTCTTAAACGTATGAAAAGTAAGACTACAGCAGTCCTCCTCTGCTTCTTCCTTGGAGGTTTTGGTGTACACTGGTTCTATCTTAACCGTCCGGGACTCGGCATCCTTTGGCTACTCACAGCAGGTCTCTTAGGTTTTGGAACCCTCATCAACTTCATCCAGCTCCTCTGCATGAGCAACGAATCATTCAACGCCAAATACAACAAACAGTACGGCGTTCCCATGCCTCAGTAATGAGATAAAAGCACAAAAATTAGGGAGAATCTCCACCGAGATCCTCCCTATTTTTTTCCCCAAGCCCCCACCGCGTAGCCAGAGTAGTGAGCGACCTCCGGGCGCGTCCTGCACCCGACCACCCCCTAACTATGGCCAGACAATTCCAAAAGCCCTGATTGTGGTACGAACTCAGTGAGTACAATACCGCGCATCCCACTGAAGACTCAAGCCTAAAGCGGCTTGTCCGCAATCTGAAGACTGAAGACTGAAGACTCAAGACTAAAGATGCTTCCCAAAAAATTCCAACATCATCTTCTGCACTCCCTTAGGCATCTCATGCCCCTGTGGCAGCAGATGCGTCTCAAGCTTGTCGCCGACTCCCTGGCTGTCCCATACCTTATGCATCGTCTCATAGCATTGCCTTACGGCATGCGGCTTAAAGAGCTTGTCTGTCTCCCCATTGACAAGCATCATAGCATTCGGACAAGCAAGCGAAGCAATATGCGGATAGTCAAGCTGTGCATACACTCCTCCTAAGTTGTTGGCAAACCCGCCCCGCTCATGCCTACCATACTTCCAGTCCATCATCGCGTCCTGTGTAGTCATCCAGCATACTCCTACACTCGCCTTGATGAGCGGCGATACGGCCGCAAGCATAAACGTCCGGTATCCACCCATCGAAAGTCCCGTGCAACCAATCCGCTCTGCATCCACCTCCGGCAGACTCGCAAGAAACTCCGTGGCATACGCATCCTCATACGTCATCCATGCCGCCAAGTTCCTTCCAAGAAGCAGCATATTGCCGGCTACGCTCGTCAGGTGATTATTGTCGCTCCCTTCCTTGCATCCGCGCTCTCCCCATACCAAGGCATCGGTGGAGAGCACAGCATATCCGTTCTTCGCAAGATAGTCCCCTACGTATTGCCCTTCATATAGATTGTCGGCCCATGCGTCGCTGTCATCGAGTATGGCCTGATCCACATTAAACGGGCGCACCATCTTTTCCTTACCAATTGTGAAATGTGCGCCATGGTCATGGAGCGCGACAATACCTGGGTGTGGACCCTCTCCATCCGGAATAAGCAGATAAGCCGGAACGCGAGAGTATTTTGTTAGATTGAACTCAATCTTATATGCCGTGTAGCCATCTCGCTTCTCCGAGTCGATTATCTTCATGTCGTAATCGTTGGCGCGAGGAGGGGGGAGAAGCATCTCCTCCGCGAGCTTATCCTTAGCAGTAGCTCGCCACAGGTTGAAATCGGTTATCTCACTGTTGCCCCAAGCCATGGGGTAAGTAAACTCAGTCTTCAGGCTGTCAAGGAAAAGCGGCATATCGCGCTCTATCTCATGCCCCCGCTTTTCCTGCGCCGAAACAGCAGCCGACCCCAAAAGGCCGGCCACCGCCACAAAAGAATATATTAATGTATTTCCCTTCATCTAAGTCAGATTTTCTAAGTCAATTCTCAATTCTCAATTCTCAATTTATAATTTATCATTAATAATTTATCATTTCTCAGAAAGGTCTTCTTCCGCCCCCGAATCCCCCAGGAGGTGGTCCCATCGGCCGCTCCCCGCGTCCGCCAGGTCCCATCTCCGGGCCAGGCATCGGCATGTCGCCTTCTGCGTTTTCATCACCCTTTTTCTTCTTCATGGTCTGCGAGTTAAACTGCCAGCTCAGGCCAAACATGAAGTAGCGCGAGAGATTGTTGTAGCGGTTGTCGACGATTGCCGCCGAAGATACGCTGCGGGAGATATTCTTCGTGTCGGCAAGAAGGTCGTGTGCCTCTGCAAAGACGCTGAGTCCATAGGTGTGGGGGATGGTATACTGTATGTTGGCATTCCATATCCACGACTGGGAGTCGTAGCCTGCAGATAGACCCGTTGTCTTGGAGTAATGCAGGTCGGTGCCCATCTGAAGCCCGAAGGGGAAAGTCAGAGTGAAGTCTGTGTCAAAACCATAGCTGCTGTTGGTGCGGTTCGCTTGGTTGGCAAGGGTGTTGGTCGCTAATTTCCAGGAGTAGGTCGGGTTGGCGGAAATTTGCACTACCTCGGTTGAGAATGTAAGGCCCGCACGAGGACGCAGATTGAGTTCACCACTTCGGTTATATTCCTCGTTCACATAACTTGCCATGCTGCTGTAGCTGGCATTCAGGTTGGCGTAAAGGCGCCAGTTGCGGTTGCGAAATGGCTGGTTATACATTCCCATACCCATCACGTTGAAGTCGCCTGTGGAGTTAGTGTATGTGGTAGTTCGTGCACCGGTAGTGCGGTCGGTGGTCGTCTTGCTGATGATGTTGTTGACGGTATACGACCCATTGATGAAGGCTGCAAGAGAGCGCTGTGACTCCATGTCGAAGTCATTATAGTTGGCCATGAAGCGCTGGGTGAAGGTCGGCTTCAAGTTGGGATTACCTACCTTGATGTTCATCGGGTTGGATACATCGGCTACAGGTTGCAACTGTGTCATCGATGGCTCTGAGGTGCGCGCGTTGTAGCGGAGCATCATCGAGCGCGTTTTGCTGAATTTATACCGGAACCTCACGAATGGTGCGAAGTTGATTACGTTGCGGCGTGGTATGTTGCGCTTGGAGTTGATAAGGTCGATGCTCTTGCTGCTTGATGGCACGAGCTCGATGCCCACGTTAAGGTTCATCTCCTTAGTGGTGCGCACATAGCCGAGGCGGATGCTCTGCGTCAGGAAGTCGTTGCGGAAACTGTTGGAGAGGGTGGAGTCAGGAAGTATAGTCGGGTCTGGCAGATAACCGAAATCCGGCATTATATAGTCGCCTGATGTTCCCTCCATGAGATCCATCGGAAGATTGTAGACGTATTTGTCGGCGTTGTTGCGGCGGGAGTTGATGCGGTAGGCTATTTCAAGGAAATTCCCTTCGCGGCCGATTGGCTCTGTCCATGTCACGCGTGCGCTGATATTGTTGTTCCAGGTCTTGTTGTCGGTGAAGCGGAAGAGGTCTTCATCCTGATTGTTTTCATCGAGCAAGTAACGGTAGATCTCAGAGAAGGAGGTTCCGTATTGCTTGTTTTTGGAGAAGGAATATTCTCCGCGCACGCTGAAGGAGCGTCCTTTCTTCTGTGGAAAACGATATACGTATGTGAGGTCTCCTTTGGTCGACCAGTTGTTGCCGTGGTTGACGCGGTCGTTGGTCTGGCGGTTTACGTGTGTGCGGTCGGCATCGCCGGCGTAGAGGTTGGTCTCAGATGTGGAGGTGGTGTATCGGTTGCTGTAGGAGAAGCTGGGGCGGAAGTCGAAGGTGTTGTTCTCGTTCGGTTTCCAGCGAAGGCGCAAGTTTGCTGATACATCGTGGTTCTCGTCGCGCGATTTGGATTTGGAGTTCTGGTAGCTGACAGAGTCGGGGAGGAGGTTCATTGTCTCGCTACTGTTCTCGGAGTCTCTGTCGCCATGCGAGTAACGGAAGTCTCCTCCGATAGCAAATTTTTCTTCATCTCCTACTGCAAAGTTGAGGCCAAGCATCTGGGAGGTAAGGATACCCCCGTTGCCTCCGTTCATGCTGAAGTTGCCGCGTCCCATGTCGCCTCCGCCACGTTCGTTGACGTTGTTGGCGCGTCCCATGATTGTCACGCGGTTGCCATCGGCCATGCGGGTTATATTAAAGCTGCCGGAGTAGCGTTCGTCGGTGCCATAACCGAGTTTGACATTGCCAAACCAGCTTTCCTCCATTCCTTTCTTTATAGTAAGGTTGATGACTGTTTCGTCCTCGCCGTCGTCGACTCCGGTGAGTCGTGCCTGCTCACTTTTGCGGTCTACGACCTGCACTTTTGAGACTGCCTTGGCTGAGAAGTTCTTGGTTGCCATCTGGGGGTCATCACCAAAAAATTCCTTGCCGTTGACGAGAATTTTGGATACCGTCTTGCCGTTAGCTGTTATGCTTCCGTCGCTGCCCACTTCCATGCCTGGCATTTTCTTGAGAAGATCTTCCACCACGGCATTGTCTGTGGTGTGGAAGGAGTCTGCATTATATTCAATTGTGTCTTCCTTGGCTACGACTGCTGCTTTCACTCCTTTTACCACGAGCTCTTTAAGCACGGTAGACTCATCATAGAGCTTGATGGTGGGCAATTCAATTTCCGGTATAGAGTCAGTGACGGTGAAGTCTGTTGTCTCTGTGTCCATGCCGGTCATGGATGCCTTGAGAGCATAGCGCAGTGGCTTGATGTTTTTGAATATGTAGCCTCCATCGGCATCTGTCATAGATCCGGTCACGATTGTGGAGTCGGGGAGGACTAATAGGGTAGCGGTGGCTCCGATGAGGGGTTCTCCTTGGGAGTCCACAATCTTTCCTTTGACAGTAGCGGCTATCAGTGTCGCCACTGCGAGGCAGGAGATAGAAAGGAGAGTGACAATACGCTTGTTCATAATGGGAAGTGAGAATGTTGAGGAATGCAAAAAAATTGAGTGTGTTTCCCACACTCATCTCTTAAGACTCCCGTTCCCCAAAAAGGTTTATTCCCCCTCCAAAAAAATGTTATGGAGTCCCGGCTTCAATCCCCAGCGCCCCCAGCGTGATTTTTTTGCAAAATAAAAAAAAATACCTTATCTTTGTATCGTTTATTACCATTAACTAATAAACCCCATAACCTCATAACCCCATAACCCCATAACCCTTAAGTTAAGCTCGCGAAACTTAAATAAAACAATGAAATATTCCAACTTCCTATATATCTGCCTTGCCTCGTTGCCGCTAAGCCTCTCAGCTCAGCAGCTCCAACCTGGCTATATCGACAAAGGAGTCTCAGGCATCGCTTTCCCCGAAGCTCTCAAGCTCTGGGCAAAAGGCCAGAAATGGAGCGACGACGATAATTTCTTCATCTCCCGCGTCCGTCCTCACGAACGCTTCCGCAATCAGGCCACTCAAGTAAATCCTGAACTGAATGAAGACAATGACAAGAAACTCATTTTCTGGGTGCCCGCAAACAACCAGGAGAATAATGCCCTCCCCGATGGTATCTTTGATAGCGAGGTCTTCCCGATGTGGAGCTATGTCACTCACTATGGCAACTGGTCGACATCGCTCGTTCGCGTGCCGGCCGGCTTTCTTGATGTGGCCCACAAAAATGGTGTCCCCGTCAGTGCCCTCGCATCAATTCCTTACGGCACTATCTCAAGGGAATGGAGCAATGCCCTGACAGCTCTCTCAGAGGCAGGGGCTGAAAAACTTTCCGACTATCTTCTCTATTATGGGGTGGATGGTATAGGATATAACTCGGAATTTTCCTCTTCCTCTACTATAGTGTCTCGCCTCATGGATATTCATGAGAATACACTGCGGTTGATGAAAGAGAAGGGAAATCCGCTTGCCGACATCATTTGGTATGACGGCACCAACAAATCGGGCAAAATCACTTTCGACCGTGGCCTTGCATCTCATAATGCCGACCTTTGGGGATATGGCGAAAATATTCGCTCATCTCTCTTCCTCAACTATAATTGGAACTATAAAAGCATCCTTGATAAGACTGTAGAGAATGCACATGAATACGGTCGTACTCCTCTCGATATTTATTGCGGCATCAATATGCAGGGGCGCGAGCCTCACAACTCGAGTAAGGAGATATGGACTCTGCTTGAGCAGTATCCACTCTCAATTGGCCTTTGGGGTGCTCATTCCGAAAATATGTTTTTCGAAAGCCGCGCCGAGCAGGGTTCTTCCCCATTGAAACGTCAGCGTACGTATCTCAATCGCTTGATGAATTGGTTTACTAACGGCTCGCATAATCCCATAGCGTCGTTGCCGACCACCAACTCTCTTGTCTATTCAGCGGCTAAGGATGACTTCATGGGGATGTCGAAGATGATGTCGGCACGCTCTGCCCTGAAATGGAATCTTGACGACGAACCCTTCATCACTTATTTCAATCTTGGCAACGGTCGTTTCTTCAACTGGCATGGCAGTCGCTGCCACAATTCAGAATGGTACAACATCGCGGCCCAAGATTATCTCCCTACATGGATGTGGTGGTTTGCCGGAAGTTTTCTTGGTCGTGAGGCTTCTGATATCCCTGCAGATGGATTGCAGGCTGAGTTTGTTTGGGACGATGCCTGGAATGGTGGCTCCACCATACGTGTGTCGGGCTGCGCCTCAGATGAATACCTCCATCTTTTCAAGACTGAGTTCCCACTGAAGGATGGTGATGAGATCACATTCCGCTACAAACTCCTCAATGGCTCTTCGGATGCCTATATAGCCATGTCATTGAAAGGCGATGAGTCTCGGCCGGTAGCTGAGGGTGCGATGAAGGTGATGGATTCGGATTGCTCAACACTTTTTGGAGTATGGACTGAGAAGAAATTTGTGGTCGGCGAGGATTTCGAAGTGCAGGAGGGGGGAGAGGTAGCGATGATAGCGCTCCATTTTCAAAATGCTTCTGATCTTGATTTGCGTTTCGGAGAATTCTCAATAAAGCGTCCGGAAGCGATGATGCCTGCTATTGACGCCCCCGTTGTTGAGTCTACAAATCTTCTCGGTGCCCGTCATGATGGAGTCGATGGCAAGATTATCTTCAATATGCCCAATGGCAAAGGCAATGACGTTTGCTATAATTCTGATGTGAATACTTCTCTCTTCAAGCTTTATGCGCAGCAGAAAGATGGCCAGCCTGTGTTTATGGGTGTCACTACTTCTTGGGCCGGGCTGATGTTTTCAGCTCCTGTCGATATGCGTTTTGGCGGTGAGGTGCGCTTTGGTGTAAGCGCGTTGGCTCTTGACCATAAGACTGAAAGCGAGATAAGTTGGGGCGAATGGCACAGCATTGATGATGCCTACATGGTTTCAGATGATATAGAGATCAATAAGAGTCTTATAAAGACTGGCGATACATTTGCAATTTATTACAGCGATCCCGCTCATGAGGATGCCGACTGGACTCTTTCAGATTCTGATGGAAAGGTGGTGGCTAAGTCAGAGGCAACAAAGTCATTGGTAGTCTATGATGGACTACCTTATGCTGGAACGTATGACCTCTCAGTGCAGGGCTACGAAACTGGAGAGTCCGGGCGTGTGGAAACTACACGCTTATTGAAAGGTTTCGTGCAGATTACTGGTGAGGCCGTTGGTGATATACCGCATATCATATCTGTTGATGTGCCTGGAAGTAATCGGCTCGATATTGATGGCGCCGACTATCTGACGGAGTATCATTTACAGACCACTGAGCCAAAGATTGAGTACAGCATCGATCCTGGCAGCGCACAGATGTCGAGAGGTGTCCGTGTAGGCGATAATGGTTTTGGTTTCCGATTCAAGGATACGGAATTGGATCCAACTAATTCCTTTGCTGTAAGTTTCTGGTTCAAGCCGGAGAGTTTCAGTGATAAGTCGGTGCATGCTCTTAATATCCGCCACAAGGGTGATCCTTGGGCTGCCAACAACTGGGGATGGATGTGGCACACGCTGACTGAGGATGGCCGCAGCGATGCCTTCACAATCCGTATGGCATCCGGTAAGGATGCTTCATATCGCTTCGATGATATGAAACTCTATCCTGGAGCGTGGTATCACATGGCCTATTCTTTTGAGTTTGACGAAAAGGGTGGAGTGTTACCGGCTCTCTTTGTCAATGGCGAGCGTCAGAATATAACTTCCTGGTCGCTTGGTGATAAGGTGCAGGATGGTGATGTCGGTTTTTCAGGCCCAGTAGGAGCCTGGAAAGAGGATAATGTAGTGGCCTTGGGAGGTTATCTGCATAAGTCTGGCTCTGTAAGAGGCAATGTCGACAATTTTATGGTTTGGAACAAAGCTTTGAATGATGAAGATGTAGCGATGGCAGCCTCTGATGTGAAAGTGGATGCTCTTCCCGAGGGGCTGGTCGGATTCTTCGATTTTGAAGATCAACCAGATGATGAAGCACTTTTCGAAAACAATGCTTCTGGTTCGTTTAAGGCGGGAATCCATGGTTATAAGGATACGGAAGTGGAAGGACAGGGCACTCTGGAATGGAGAAAACCTGAGTATTGCACCGGATGCCCCTTCACATCGGGGAGTGCATTCAAGCTGAACCCAACTGTAACTTGGAATACTCCTGGAGCAAGAGTTTTGGAGAGAGAAGACTCTGATAGGTCCGGATATATAAAGTTAGCATATCCTCAGCTGTCAGAGCAGTGGGAGCGATATCGTGTCACTCTGTCGGTGGATAATGAATATGGAGCGGCCGTGGATAAATTTATGATGGTGCTTCACGAAGTTGATGAGGTCCAGACGGTTGATGCCGAAAGCCGGTTGGAAGTGTATCCTAAGATTTTCGATACAGAAATAGCAGTACGTGTTTACGAATCAGGAAATATCAGGTTGTCGCTATACTCGATGGATGGAAAATGTGTATTATCCAATACCTTCAGCGCGATGGCTGGCGACACAATGAAGCTCTATCCCGACGTTCCCTCCGGTGCCTACATCCTCCGCGCCGAAAAAGACGCCCTCCCGATCGCCACCACCAAACTCCTCCACCGCTAACCCCATGGAGCTCCGCCTTTGGCATGGAACGCCGGCTTCCCAGCCGGCTCCTACTGCGTAGCCATGGAATGGAGGCGTCCTCGCCTCCGCCGAGCCGACACCCCCTAACTTCCTCCAAAGAAAAAGATCGTGGTGCGAACCCAGTGAGCACAAAACAGTAATTAGATTAATTTTAACATAATCATAATCATATGAAACTAAAGACCTTATTTCTATCATTAGCCTTGGCAGCTGCCCCCATCTCCATGCTGGCCGAGGGCATCTACACCCGCCAATGCGACGACCAGGCCAAAGCAGCCCTGTCAACCGAATGGATGCAATCTGGCGCATGGCGCAACGGTTTTGAAAAAGCCCAACCCCACGAAACAGTCAATGCCATAGACTTCTACGAGCAGTATTCAAAAAATAAGGAGCAATGGGATGCCATGTTTGCTTGGCTCGCAAACAATGACCTCCTCCAGATTCCCGGTGGTAAACATCCCATCGAAGGCACATCACTTGTAGTCAGCGTGGAAGACAGCAAGAACGGTCCTCTCGAAAAACGCCAGTCAGAAAGTCACCGCAAGAAAATCGACTTCCAATACGCAGTCAAGGGCACAGAACGTTTCGGCATCATCGACCACGAAACCTCCACTCCCAACTGCGATTATAAGCCCGACGTACTCCACTACGACTACGACGTCTCCAAAGCCAAATTCTACGATTCAACACCCGACAAATTCTTCCTCTTCTTCCCCGAAGACTGGCACATCGCCAAAATAAACAACGACACCGAAGACCAAGACATCCGAGTAATAGTAGTAAAAATCGACTACATCGAATAAG
>CAZIAX010000071.1:0-11033 GCA_964537745.1 uncultured Sangeribacter sp.
CCGGTTGGAAGGAGCCTATAGCTGAAAACGCAGAATACTACAAGGATTATCGCCTCTATGAGACTGAGGAAGGTTCCGGAATATACACTGCACAGTTTGAAGTGGCTGCTGGAAAAGCTACCTTCCGATTCTATACGGGCCCGCTCCCTGCTACTGGTGGTTGGTCTACAAACACTTGGGGCTTGAAGGCTGAAGATAAGGCTACCGATGTCTCCTTTACAAGCGGAGAGTACAATTGCAGCCTTGTTGCCGGCAAGGGCTCAATTTGCTTCCCGGATTGGCCAGGTGGAATTATGACAATGGTGGTCAACATCGCTGTAGAAGGCAAGTACACCGCTACCATCTATGAAGGCGCAAAAGACCTTTAATTACAAACCATCAAGATTGATTTGAGTAAATGAAAAAGATATTAATTTACGGTGCTGTGGCCCTTTCGCTCGCTTTGACTGCCTGCGATGAAAAAAATGATGGGCCCTGGGGGGTTAGCCAAGTCAACCCGCAGCCCGAAATATACGAGGTGGAAGGCCTCAAAGTCGCTCCCGACGCCTCTCTCGAAAGTGGGGTCAACCTCAATGCTTACACCGATGGGCAGCTCATCCCAGTGGCCGCTATAGAGCAAAACGAGAAGTGGCCCGAGGGATACGATCTTCAAGCCATCGTGCAAGTATCTCCTTCTGAAGACTTTTCTACTTATAAGGAACTCTATGCCACAGTGGCTGAGAATGAGATCAGAGTCGACCCTTACGTATGGCAGAATTATATCCGCCAGGAAATTACAAAGTCTCCTGCTGCGCTTCCGATGTTCATCCGTACCGCCCTTTGGGGTGTAGATGGAACTAAGGATGCCACCGTGCGTCTCGGAGGCCCGGATGTCTTCTTTGCTCCTGCAGCAGTGGTCGTTACCCCCGTGAAGTCTTATACCATTGAAGATAAGTATTATCTCGTGGGTGACTTCAACTCCTGGGATCTTGCCTCTGCGGTGCCTTTCGGACACTCTACAACCAACGTCTATGACGACCCGACCTTCACGGCCAACGTGCAGCTCTCCGGCAAGTCCCAATGGCTTATCGTTCCTGAATCTGTTTATCTCACAAATACCCTGGGCACAGGTACTATCGGCGTAACTGAGGCTTCCGAACCAATGAAAGGTCAACTTCTCGCCAATGGACCCAAAGGAGATATCGACGCAACCGGACCTTATCGCCTTATTGTAAATATGGAAGAGATGACCTACGAATGGGGACAGGCCATAGAGTATCTCTATACTTCCGGCAATGCCAACGGATGGTCGTTCACCAAGGCTCTTGCCACTACAGATTTTGAGAAGTACAAAGGATTCACTCGCCTCGATACCCGATTCAAGCTCACTGCTCAAGAAGGATGGTCACCTATCAGCTATGGCACAGACGGAAACCTCGGCGTTAATGCCGCTTCATGGGAAGGTCATGAAGGCCCCATCTCTGCTAATATTGCCCCAGGCGGCGGAAATGTCTTTCTCCCAGCCAACTCTCCAGTAGGTCTCTATTGGATGGACGTCAATCTAAGCACACTCGTCTGGAGCGTTGAGTATTGCAACCAGATGTCGATTATCGGATCATTTGAAGGAAGCGGTTGGAGCACTGATATCGACCTCACTCCATCTGATGATATGAATGTCTGGACTGGCGTAGTGACACTTAAGGAAGGCGACAAGTTCAAATTCAGAATGAACCATGCCTGGACTGCCGGACTCGGCGGCTCAATCGACGAGCTCACCCCATGGGGAGGCAACGTCATAGCATCCGAAAGCGGTACATTCACCGTAACCCTCTATCTCGGCCAGCTCCCCTACTACTGCTCATTCGCCAAGCACTAACCCCCCTAATAGAAAATAATCAAAGCCTGTATCGAACCCCTCGATACAGGCTTTTCCATCCCCCCACCGAAGCATGGCATGGAAGGCCGGCTTCCCAGCCGGCTTATGAAATTGCATAGTCAATGGGAAGGCGGTTTGCAACCGCCTCGAGCCGTCCCAAGGTAACTAAAAACAATGACTCTGTGGTAGGGATGTACGGTTCGTACGCCCACCGCGCGTCCCAATACCCTCCCAACACTGCATAGCTGTCCGCTTATGCAGCCGCTTACTACCTTTGCTATGGGGCTGTATCGATTGATAGCCTTTATTGCTCCGTCTATGTCTGCAACTGGAACACATGTTTCACTTAATACTAAAACATGTTGATATCCTTTCCATTGCTTCTTCAAAAAAAGAATTTAATATAGTCATGTGTTCTTCATAAGTCTTTGCCTGAACAAATTTATCGATCATTTCTTCTTTCATATCAATGAATACATCATCTTTCCTCCAGTAATTATCCCAATAGGGAGGATTGCAATAAAGTGCTCCCTCCATTATGGTATCTTCTCTATCCATGATTCGATTAGACAGCCAATCTCTGGAATTAATACAAATAGTGATGCATGGATCTTCTTGAAACCACAATCCAATTAGCCCATACCCATCCCGTCTTTCTTTTTGCCCTTTGAATTTGAAGAAGAAACTCTTATTTACACCTCCACGATCTATATACAATCGGGAATTGGTAGTGTTTACCCAACCTCGTTCTTCTTCTATAATCTTAGTCGCAGAATCAATAAAGCAAGGAATCGCAGAAAGACCAGTAATATCCATAGGATGTTTATAAAATAAAATGTTACAAGTAGTTTTTACGTAGTCAAGATACCCCAATATTAGCTCATCGGTATCAGTGAAAGTGCTAAGATATCTATATAATTCCTCCCATGTTTTTACATCATATCCCAATCGTTTTCCTTCAATACAATTATAATTGGTAATATACCCAAATCTATCTTGCGATACGCCATATCCAGAATCATACTGTCCAAAATGATGATTCTTATCATTAATCTTCACCTCTATAATGTATGGTACAGTGTCTTTTTCCATAGTTATATGCAAATCAACCCTACACCCCAGGTTATTGCAATCAGAAACTTCTCTTTCTATCGACACAACCTTTGTAACATCAATATCAGGAAAAAAGAATTTTAAGAACTTAGATTTAAAGTCCTCATTAACCTCACAAAGAATACACGTTATATTTGAAAGATCATTTTCAGCATTATAATATGTAGATAGAGCAGCTATAAATTTCGTTATCATGATCATAAGTATATATTTTCCCGACTCATAGTGCCGAGGCGGAAGCCGTAGGGATTCAACCATGTCCATCCGCCTCAACACTGTACTGAGGCCGCATTCTGAAGGTAAAATGGTCAATACATTTTCTAAGAAGATTTCCACCATAAGAATCATTGGCAGCAATTTTTGACATTACAAAATCTGCCTGACTTAGAGGCACACCCTGACTGTTGATACGGATGAAAATTTCTGTAACTGCATCAATATCGAGGTTGCCAGCTAATTGAATCACTCCCACTTCTTTCTTTTTTATGTCTTTTAGACTTTCAAGAATTTCATCAAACTCGTCATCATCCATTTCGGGATTTAAAGCACAGTAGGTTTTGCGTAAAGCACTTTGCTTTTGTTCTCCACTCAAAAAAGGTGCGATGTCTGGAATCCAAGTGATGTCTTTTTCAATAGCAGGATTACTAACTTCAAACTTCTTTTGTTTTGGATTAAAAGCAATCTTTATACGAATATCTTCGTAATCTGAATTCTTAACGGTATGTCCCAAAATGGCAGCAGTAAGTGCTGTGACCCTCTGCTGTCCATCAATCAAGATCTTCTTACCCATAGAGGTAGAACCATCCTTTAATTTCACATCCGGGTTTTGCCATGTGACTATATATCCGATTGGATAGCCATGATAGAGACTATCAATAAGATCGCGCACTTTTGAGGCATCCCATACAAAAGGACGTTGAATCTCGGGGATAGCAATTTCCTTGTTTTCGACATAATTTAGCACGGTTTGTCCCCCGCCAAGACGCTTGCTGCTCGTAAAAATCGAAGCTCCTCCCTCCCCTTCCGGCTATAACATTGCAGCCAACTTATAAATACCAAAGGATAGACATTATCCCAACGATGTATGAACCTATAAGCAGCCTTTACATATCGCATTTTAACTTTTTTCCTGGAGTTAAGGTGATATGTTCTATTATCCCACTTATAGACTCAAACTGTGGATGAGATAGTAATTGTTGGATTCTATTGCAATAATCATCACTCCTATGTTCAGATATACTCCTTAACAAATGATGTATAACTATAAGCCCACCTGAAATGTTACTGCGTTGCTTGTTATCAAGACCTTTAATCCCACCAGTTTTAATGGACTGCGGGAAATGAACATCATATAGATTATGGCCATGAGCACATAAGTTTCTAATTATTCTTAAAGTCTTCATTTGATTTTCAAAAGCTTCCAGATTGTAAATCCCAAATCGCTCAGAAATTTTTTGTTTCACTTCCTTATTCTTAATATTTTGAAAAAGAAATAGCATACTTCCAAAAGTCATATATTCCAAAGTCTTCCACGCAGGAGCGTAAATATCATTCGGGTGCTTTTTATGATGGTGTTTAATAGCTTCGTTTTTCCTCACATCTTTATATAATTTTGGGAAATCTGTAATGAAGGAGTCGTTTACGACTTTTGAATCAACGAACCAAGTAGGACGCTTCCTATAATGATTTGAGACTTCATATATAATCGCAGTTCGAAAACATATTTCGATTCGGTGCAGATACGGAACTAAAATGTTTCTCAAGTCATTGTCGAAGTAGTATAAGGCTACGGCATCCTCAAAAGCCGCCCCCTCTTTAAACCTATGAGTACGCTTATTTTTATTGGGGTATCCTATTTCAAATGGAAACCAATAAAAACCTAATCGGTAGTAACCAATATCATATAAAATTTCTTTAGCTTTATTTACATCTGCAATTGTCATTCCCCTCTGCTTGAGTTTGGCAATCTGTTCTTCTATGGTAGTTGCTGTCTTGATTTCCATAATGTTATTAAAAAAGGGAACGCCATCAAAACGTTCCCAGTCTTCCTTTTTTGAGTGCAAGTCTGCTGCTTGTGCAGATGCTGGCACTATTTCGCTTACAAAATTACAAAAAAAAATCTCAGATTCAAAACTAAATAAGAATTTTAACAATTTTTATACAGAATTACTTAGGTGGTTGATTTAAGGCCACCGATACAAGAAGCGTGGCCAAACTTTTGTAATGCATGGCCTTAAATAGTTTTACCCATCATAAAATATAAGTCACGATTTTACATTGCTTTTTCACATGGGTTTAATCATGGATTCGATGAAGGATATCTCGGTGTCAGAGAGCCGATACTTCCTATATAGCTGCTTGTCAATATCCCCTACCGGTTTGCTCCAATCTACGTCGCTTCCATGCGTGAAGTCCTGCAAGGGTACAAAACGGAATGTCTTGGCAGTGGCATCTTGACTCGATTTTGCCACGCTGTGCATATAACGAGCAAAACGAGTTTTCAAGTATCTGCACATATTATCGCATACCTCTTTGGTTAGCTGCTGATTTGCCCCAATGCAAAGATATGACTCAGTACATATAGTACCTGGAGTTGCAGTAAAGACATTCAGGTTATCATCATTAGCCTCTGTGCCAATGTTATTAGCACGTGGCATAATGACTTTATAATTATCAATCCATTCTGAGTGTTGTGAGATTAATTTTCTCTCAACAAAACCGTATTTCAATCCTTTAGCTACACATCTGATCGGTTTATCTAATCCACCTTCCGAAGATTTAAAGTTTGGATCATTAATGAAATATCCCCGAAGACCAAATGGTCTAAGAGGAGAAATCCACCCTTCAAAGGAGTGTTCTTGAGGGCAAGAAACTTTTTCAAGAATAGATATGCTTCGTCCATCCCTTACGAAGATAGAAGAATTATCAGTTTGTAAACTTCGCAATGAAGTATAAATTCCCCCTTCAGATGAATGAGTTGTTATTCGCACTAATTCGGAAGAATTGTCATACTTTGAGTTCATTAAGAAATAGCAAAGACCTCCTTTTATTTCGACATTCGAGAAAAGGTCGGATGCTTTTGGATAGTCATGCAAAATCTGAATTGTCTTATCGGAGAGCATTTCATTTCTGAAATCATCCAGCCCTCGACCTCCTGCATACCAACGAGCAGGAATTATTAAAGTAATATAGGAGGGGTTAAGTCGTTTGGAGCTTGAAACTATAAAGTTATACACGGGCAATGAACTTGCTTGTGCACCTCCATCCATCACCTGATACGGTGGATTTCCTACTATAGCGTTTATTTTCACGTTCTTTCCTACTAAGTCCCTTACTTTCTTAATAAAGAGGTCGGGTTGGTTTTTAATTTTGTTGATTAGATCTTCCGGTGCCCACATATTGGTCTTTCCTTTGCGGAAGCCAAGCAGTGTCCGTCGTGTAATGGCTTTCGACATAGGTGTCTTGCAGATGACAAAGATGTTTTCCGACACCGCCGCATCCCATATCCGCTGATGTTCCTGGAGCGTCTCGGGTGAAGTCGTCAGCTCACGAAGCCGCGAACGGTAAATGTTGTAAGCGAGATAAAGCGGATATAGACCCGACTTGGAGTTGATTTCCAGCAGGTGTCTATCAGGTGTGAACACATCGGCTGTCACTTCGCCTCGGTCGACAAAGCGTGGATCCTCGAGTATTTCCGAGAATCCCTCGTTGAAGAATGTGTAGCCACCGAGCGTATCGCTCATGTGCATATTGACAACCCTCCATGGTGTGAGGACTGTCTCCTTGTCTGGATTGCGGAATGTACTGAAGATGGCCGCAATTCTCTCAATCCTCTCTTCGATGGAAAGATTGTCTGCAGCCCGAGCCATCTGGCGGATGCGCTTGGCGGCTGCCGTGAAGATGTCGGGGTCATAGTACTGTATAAAATCCTTGAAGAGTTCCTTGCTGACCTTTGGTGGCATGAATTCCTCCCATGAAAGGTCATCGACAAGTTCTGTAAAGTTTTCAATCGTCAGTTCCTTGTCCTCATCCGTTATTTTTGCGCCATAGATCAACAAGGGCATACGAATCGAAATACCACGCAGAATAGATATGGCCTTGTCTCTCCCGTCTTTTTTCGCCTTTAATTCAGCAAGACGTGCCTTTTCCTTCTCGGTAAGTTCACGCTTTTTCTTCTTTTCGAGTTTTTCCTTTTCAGCATATTCCTCATTCGTCAATCCCTGGTCGTTGATATTGATGTCATTGGTCTTACCCATAGCCTTGGTCTGGCCAATGATACCCTTTAGTTTGTCAAACTTGGAGATATCAACCTCGCTGAGTTTCATTAACTCGTCGTTGTAGAGATAGCCATCCTCAAATCCATTCTGAACAACACGCTCCACATAAACACGCTTGAGCTGCTGAAGCATATGCTCTGTATTGAGCTGCTGCATCTTGCTTCCCTCAATGGATATGATCGGGCAGAAGTTGAGAAACTCCCCAAGCTGACGGCGGTCTGACTCACCCTGCTTTCCGGCCTTGCGCGATATCTTGGCGGTCTCTGCCAATACCTTGAGCGTGCGGTCGGGAGCAAAGTCAAACACGTAGCAGTCTTCCTTGACGCGCCCGTTGATGGTGGCCGGTGTCTGCACACGGAAGATGGTCTGCATATAGGCCGAGGCGGCCGTGTTGAAACTTCCGGAGAGCATAAACACGCCTGTCCACGGCTTGACGCTGACACCGGTTGTGAGCCTACCGCATGAGAGGGTGATGGTGCGCGTCTGGTCGGGGTCCTTGCCGATGGCCTTCTCAACCTTGCGGAGCGCCTCTTCGTTGGCCTCTTCTTCGTCACCGTCGCCAGCAACGTTGACAATCTCAAACATCCCGAATACGGGATGATTCCTGAGCATGGCCGAGAGAGCCTTTGCGGACTTGACTCCGGGCACCATCCAAAGTGTGTGCCGGAAGATGTCTCGATAGCGCTTGTTGGCAAAGGGGTACATGCTTTCCTCGTCAGTCTTGGTAAGCAGATTGAGAAAGTTTTCTACATGGCGTGTATGTACGAATGTACCGTCCTCCTTGGTACGGAAGAATTCGCGGAAGTTGAAAGCGATGTCCTCGTCGGCATATTCATTCATCAGCCGCCCGAGGTCATAGGTGTATATATTGAGACGTGGAAGCCCGGCGTATGGGTTGTGGTCACCGGGGTGCAGCTCATCCCACTGCGCCTTGGCCCTCTGCTCCATCACATAGTCCCATGTATATATCTCGTCTTCCTTGAAGTCGTCGAGCAGGTTGAAGGGTGTGCCGCTGAGGCGGAGGACTTTGGTGTCTTTCTTCGTGAGCTCAGCCATTACCGCCTTGCCGAGTTCAGTCTGCGTACCCTCATGGGCTTCATCAACAATGATGAGATCCCACGGAGTTGAGAAAATATCGTTGTTCTTGTCAAAGTTTCCTCCCACGAGTTCGGAGCCACGCAGGTCCTGCATGGAGGCAAAGTAAACATATCGGTTTTTACCATGTCTTGCCCGAATTTCCAAAGATTGGAAGGTCTCGCCGTTGGTCTTTGACCCATACAGGAAGTCGGGGGTGTCATAGAAGATCTTCCCAAAGTCCTCATACCATCCCTTGTCAACTACTGGCCTGTGAGTGAGAATCAGGACGCGGCGAAAATCACCACGCCGCCTTACCACTTCAAGAGCCGAAAGGGTCTTCCCAAAACGCATCTTGGCGTTCCAGAGCATCTGGTTTCCCTTTTTGAACTGTTTGATAGTCTTGGTGATTGCTTCCTGTTGCTCGGGTCGGAATTTGATAGGAGACTGGCCGGTGGTTATGTCGGAGGCATGGAGAGCCTTGCGACCTTCCTTTACGGCAGCGATGGCTTTCTTCGCAGTCCCAAGGTCACAGCAGAACCATTCGCTGGTGCCGTTGACATGCTCGAATTCCTTACGCTTGATGCCACTCCTCAGAAGGACGTCATGCACTTCCTTGTCATTGAAGCCAAGAACGGCACCTCCACGGACAGTGATAGCAATCTCGGTGTGAAGCAGGTCGTAGGCGATACCGGCGGTCTTGGTGTACTGGTCAATGCGTGCCTTCGCTGCCTTGTTAAGAGCACTGCTGTTGGGAGGAAGAGTAATATCCCCATCCTCGAAGGTGGCCTCGCCTATCTTGAGACAATCCTTGTGCGCCGCGTCAGGGATGCGGAACACATAAATCAGCTTGGGTTTTAGGGATGAGAAGTATTCCATGAGCCGATTACTTTATAAGGTCAATAAATCGTATTGGGTCTTTATGCCTGACCTGCGATGAGGAGACATCGTTGGGCCAGTCCACAATCAGTGCATACTTGCCATTGTGTTTCTTTAGGTCGCCGTCCTTGCATCCTTGACACTGACTGACAGTGACTGTCTCTCCAAAAAGGTCTTGAACCACTGTGCGCCGTTCGCTGCAAGAATTGGGGACGACGCCTTTCAAGCCGTCCATCTGCCAGATGTTCCATGAAATTATGTATGCAAGTCCTGCCAGGGATTGGGTGGGAAGTTCACGTCCAAATTTGGCATAATAAAAGTCACAGACGGTGTGGAGCAAGTTTTTACGGGCAAGCACTATGTTGTCTCCCTGCCATTCATATCCATAGGTAGAGCGGAGGGCGGCTTTTGCGGCAGAGAGCCATTCTCCGGATTTTTCGGTGTTCTCGCTCACCACACGAAGTTTTCTGTCGAGAAGACCAATCCTCATTTCGACGGGTATAGGGAGTCCACTTACGGTGTCATAACGGCTTACGAGGTACGGTGCTTCCCCGCAGGTTATCTCAAGGCGGTTTTCTGTCACGTAGTCACGCCAAGTCTTGCCATCAGGAAACTCAATCTTGCCAGCCGATGGAATCCAACTATGTGAGCCATCGGGATTGTCTATTTCTGTGTTGAATACGTTTTCTCTCCCGAACCAGGCGTTGTCAACGAGATTGTTCTGCTTGTTGCAGATCCACGAGGGAGTGAACACCTCGGCCATCTCCCGGCTTCGTTGCTGTTGTTGCTCGCGCGATTTCATAGCTCGAGGCACAATAACCGCGCTGTTTTCTCCTGATATAGACTCGACAGTGATAGGGTCGGAGAATTGATAACCTGCTCCTCAGTCGGCATAGTTATCGGTTGCCCAAAAGATATTGGCTTTGGTGGTACGGTCTTTGAGCAGTATATGCAGTATCTCTAGAAATTTGGCGGACATTTTATCATCCTTTAAGCTTATGTCCGTATTTCCATGACAAGTATGCCCCCGCTCATTGAGCGGAAGCTCCTGTGATGCATCAGGCACACGAAGTATATCCTCGGCCATATCTAAAGCCAAGGAATCAAGAGTGCCGATACAGTATGGGTATGATATGGGTATAGTCTCTCCATAGCTGAATGACATTCGTTGGTTTCACAACTTGCGAATGCCATCCATATTATCCTACAACACAATACGTGGACGCACTGTCCATCGTAGCGGTTGTAGGATACCGGATAATTCAGACAAGAACGTCCACGCGCAGCGTGACGTTCGCTTATCTGTTACCGAATTATCTTTGAAGGTTCCTACATTTCTACGATAATTAACAAATAGCAAACGCTAATATTTTGTTGGGCTACTCTTAGACCCTATGTCTCGTATCTCTTTCGATCTACATCGCAAATTTAATAAAAATCCCCCATTCCCCAAAACTTTCCGAAAAATAAATTACAAAAGACGGAGATTGTGGTGCGAACCCTGTGAGCACAGGTGCCGTCTTCAGCAATCTTCACCCCCCACCATCCCGATTTGTCCCCCGCCAAGCCGCTTGCAGCTCATGAAAATCGCGCTTTTCGAGCTCCCAGCCAATCATTTTGTCCCTTTGTCATATTGTCATTTTGTCCAAAACACCCATTTTCCTATTGTTTTAACTTTTATTAACTATATAACTATTGCATTTCCTAAATTTATATATTAACTTTGCACTCGGAAACAAGATTCAATGATCAGGTTCTGCGCAACTGCCAGAGGGCGGCGCTTGACCCTTGAATCTTGACCCTTTGCCGTAGGCACCTGGTTCTTGACTCTTGGT
>CAZIAX010000072.1:0-10906 GCA_964537745.1 uncultured Sangeribacter sp.
AGACTACTCCCGACACTTCCTTCCTCGAGACTCTCGACATCCTTAACGAGACTCTCGTCGAAGAAGGACAGGAGCCAATCGTATTCGACCACGACTGCCGCGAGGGTATCTGCGGTATGTGCTCGCTTTATATCAATGGTCACCCCCACGGTCCTGCTACAGGCGCTACTACCTGCCAGCTCTACATGCGCCGTTTCCAAAACGGAGAGACCATCACTGTAGAGCCTTGGCGTTCTGCAGCGTTCCCTGTCATCAAAGACCTCATGGTAGACCGCAACGCATTCGACAAGATCCAGCAGGCTGGTGGCTATGTAAGCTTCAACTGCGGTGGCGCTCAGGATGCCAACGACCTTCCCATCTCCAAGGTCAATGCCGACGAGGCTATGGACTCTGCAAGCTGCATCGGCTGCGGCGCATGCGTGGCTGCTTGCAAGAATGGTTCTGCAATGCTCTTCGTCAGCGCAAAGATCAGCCAGCTCTCACTGCTTCCGCAGGGTGAAGTGGAGAAAGACCGTCGCGTCCGCGCTATGGTAGCTAAGATGGATGAGCTCGGCTTCGGCAACTGCACCAACACAGGAGCTTGCTCAGCTGAATGCCCCAAAAACATCAAGCTCTACAACATCGGCCGCATGAACCGCCAGTTTATCGCTGCCAAGTGCAAGGAATAACACGCATTTCCAATAAATTCAGACATAGGGAGAATCGTTCGATTCTCCCTATGCTTTTTTATTATTGCCTATTAACATCACTATTTTTTCAAAAAGTTTGGCACATTATGATATTTTGATTATCTTTGTGTGTGTTTTCCATTAAAGGGAAAATTAAACCTAATAACCCTAAAATTGACATACCAAAGCTGATGAAGAAATTTATCTGCACGGCACTCGCTCTTTTCTCCCTTGCCACCTATGCAGCGGATAGATCTGAGACTCTTCTCAAGAACTGGAATTTCTCCCAAGACTCTGTCAAATGGGAGGCAGTCACTATCCCACATGACTGGGCAATCTATGGTCCGTTTGACCGAGAAACCGACATCCAGCAGGTGGCCGTGGAGCAGAACGGAGAGAAGACTGCCACATGGAAGACGGGTCGCACCGGTGGCCTTCCTTTCATTGGAAAGGGATTCTATTCTACTTCCTTCAATATCCCCGACACTCCCGACCGGAGCTACGCCCTTGTCTTCGATGGCGCGATGAGCAATGCGCACGTCTACGTCAACGGCACACTCGCCACGATGTGGCCCTATGGATACAACTCATTCTATGTCGACGTCACTCCGCTTGTGCATCCCGGCGACAACAAACTCGAAGTTTCGCTCGAGAACAAACCGATGTCATCCCGATGGTATCCTGGCGCGGGACTCTATCGCAACGTAAAGTTGCTTGCCACGGATAAGGTGCACATTCCTGTGTGGGGCACTCAGCTGACAACACCTTTCGTCAGCAAGGAATATGCTACCGTGCATCTTGTCACTTCTCTCGAAGGCGCCGACAAGGGGCAGATGGTAACTCTCACTACAGACATCACGGCTCCCGACGGTAAGATTGTGACGTCGGATACTCATCAGTATAAGATTTATCCTGGGGTCAATCTTCCACAGAACTTCCGCGTCGACAACCCCGACATATGGAGTCCGGAGAATCCGGCCCTTTACCACGCCACTACGAAAGTCATTGTGGATGGTAAGACAGTCGATGAATATTCCACGCGTTTCGGCATACGCAGCGTCGAGATCAGGGCAGGGGAGGGCTTCTTCCTCAATGGCGAGAAGATCCAGTTCAAGGGGGTATGCAACCACCACGACCTGGGCCCACTGGGAGCAGCAGTCAATAAGGCAGCTCTTCGCCATCAGCTTGAGCTCATCAAGGATATGGGAGCAAATGCAGTTCGTACAGCCCACAACATGCCTGCTCCCGAGCTTGTGGAGCTTTGCGATGAGCTCGGCCTCATGATGATGCTCGAGCCCTTCGACGACTGGGGTTTCCGTCCGAAATCAAAGAACGGCTACGGCTCCATCTTCAACGAGTGGGCCGAACGTGACGTGCAGAATATGGTGCGCCAATATCGCAACTATCCCTCCGTCGTCATGTGGTCGATAGGCAATGAGGTGCCTTCACAGGGAAGTCCCGACGGACTAAAGGAGCTCACATTCCTGCAGGATATCGTTCATCGCGAGGACCCGACTCGCCCCGTCACGTGCGGTATGGACCGTGGAAAGATGGTTGCTACCAATGGCTTTGCAGGAGCTCTTGACGTGCCGGGTTTCAACTACCGTGTCCACCTCTATCCGGAAGTCATCGACAAACTTCCTCAGAATTTTTTGCTTGGCTCCGAGACTGCCTCCACTGTCTCAAGCCGTGGCAAATATTATTTTCCTGTTGTGAAGGCTTACGATGTCACTCGCGAAGGCAATCAGAGTTCCTCTTATGATGTGGAATATTGCTCATGGAGCAATATTCCGGATGATGACTTCGCCGCTGCCGATGACTATCCATGGGATATGGGTCAGTTTGTCTGGACCGGTTTCGACTATCTTGGAGAGCCTTCCCCCTATGACACTGATGCATGGCCGAGCCATAGCTCTTACTTCGGCATCTTCGACCTTGCATCCTTACCAAAAGACCGCTTCTATCTTTACCGCTCGAAGTGGAATGAGAAAGACCATACGCTCCACATCCTTCCCCATTGGAACTGGAAGGGTCGTGAAGGTGAGGTGACCCCGGTGTTTGTTTACACCGACGCGCCTAAAGCTGAGCTCTTCATCAATGGCAAGAGCCAAGGCATCCGCGAGAAGAACGATTCCTCCCACATGAACCGCTATCGCCTCATGTGGAATGAGACGGTGTACGAGCCAGGTGAGGTGAAGGCCGTGGCCTACAACGCCGATGGTTCTGTGGCCGGTGAGGCTGTTGTCCGAACCACTGGCAAACCATACGCGGTCAAGCTGACATCCAACCGCAAGGCGCTTCAGGCCAACAGTGAGGATCTCGCATATGTCACAGTGCAGGTCGTGGATAAAGATGGAAACGTGGTGCCCGACGCAGAGCCTGAAGTCACATTCAAGGTGACGGGAGACGGCAAGTTCCGCGCTACTGCCAACGGCGACCCGACATCACTTCGCGACTTCAACAAGCCCGTCATGGATCTCTTCTCCGGAGCTGCCACCGTCATAGTCCAGGGAGGCAACAACCCCGGCGCAGTGACACTCGAAGTCAAGTCAAAAGGCCTTAAGCCGGCTAAACTCACCATTCCTGTGGAATGAATTTTTTGACAAATTGACAAATTGACTAAAATTGAAATCAAGCAAACAAACTTAAACATTAAAATATAATCATCATGAAAGAAAAAATCAACGATCTCTTCCTCCAGCGCTTCGGCGACCACGGCACAATGTATGCATCTGCCGGCCGCATCAACCTCATCGGCGAACACACTGACTACAATGAAGGCTATGTGTTCCCAGGCGCTATCGACAAAGTAATCATGGCTGAAATCAAGCCTAACGGCACTGACAAGGTGCGCGTATACTCCATCGACATCGACGACTATGCTGAATTCGGCCTCAACGAAGAGGACGCTCCCTCTCAGGGCTGGGCTCGCTACGTCTTCGGCGTTTGCCGTGAGATCATCAAGCGTGGTGGAAAGGTAGAGGGTTTCGACGCTGTCTTCGCTGGCAATGTGCCTCTCGGAGCAGGTCTTTCTTCTTCTGCGGCTCTCGAAAGCTGCTTCGCTTTCGCTCTCAACGACCTCTTCAACGACAATAAGATCGATAAGTTTGAGCTCGCCCGCATCGGCCAGAGCACTGAGCACAACTATTGCGGCGTGAAGTGTGGCATCATGGACCAGTTTGCTTCCGTAATGGGCAAGAAGGGCAACCTCATGCGTCTCGACTGCCGCAGCTCTGAATATGAATACTTCCCCTTCAATCCGGAAGACTATCGCCTTGTGCTCGTTGACTCCCGCGTGAAGCATGAGCTCAAGGATTCTCCCTACAACAAGCGTCGCGAAAGCTGCGAGCGTGTTGCCGCCGCTCTTGGCCGTCCATCACTCCGCGGAGCCTCAATGGAGGAACTTGACGCCATCAAGGACAAGATCTCTGAAGAAGACTACAAGCGTGCCCGCTTCGTCATCGGCGAAGAGGCTCGTGTGCTCGCTGTCTGCGACGCTCTCGTTGCCGGCGACTATGAGACTGTAGGCAAGAAGATGTATGAGACTCACGAGGGTCTTTCAAAAGACTATGAGGTAAGCTGCGTAGAGCTCGACTTCCTTAACGACGAGGCTAAGAAACTCGGCGTTACAGGAAGCCGAATCATGGGCGGCGGTTTCGGAGGCTGCACCATCAACCTCGTGAAGAATGATCTCCACGACAAGTTTGTAGAGGAAATCACCGAGCGTTTCGAAGACAAGTATGGTCACGCTCCGATGATCTACGACGTAGTCATCTCCGACGGTGCACGCAAGCTCGACTGATTCCATGATTAGACATTTCGGAATATGGAAATCACAAAACGCACAGCCACCTCTCCGATAGGGGAGGTGACTCTCTATCGCTTGACCAACGACAAGGGAGCCTCTGTAGAGGTGTCCTCACTTGGCGCCGGCATAACTGAAGTCTCCGTTCCAGATGCCAATGGCAATATCGAGAATGTCACTCTCCGCTATGCGGACCCTGCCAGCTACTTGGCCGATGGGCCATGCGCCGGAAAGACTCCGGGCCGTTATGCCAACCGTATCTGCAAGGGCAAGCTTCAGATAGACGGTATCACCTACGATCTCCCCATCAACAACGGCCCCAATCATCTGCACGGTGGTCCCCAGGGTTTCCAGAATCAAATCTGGGAGTCGGAGGAAATCGAGAACGGAGTCATCTTCCGCTATCATTCCAAGGATGGCGAGATGGGTTATCCAGGCAATCTTACAGCCGAGGTGAAATATACATGGAACGATGACAACGAGCTTACTATCGACCTCTCAGCCAAGTCTGATGCTAAGACAGTAGTCAACCTTACCAACCATGCTTACTTCAACCTTGAGGGAGCAGATGGCGCTGAGCCTAATCCCGTGCTCGGCCATGAGCTCAAGCTCAATGCCGCTTACTTCCTCCCTGGCGACGAGACGCTGATACCAAGCGGCGAGATGGCTCCTGTGGCAGCTACTCCTATGGACTTCACAGAGTTCAAGGCCCTTGGTCAGGACATCCGCAAAGACTTCACTCCTCTCAAGTATGGCAAGGGATATGACCATTGTTTCTGTGTTGACGGACCTAACGGCGAGCTCCGCGAGGCATGTATCCTCCGCAGCCCGAAGAGCCGTCGCCGCATGACCGTGCTCACCGACCAGCCTGGAGTGCAGATTTATACAGGCAATTATCTTGCAGGGAGTCCGGCCAACGTCGCTGGGCGCAGCTATGAGGACTACGAAGGTGTAGCCATGGAAGCCCAGGGTTTCCCTGACGCTCCCAGCCGTGGCGCCTTCCCTTCGCAGACCGTCACCCCGGATGCACCTTATCATCGCACTATCGTCTATCGTTTCGACACCTTCTAAGGAATGGAGCTTCGGCTTCCAGCTATTATTAAGGAGTGCCGGCTTCCCAGCCGGCTATCAACACAGGAAAGACCTCGAGCCACGCTCGAGGTCTTTCTCATAACTTATAACTTATAACTTACAACTTATAACTTCCATCTCACTTTCTCTCCCTCTCAATCGCCTTTCCAAGCCGATGGTCGGTATAGTCCGCGTCATAATGCCATACAAACACCCCGGGTATGTCGTTGACACGGATGAAATCAAACTTTGCTGCTATGGACCGCTCATCATCGATTCCCATCAGGAGGTTACCCTCAGCGTCCGCAAAATAAGGAGCCTGAGCTTCCTCATCCCAAACGATTTTTGAATTCCCCTTATACTTGTCATATTGCGTACCCTCGGCATATGAAGGGAAAGGCGACTTCCCGCGTCCGAAGAAAGGAATGCCCATCAATATCTTTTCTTTCGGGATTCCAAGGTCCATATGCTTGGCTACCGCCTTACTGACGCACCATTCCCCTGTCTTTTTGCTTGCATAGAGCGGACTTTGGTGGAAAGCCTGTTTCCCCTCTCTTGGCACTGACAGATTGTAGCCCGACACATTCACATAACTGACGTAAGGCACCATCTTCTTATGGTCGATAAAATCCCCGGAATTGGTAGAGTAATATGATATCCAGGCATTCTTACCCAAGGCTTTGCGCAAATCCTTGACTACTGTGGCGTAGTTCTTGGCGTCATTGGGCGATGCTGTGTGTCCGCCGTCAGTCGTAGTAGGAAATTCCCAGTCAAGGTCCACTCCGTCAAGTCCATAGGTAGAGATAAGACTTTTTATTTGCTTAACGAAGGCCTTGCGCCGCTTCTTGTCGCCTGCCATCTCGCAAAACCCCTCCCTCTTGTATCCTCCGACTCCAAGGATGACCTTCAGATCCGGATTTTGCTTCTTTAGATCGGCCATCGCCTGGAGTTTCTCGGGATGCTTTATCTCCACGCCATCGCAGGCGTCATTGAACTCTGCGAAAGCGTATATAAGGTGGGTAAACATATTGGCATCAGGAATGCTCTTCCGGGACTCTTCCACATAAGCCAAAGCGATTTTCGGCTTTGTATCCTTAGGCCCCTCGTTGCCACGTTTCAACACAGTCCCTTCGGGGTGCCCCCACACAGCCATAGCCGTGACGGCCACCACCGCCACGCATACCATCCAAATAAACATACGATTCTTTCTCATACCGCAAAGATAATAAATAAAGTTGACAATGTAATAAAAAAATGCTAACTTTGCCATATGAAAACCAAAATCGTCATATTCCTACTTCTCGCCATAGCCCAAGTAGCCGCTCAAGCCGATGACTCCATCGGTTGGCGTCACTATGTCGGTCTCGATGTGCGTCCATCCTTCGCCTTCTCTTCCTATAAAGATGACATTCTTTCTGGCATCCTCGATATGGATCACGCCAAAAAGACTACACTCGGCACCTCAATTCATCTACAATATGGATTCTCCTTTCCCCGGAATTCGCGCCAAGGACGCATCTGTCCCGATGCGTGGCAAGGTATCGGGACGGCCGTCAACTTCCTCGGCAATCCCAAAGGGATAGGCACCCCGGTATCACTCTACGCTTTTCAAGGCGCGCCCATCTACCGTTTCACTGATCGACTCTCCCTCTACTACGAATGGAACTTCGGTGCCTCCTTCGGTTGGCGCCCCTGCGATGCACAGATAGCCTACTCCAACCTCATAGTTGGCTCACGCGTCAACGCGTACCTTAACCTCGGGGCTGGTGTATCCTATCGCGTTGCAGATGGTTGGTCGCTAATGGCCGGTATCGACTTGACCCATTACTCCAATGGCAACACTTCTTTCCCCAACCCCGGCGTAAACATGGCCGGCCTCCGCGTTGGTATAGTCCGTTCTTTTGGCAAAGATGTAGTCAATGCGAGGGAGGTTTCTAACCTCCCCGAGCTTACCAGGGCGTCGTGCACGGAGCCATCTCAAAAAAGAAAGCCCGAATTCGATTTGACCCTCTACGGCTCTTGGCGGAAGCGTGTGTATAGGGGAGGGGAGGACCCAGTACTGCTCAACGGCCACTTCGCCGTAGCAGGACTCGACTTTGCCCCCATGTGGCGCGTGACGAAAAACTTTCGGGCCGGTGCCTCGGCCGACTTTCAGTGGGACGAGAGCACCGACCTCAAGCGCCACCACGTCTACGGCAGCTCATCAGAAGACATTCGTTTCACGCGTCCCAACTTCTTCAGTCAGGTATGCGTGGGGCTGTCGGGGCGTGCCGAGCTCGTCATGCCACTGTTTTCGGTTAATGTGGGTTTTGGGTATAATGTGATCGGTCCCGAAGAGACGCGAGCCACCTACCAGCTTGCGAACCTGAAGGTTCGGCTTACGGAGGCGCTTTATCTGAATGTTGGTTATCAGTTGCTTAACTTCCAGAAGCAGAATAATTTGATGCTTGGGGTGGGGTATAGTTTTCGGTAGGATTTTGAATTTGAATTTGAATTGAGAATTTAGAATTTAGAATTTAGTTATGCAGTGTTTTGTGGAGGCGTTGAACTTTCAGCACAGAAGCGGGTGAAGCATCCCGGAAGCTAAGACTGATTGTTTTCAACTAAATTTGAGAAGAACTATAAAGTCTTCAGTCTTCATAGGGTACGCTGTATTTTGAGGCACTGGAGGCGCAAGTGATTATAGATGGATTTGTGGAGGGATTGAATACTCAATAAATTGCTTAGCAGGCACTATTCATATTCTAAACCACAGACAAGCATCTTGTCGCCAATTCCGCTATAATAAATCATTGGAAGAATATCCAAAGGAGTATCTTGCCGGAGTTTGCAGTAAGTGTTTCCTGTTTTAATTTGATTCAGAATGGATTTCTTTCTCTCATATTCATGCTGTTCAGTGACAAAAACAAGATTAAGAGCCTTGTTGCCTTCATGTCTCATATCCGCCTCATAATCGGGCAGAATTGATAAATCCGATTCTGAAAGTTTTAAAATATCATTAAGGCCATGATAAACTTTCCCATTATATCTAATGACACTATTGGTGTCAACTTCACAAATGTTAATTTTTTGAGTTTTGATTCGCCCGAGCATCCCATTGGTTAACACCGAATTAAGATTGCTATTAACTTTTGAAGGCTGATTATTCTTTTTTGCAATCAAAGATACCAACTCCTTTATCTTGGTTTTAATATCGCTTTCTCCATCAACGGTGACAATCCTGCCCCCAGAATTATCTACTATATTCTTAAGTCCGGAGGAAATATGGGTGCGATCGTACAATACTGAGTCAGAAGGCTCTATAATAGATTTCAAGTATACGCTATCGCATCCTGCGGAGACAATGGCAGCGTCCACGCAAATACCTTTCGATCTCATCAGTTTGGTCAATGTATGAGAGGATATTGAGTTTCCGCTATCCCTACCATTGGTTATTACCAATATCCTACCCTTTGTATTCTTTCTTCCCAAGCAACTTGCCAAAGCATCCTTGATGGCAGTACCATCACCAAGTATTTTCCTGATATGGTCATAACTATATCTTTTGTCATAAACATCTTTAGCTGGTAATATTGCACGGCCTTCAGCAAACACCATAATGGAATCGGGGCTTTCCTCCTCAGCGAGGAATAGTAAGCAATCTTCCGCAAGTTTCATTTCTTTGACATTATTCTGCGCGTAAGCATCCATATCGCTTGACACATCAAAGAGAATCATATCCCATAAATTGTTGGAGGAAATATTCTCGAAGCATCCTAGTAATAGCAATGCGAATAATAAGAACTTAAGAAGATTCATGATTATTTTACTTTAAGCTTTTGTTTGTCGGAATGTGTGATAAAAGGCACCTCGTAGAATTGACGCAGGTAATTCTTGAAGAATGGGTCGTCCAACTCTTTCGAAGCACGATATGTGCCCTTCATTTGGATTTTTGGAATTGTTATGGTTCCAGGAACAAGAGGAGTCAACACGTATTCAGCAATAATCCATTCGTAGCAGGCCTTTCCGTCGACAGTGACTGGGGTTCCATCCTTTACGGTGGTTTTTATTTTCTCATAAAAGCAATCGTCGATTTCTATTTCGGGATCAATCTTTACATTGTTAAAACCATCCTGGTTAGATTGAAACTTAATTTGCATAAGCACCGAATCTCCAAGAGATATAGTATTTTTGTCTAAGACAGTTTCCAATCTAAAGATAGCTTTCTCTTGACATGTATTCTTGGCATCATCTTTTTTAGGAGCCTCACTCTTCTTATTTTGATTTTCTGTTATGTTCTTAGTAATAATAATGTCTTTTGTGCCAGGGAAAACAGCAACTGTGTCATTGTAATGAAGCAGGACAACGTCTGGAGTCCTAAAATGACCTTCTTTTAGAGTTTTTATTGTGGCTGTCCAGGTGATTCTGTGAGTGGTTGTCTTTTTCCCATTTGTCATACTGATGCTCTTGTTGGAACTGGTTTTTATAAAGTATTTTACAAAAGCACAGTCTAAATTACATTCAGGAATCGTTAGCTCCAAAGCCTTCGGATTGAATTGATCTCCAAAATCTAAAACATAGTCAACAGAAATGTCTTCGTTAACTGTGACGTAGTCTTTACACAGAACTTCAAGGGTGACATTTGACAAATCAAGATTCTCTTTGGCATGAGCATATGGGCAAGAAATGACAATAAAAGCAAGTATCAATAATAATTGATTTACAATATGGTGTTTTGTTAAGAGGGTCATATAGGAATTAATATGTTTAGAATTTCAAATTACAAAGTTATAACTTTTTCTCTACTTCTGCAAGTTTCAGAATCCTACTATATAAAAAGGGGGCGTTTTTCCGTGAAATCTGGGGAGATGGGAATGAGCAGAAGCTCAAGGCGGAAACAACTTCGCGACGGTATTAGTAACGTCTCTCAAGTGCCTGGCCATAGTTAGGGGGAGACGGCTGGGCGGAGGCGAGGACGCCTCCATTCCGCGGCTACGCAGTGTTGGGACATCGTGGAATGAGCAGAAGCTCATGGCGGAAACAACTTCGCGACGGTATTAGTAACGTCTCTCAAGTGCCTGGCCATAGTTAGGGGGAGACGGCTGGGCGGAGGCGAGGACGCCTCCATTCCACGGCTACGCAGTGTTGGGACATCGTGAAATGAGCAAAAGCTCATAGCGGAGACAGCATCGCGCTGGTAGGGGGTAATAATAAAAAAATCCCACATGGAGAGGGTGACTCTCTCCATGTGGGATTGGAATATGTGGATGTGGATTGTTTTCATCATAATATTTGGGCCGGTTGGGAATTAGCTACGCTCAAGCTAAAGGAAGCCGGGGCTCCATACCCCGTCACCTATGGCGGGGAGAGTATAGGGCGGCGA
>CAZIAX010000073.1:0-10537 GCA_964537745.1 uncultured Sangeribacter sp.
TCGTATATTGCCAATATGGCTACATTCATAACACACTGTTGGGGGGAATGGTTCACATTGCATAATGAATGGGAGAAAGTTACCTATAGACGGCTCGGCGGAGGCGAGGACGCCTCCGTTCCACGGCTACGCAGTACTTGATTAGTTTTTGAGGGGGGAGGGGGGGTAGGAGTGGGAGCGTTCGTCGAGGGTCATGACGGAGAGGGTCATGCAGAGGTTGGCGAGGACGAAGCGGCGTAGGGTGTAGATCATGCAGTGGAGCTCCTGGAAGGCGTTGAGGGCGTATTGCAGGGCAATGCGCTTTCCTTCGCGGAGGTTGCTCCGGCCGTCGTGGAGGAGCTCGTAGAGACGCTGTGTGTTTGTGTATGACTCGTCGAGGATTATCGACATTCTTTTGCGCAATTCGCGCATGCCGTTGATGTCAGTGGTGCCAATAAGAGTAAGACACGTGTCGCAGATGTTGCAGATATCTCCGAGCAGGAATTCGAGTTGCTCATTGTAGACGTCAGGGAAGGGTTCGGAGAAGCGAGTGGGGTATTCAATGCACACCTTTGCCATGTGACGTATGCCGTCGTTGATATTGAAACGGCAGTCGTTGGAGAGGTGGAGCCATGCTGCGGACTCAATGTATGTGGTGTTGTCGATAGTAGATATACAATCGTCTTGCGTCACTTTTTGATCTTTGAGCTCTACCTTCATCTCTTTGGTCTTGTCGATGCATTCTTGAAGACCTTTGAGATTTCCAGTGTTGTAACAGTCGCTGACCTTACGGAGTGTTGCCTTTACAAATTCGAGGAACTGGCGGTTGTTGATGAAGATATATTCGATGAAAAGATTGTAGGCTTTGTCGGAGTCGAGTGTGTCTTTGATTGTCTGGCAGATTACGGCTGTCTGGTCGTTGATGTACTCCCCTCTTTTGTGCTTGAGTCTTGACAAACGCAGGGCGTCGTCGCCCATAAGCTCGAGGAAGAGCAGCAGGCCGATAGCTAAAATAGCTATTATGGAGAGAATTATGACTAACCAGAATTCCATTATTGAATTGAGAATTTTGAATTGTTTAATAGGATGTTAAGTACAGAATCCAGTCCGTGAGAGAAGACGGTATCACAAATCGCCTCTCCGAGGCTACTGGGTCCTTGGCTTAGCCCCAGGCTGAAGCCTGGGGTTTCGCCACAATAACAGCTCTCCGAGCTGAGATGTCACATTAAGTCACTGTAACAGTATTTGAGTTAAATAGCGACTCTAAATGGCAATTGTAACCGAATAGCCTGATTGTGGGAAATGTGATGCAAAGTAATAAAATTTTTGTTACAATGGTGTTACAGAGGGGTTGCAATATTGTTAATTAACAGTTGGGGCCTTAGGCCAAGTGTCAAGAACCAAGAGCCTTCGGCTAAGAGGCAAGGGGCAAGGGGCAAGGGGCAAGGGGCAAGGGGCAAGGGGCAAGGGGCAAGGTCATGAAAAAGGACGCATCGGGGGATGCGTCCTTAGATTTGTTCCGGCTGGGAAGCCGGAGTTCCATAATTTTTTTTAGTCGGCTGGGAAGCCGGGAATCCATATTTTAGAAGATAACTTTTTCGGCTTTGTTGCCGGACTTCTTGATGTAGAGGCCCTTGTCGGGGTTGGCTACGCGACGACCCTGGAGGTCATAGTAAACAGCGTTACCGTTTACACCGACGATCTCAACAGCGTTGTTGTTGGAGCCCTGAAGGAAGGTAATCTCGTAAGAGGCAGCTGGGATTGAGAATTTGACTGTAACTGTGCGGTTCTCATCAGTCGGGTTAGGAGCTGCTTCGAACTCGAAGTAAGTAAAGCCAGTGAATACCTCTTCGCCATCCTCGTCAACTTCCATTATGTCATCAAGACCTACAAGTTCGAACCAGTCACACTCGTCCTCACCATTGTAGGTAATCTCGAAGTCTTCAGTCATTGAGGAAGAAGCGAATTCAAGTCCAACCTGAAGTCCCTGCTCTTCCTGAGTGGTCTGACCTTCATTTGGAAGTTTTACCTCAGAAGGATAGTCATAATAAGGAGTTATCCAAGGATAGGAAACGTCAGCAAGAACACCGAGAGTAGTTTTAGGCAGTGGATTCACAAAGAAATCGCTAATTGGCCTCATATTGTATTCCAATGTATTGTCCTCTGTCATATTAAAGGAACCAAGGAAACCGAGATTGCCATATCCTTCGTCGAATTCATCTTGTGAAAGGAGGGATGATATCCAACCGCCATTCCCGAGATCAACATCGAAGCCAGTCACAATAACTGTGATGTCGTCTTCAATCTCGAGACTATAAGAGCTTTCAGCCCCAGTCACAGGATTCTTCTGTTTAAATTCGAATTGGACGCAATTATTTTCAATTTCACCGTCTGGATTGTTAGTCACTGGTACTACTCCGTCAGCTTCAGCGAGGAGTTCGCCAATTTCGAGGAATACTCCTGTCACTTCCTCACCCTGGGAGTTGGTATATGTCTCTTCTTTAGCATCATTGACAGTCTTGAAGACGTAAGCTTTGAGAGGAATCTCCTTTGGTATGTCGGAATTATAGATATAATACCAGACTACACCATTAAGAAGGTAAGGCATATCGGGCTTCTCGAAACGAGTTGCCATAGCATTGATGCCACGCGCATTAGTACCAAACCAGAGACCATCGCTTTCAGGGTCTTCCATGCCTTCATAACCCTTCGCTCCAGTATATCTGATAAGACCTCCGCCTTCAGTTTCATTACGTGTCCAAGCACCCCAATAGTGGGAAGAAACAGCCATTTTCAGACCAGAGCCGTACTCTACTGTATTAACAGTGATATCCAAATCGGGGCGAACAGAAATATATCCAATGCCATCCGCCTCATTATAAGTCTCTTTTTCGCCATTGAACTGGGTAGGATAAACTACCTGTCCTCTATAGCTCAAGCGAGGAGCATTTGCAGACTCATAACGGAGATAAGAAGTTGTAACAGAAGACTCCCTTGAAGTAGTGTTTTCCCATTCATTAGTCTGATTGTTCCAATTCTCCACGGTCCAAGTTCCAGTACCGGTAGCAGTAGATATATTCTCGAAAGTATATTCTACCCACGGACGCAGATTCAACGGGGTATTGTAGTACCAACCGCCATTGACAGAGGGAAGATAGCCGGTACCCCAGAACTGACCAGCAGGGCGTCTCCAAATAACAGAAGTAGATGGTGCCTTAGCTTGTCTGTTGGCAACGGAGCCATCGTTCATCTGAGCGGAAGCAGACTGAACAAAGTCAGATACCTTCAATTTGGAAGCCTCATACACAACATCAGCTTGCTTGGCGACTTCCTTCTGAGCAGCTACAGCCGTAAGGCCGCAGGCCAGAGACGCAAGAAAGAGGTATTTTCTTACCATAAACAAAAAGTATTAAAATTAAACTTAGATTGCTGTCATGGATAGAGAGCCGTCGCCGACACTCAAGGTCACTGTCTTGGGTCCGCAGGCACTGAAAGTAGAGAGGGCAAGAGGCTTATTGAAGACAAGCGTGAAGAAATTCTGGAGTTCTGTATAGGCCTTAAGAGCAAGGTCAGAACTATTGTCGTAGGGATCACCAGAAACTATCTTCAAGCCACCATCAACATCCTCGAATGAAACATAATATCGGTCAGTCTCAGTAACCTTCGAACTTGTACGGAGGGTAAACTTGACTACATAAGAATTTTGAGCGGCAACATAATCAAACGTCATATCGGTAACATTGGCCGACTTATAACCGTAGAGAGTGCGAATCTGGTCAATGAATGAATCCATAGCGGTTTTTACAGAACCATCTAAAGATTTCAAATCGACTTTCCAAGAACGAAGATTATTGTAGATATACTCTTTCGGGGTTCCAGCATTGAAGATTGCGTTTTCGTCGCCAACAAGAGCAAGACTGTAATTATCTGTGAAGAGGAACTCCTCGATAGTTTTTGTCTGCCCGGCCGCATTCTCCAACTCTACAGGCTCACGGAACCGGATACCGGAAGGAGTGATAACGAAATTGCAAGTACGCTTTTGATCAACAGCGTCACCCTTTTCAGGATAAATCGACATCACACCTGTGGAGGCACCTGTGACAACATAACGTTCGCCATCAGAGTCGGTGAAGACCATATTGGAAATCTCCTTCGCAAAAAGCCCCTTTTCAATGGTCTTATAATCGTCCATGTACTGCTTTACATCTGTATCAGCATCGAGTTTGCGAAGATACATCATATAAAGATATTTTTTACCCATGAGGCGGATGGTCTTGTGGTCGTCAGACACTTCCATCACCTGAAATTCGTAGTCCCCTTCATGGCCGAAACCAGTCTCGTCGATATCAGACTGAGAGTCGTCATCCTTTTTAGGGGCCTCCGTACCAGTAATGTTAGCAGGATCGGAGAAAATATGGAAAAGATTATTGTAAGAGCTGAAGGATAGCACTGGGCCATTGTCGGCAATCATACGCCAAAGAGATGTCTCCTGGCGGAAAGAATTTGCTATCCACTTATGGTTGGCAGACATCTCTACCGATCCATTCTTATCAAATTTAACAGTAAAGAGATAGCCTGGTTCCTCCGGATTGGAGAAATATTCCATAGCCCAGAGGCCTCCATCTTCTGTAAGGATTTCGGCATACTCTTTCTTATACTGCTCGAGACGCTCGGCAGCCGACTGGTCGAATATATCATATTTGTCGGAAGAGCAAGCTGAGAGCGCGATAGCCGCGATAGTCGCGATAAATATATTCTTATTCATTTTATCGAACATTCAAATAAGGTTAAACCATCAGAGGATATCATTTAGAAGCCTCCGGAAGCGGGATATCGTCTATCTCCTTACGGAGAGTATTTATATCAAAATCTGCCTGACGCTTCTGCACCTCAGTACGGAGGTCGTCGAAAGAGACTTTCCACTGGTCGGTAAACCAATTGCGCGCGATGCTCTGCTTCTGCATGATCACTTCTCTGCCATTGATATTGTCCTTGTCTACTACAGGGAAAATCTCGCCATGAAGCTCAGTCATGAACTCAAGATACTCCTCAACTTCCTCAACAGTTGTAAGGAATTCATTACCCTCGCCAACAAGGCCCATCAAGTGAACCCCTGCGCGACCGTCGGCAGAAGTCAGGAAATATTTATTGGTGTCAGGCTTAGATGGATCTTTGTAATAGTAGCAAAAATACTGAGCATCGTCATCTTCAGTCTCACCGTCGGCAAGTTCATTGCCAGTGGTCCAGCCGCGTTCAGCCATCCAGAGAATCAGATCCATCTGCTGTGGAGAACGAGTCAAGAAGTTAGCGATGGTCTCGGCGAAGTCCTCACGGGCCTGAGAAGAAGCGTAGGGAGTGACAAAACCGAGAGAAGCCACATATCCAGGCTGCTTAGACTGCCATGAGCCATCATCATAATGACCGGTAGAAAGCAAGTTGAAATCAGTAGGATACGACTTCGTCTGGTGAAGGATGTGACCAAACTCATGGTGCATGGTGCGGAAATAAGAGTCATTCATCAGGTCAATGTCACTGATATCCATATTGTTGACATTAAAAAGAGTCACCTTAAGTCCACCCTCAGCAAGGCCGAGGATCATGCTGCCGGTGCTTGCATTGTAGGCAGGAGAACCGACGAGGTGAAGGATACGAGGGCCGTAGCTCTTGATGAAGTCAGGGCCAGCAACTTCCTTGTAGGAATCATACCAAAGATACTTCGTAAGAAGAGCGAGGTCGCGAGCATTCTCATAGCGAGCCGGCACAAGGTTGTAGTCCATATCGGCCTCTACGTCTTCCATCATGTATTTGAAGTCGACATTATAGACATCGCGAAACTCACGGTTAAGCCATTTGTCGAACTGGTAGGTATAAGAATTGGAGGCGGGCTCATCGCTCACATCAGGGAAGATTGTGGGCCCAAGTTTGTCATCATCGCAAGAAGCGAGGATGCATGGAGCGACCAAGGTCGCGATTATATATTTAGCAAATCTCATTTTAGACTAAGATTTAGAGTTAAGGGTCAGATTATTTATTTCCCACAAACACGAATGCAGAAGAAGATGTGAGTTTCTTTTCTTCATCTGAAGGACGAGGGTTCTGCTGAAGTCCGGCAGCGATGATTTCTGCAGGAATCTGCACTGCCTTACGCTCGTCGAATATACCGAGATGGTCGACTTCTTCCTTACCAATCTTACGGTCGAATTCGAGGCCAAGACGCTTAATATCGAACCAACGCATACCAGTGTGGATCATCTCGATGCGACGGAAATGCTGTATGCACTGAAGCATAGCGAGCTTGACTTGATCTTCTCCAATCGACCACTTAGACGGGCAAATTTGGTCAATATTAATGGTCTTTGCAATTCCATATCCAGGATCCTTGTCGACATAGAACTTGCGGATACTTTCGACAGTAAGATCCTTGAAATAATCCTCACGACCAACTGCAGCCGGGCAATTACGTCTGTTTTTCTCCCAGATGTCGATGTCGGCCAGCGCACCATTTACATCTCCGAGGAAAAGCTTAGCCTCAGCACGAGTGAGGAGGACTTCCTCACCAGTGAACTCTGAACGAGTCACGTGTGTGTAACCGATACCGGCAAGCTTGTCGGAATACTCAAATTGCTCGGAAATATTACCGGCAAAATAATAACCGTATTCAGACTTACCATTGGGAGCACAAGAACCGTTGAAGCAGGGAGACATCACGAAAGACTTGCTGTCCTTACCGTTTTTCAAGGTGTACTTAAAGCTGCTCCATGCAGGGCTTGAGCCATGTATAGTAGAGTTAAGAGCATCGCGAATGACGCCATAGCGGCGTGAAGAGATATAACGACGCCAACCTTGAGAGTAAGTAGCCAAAAGCATAAGGTTGCGAGGCTTATCAGCACCCTGAGCGAAGAGGCCAAAGTCGGAGATGTAGTAGAACTTATCAAGATTCTGGAACATTGTGGAGAGATACGTAGTAGGATCAACATCAGCACCTCCAAAAGCGTTGTTGCACTGCTCAAGACACTTATCATATTCACGAGTGAAAAGATAGAAACGAGCTGCAAAAGCGGAAGCGGCTGCCTTATTGAAGTGATACTTCGGGACCTCGTAAAGACTGTTGTCAACTAATTCCAGACCTTCTTCAAGATCCTTTCGGATATTATCATATGTCTCTTTGAGAGTACCACGCTCATACATGGGCTTCACAGTAGTCTCAGGCTTCTTGATATAAGGGATACCAAGCAGACTTGCATTGGCATCGCCACGATAAGGATGGCAGAAGACCTGAGCAAGGATGAAGTGGCAATAGGAACGGATGAGAAGAGCCTCACCTTTGATAGCCTTATCAGTGGCACTGAGAGGGCCTTCCTTTTCCCACTTCTCAAGCACCTGGAGGACAGCATTAGCACCCGCTATGGCGTTGTACTGACTTTCCCATATTCCAGAGGGACTATCAGCAGAAGTATTACTTACACAGACTTCCCAACGGAACATCTCATCGTCGCCGCGGTCATACGGCTTCAGACTATAACGAAGGCCATTTTCATCGGGAGCGTTGTTGTCTTCGATATTATCAGACATTATCTCACATGGCCAAGCGTAGTTGTAGTTTGGATAGGAGGAAACCAGAAGCAAGCGGAGCTTTTCGGAAGAATCGAGCTCAACGCGGGAGTCGGTGGGAGTGCCAAGGAAGTCACTTCCGCAGGAGGTGAGACCAAGAGCTGCGCCCAACGCCAAAGTATATATGAATTTAATTACTTTCATTGTATTCGTTATGAGTAGTCAGGTTGTCAAGTTGTCAAATTGACAATATTGTCAATTTGACAACTTGAGGAATTACAGAATTAGAATCCGACGCGCACTGTGAAAGTGAACTGCTTCGGGTTAGGAGAAGCCACACCACCAGTGTTGAAGAACTCCGGGTCCTGACCGTTGAGCTTCTTGTCAGAGTAGATCAGGAATGGGTTGGTAGCAGCGAACTTGAGCGAGGCGCTGTTGATGCGGAGTGCCTTGTTCCAGTTTTCGGGGAACTCATACTGGAGCGAGATTTCTTTCATTCGGATGAAGTCGCCCTTGGCAACACGCTCAGTAGAGTAATTGTAAGCGTTGTAGGCCCAAGAGAGGTTGCTGTCGTTCTGATACTGACGAAGCGAAGCGATAGTAGGCACGTTGGTGTACTTCTCGTCGCCGGAAGCCACCCAACGGTTCATAAAGTCTTTCGGCATCGCAGTGAGGTCGGAGTAAGCAGCGGCGAAGACAGGGTCGAGGCGGAGCTTATTGCCGAATGCATAGGTCATAAATATGTTGAGGCTCCAGTTCTTGTAGTTGAAAGTATTACCGAAACCGCCAGTGAAAGGAGGATCAACGGGACCTTCATAAACAAGGTGGCCAAGTTTTTCCCATTCCTGAAGATTGAGGTCGGAAGTAGTCACCTCTCCCTCTTCGTTGATGAACTGTGGGATACCATCCTCAGTCAGACCAACGAACGGAATAGAGAAGATAGCACGCACGGGATATCCCTGAAGAGGGAAACCAGTACCCTGGACGAGGTCGATCACACGTGAGCGAGAAGTAAGGTCAGTAATCTTATTCTTCGCATAAGAGAAAGTGAAGTCGGTAGTCCAGTTGAAGTCATTGGTCATGATATTGTGTGTAGAGAGGGTGAACTCCACACCGTGAGAAGCCATTGAAGCCACATTGGCATACTTCATAATCTCACCACCGACACCCTGAGTGTAGATACGACCGATAAGGTCGAAGTTGTTACGCTTATACCAGTCGAACACTAAGTTGATACGGTTGCCGAGGAAACCGAGGTCGACACCGACGTCGAACTCATGCTTCTTCTCATATGTAAGTTCGCCATTGGCAAGCTGGCTAAGGATAAGAGCCTGCTCATAAGCGTAGGTATCCTGCTTCCAAGGACGTGAAGGATAGTAGACAGCAGATGCGTTAGAGACGCTTGCAAGGCCGGAGTCGGCAGTAAGCGAGTAAGAGAGACGGAGCTTAGCTGTAGCGAGGACCGGATTTACGAACCAAGACTCAGCGTCGGCATTCCAAGCGCCGGAGATGTTCCAAGTCGGGAGCCAACGAGACTGAGAAGACTTACCAAGCTTATTGGAACCCTCGTAGCGGAGAGTACCGTTGATGATGTAACGGTTGTCGTACATAAAGCTGGCAGTACCGAAGTAAGCCATATTACGGTAGGTGGTCGGGATGTAGGAGTAGTAGTTCATGTTCTCCTCGTTCTGCTGCTTGAATAGCTTCCAATCGGTGAATGGGATATTACCGTTCTTATAGCAGATACCCCATCCTTCGTAAGACTCCTGAAGACGGTCGATCTTAGAAGCCTCAAGACCAACGAGAGCGTTGACGCGGTATTTACCCTCGAAATCGCGGTTGTAGGTAGCAGTAGCGCGGAAGTCCCACTGGTTCATCGCATACTGAGTGTGGGTGATGATACCACCATTAGGAAGAACCGAAACAGGGAGAGAGTTTGGATCATCCGGGTCAGTATAGAGGTATGGGTTGGAAGCGCGGATTGTAGCGTTCTCCGGGTTGACACCAGCGCGATATGCCATAGCCTGGTTGGCATCGTCCATCACGTAGTGGTTCTGAGTCGAAGTGTTGCGACGGAAGCTGCCGAGAGCCATAAGAGTAAGGCCGGTAATAGGTTGCCAGTTGATCTCACCCTGGAACTTCACATCCATCACATTGAGGTCGATGTAGTTGTTGTCGAGCTCATTGAAGATATTGAAGTCAGCGTAGTTGCGGGTCTGAATCGCATGCGGGTCGGTAGTGCGGGAAGTATTCAGCGCATACGAATACGGGTTGATATCAAACGAACGGTTTACAGCACCGGAAACAACGTCGATTTCCTGAGAGAGAGTACCAGGAGCCTTCTGATGACGATAGCTATCAGAAGTAAGGAGCTTAACCTTTAGAGTACGGGAGAGATTGTAGGATGCATTCGCATTGAAAGTATAACGCGAAACGTTGGAAGACTTATACCAGCCATCATCACCCATATAAGAGAAAGAGGTGTAGAAACTACCCTTATCAGTACCGCCGGAGATGCTGACGGCATGGTTCATCATAATATTATGGTTGAAGAGGAGGTCGAACCAGTCGGTATTGCGGAACTCAGCCTCGCGGAGATAAGCATTCTTAGCAGACTCAGTGTTGGCGAGGCCGAACTGGCCAGTCTCCGGATTGTAAGTATTGATAAGTTTATACATCGTACCGTAGACGCCAGAATTGGAAGAGTTAGCGAGGGAAGCGAAAGAGAGCCATCCCTTTTCCTCCATCTCCTTATTGATACCCATCTGCTCCTGAGAGTTAGCGATATTGAAGTTGCGATAGTTTGGCTTCAGACGGTAGGTAAATTCACCGGTATAGTTGATGGAAGTGTGACCAGAGCGACCCTGCTTAGTGGTCACGACGATCACACCAGCCATGGCGCGCGCACCATAGATGGAGGTAGCAGAACCATCCTTAAGAATCTGGAACGATTCGATATCGTCGGCGTTGAGGCCTGCGATAGCAGAAGCGATAAGGGTCTCGGCGT
>CAZIAX010000074.1:0-10289 GCA_964537745.1 uncultured Sangeribacter sp.
TCTTCGCGCGATCGGTCTTGAATGTCGACTTTAAGTTGGAGCATCTGATATGCCGTGTCGAGCATACGGAGCAGCATTGACCCGCGCGCTTTTATATCTGACTCCTCGAGAAGCTTCTGCTTGTCTTCCAAAGTGATGGGAGAATTGCAGATGATGAAATTCATCAGCTTGAAAGGACTGGTAAATTGTGTAAGGGCATACCTGAGTTCCTTCGTCTCATCGTCGCTGAAAAGGCTAAGAATTTCAGAAAAAGAGTCATTGATAGAGGAGAAAATAGCCGCAAGCTCCATATCTTCTTCTTTGGGAATGAATTCCGGCTCATATTTGACGCTGGTGAAGATGCGGTTTTCCTTGGTCACCATCCTGGTAGCTTTCGCACGGTTGGCTGCCACCATGAAAGCAGTGTAGCTGCCGTCGGGCATCTCCATGATTCTTGCCACTACGCATACCACACCTATTTTATAAAGATTTTTCGCAGTGATACTTTCTGAATCCGGCTTCACGGTCAGGGCTATCACTGCCTCTTGGTTTTCATGAGCGAGGCTCAATACGTCTAATACCTCAGGTTCTGTCACTGATAGAGGAACAGTGATAAAGGGGAAAAGCACGATATTTCTCACAGGCACCACTGGCATTCTGTGCTCGTTGATAGAAGCGTTGCCGAAATTGAAGTCTGGCGCCACTTCCGACATGATGCCGTTGACTGGATTGACCCTGCTCATTGATTCGTAATCTCGATAAGTATTATAGTCAGATTGCTTATAGCTCATTTCTTTTTTACTGTAAATTCATAGATTTTTGTTCACTTCTTTTCTTTTTGAGCTTGTTTCTCCTTCCGGGTGTTTTCGGGTTTTGATTTCTTGCCATTGCTCCCCTTTTTATTATGGGGCCATCTGCTTTTCCTGTGTTTCCTTTCCTTCTTGACTTCAGAATAAGCGGGTCCTTCGCCAAGTCCTTCGGGGATAGAAGCTTTTTCTACTGATTTCTCAAGGAATTTCTCAATGCGCTTGAATTTCCCAATTTCCTTTTCCGAGATGAAAGTGATGGCGTTGCCGTCGCGGTCTGCTCGGGCTGTTCGTCCGATCCTATGTACGTAATCCTCTGCTTCGCGGGGAACATCATAGTTCACTACCAATTGTATATCATCAATGTCGATGCCACGTGCCATGATGTCGGTTGCCACAAGCACATTGATTTTTCCGCTTTTGAAATCCAGGATTACGTCTTCCCGCTTGTCTTGTTCGAGGTCGGAGTGCATTTCTCCTATTTTATAGTTTTCCTTCTTCAAAGCTCGGGCGAGTTCCTTCACTTTCAGTTTGGATGAAGAGAACACTATCACTTTCTCAGGAGGTGTATTCTTAAAAATGTGAGTCAGTATGGGAAGTTTCTGGGTCTCATAGCAGACGTAGGCTGTCTGCTTGATCTTATCTGCTGGTTTCGATACCGCAAGCTTGATCTCGTGCGGATTGTTTAGGATGCTTGCTGCAAGTTGTTGGATTTTTGGAGGCATTGTGGCGCTGAAAAGAAGAGTCTGCCTTTCCTTCGGCAGACGGGCCACAATCTGCATAATGTCGTCAAAGAAACCCATGTCGAGCATCCTGTCCGCTTCGTCAAGGATGAAAAAGGATACTTTCGAAAGGTCTACGTATCCCATTGAGAGATGTGCGAGAAGACGCCCCGGAGTTGCTATCACTACATCCGCGCCAGCCTTTAGGCTCTTGCGCTGTTGCTCGTAGGTATGTCCGTCGGTGCCTCCATATACTGGCATACTGCTGATTGGAAGAAAATAAGAGAACCCCTGCATCTGCTGGTCAATTTGCTGAGCTAGCTCGCGGGTGGGGGCCATGATCACGCAGTTGACAGCGTCTTTAGGATATTCATAGGTGGAGAGTATGTCGACTACCGGAAGAAGATAGGCCGCCGTCTTGCCAGTGCCGGTCTGGGCACAAGCAAGAAGATCTCGTCCGTCAAGCACTGCCGGTATTGCCTGCTCCTGGATAGGTGTGCACTCATCGAAGTGCATGTCCCACAGTGCATCAAGCAGGTCGTCGTTTTCAAGAAGTTGATCAAATCTCATAACTTTGTAATTACGAGTGCAAAATTAACAAAAATTTCCCAATCTCCCAATAGTAATGAACTCTTTTGTTGCAAATTTGTTGCAGCGATATTTCACGTTGTTTTACAAATGATATATTAATTTAATCGTGTGTAATTAAGTGTAAAATAAACAATTATAAAAAAGTTCACTCAATTTGACGTTTTCTGCGAAAAAAACTGAAACAAACTAAAAACATCCTACGTTATACAAGTGAACAATGAACAAAATCTATTTATAAACAAAGATTATTAACAACAACGACAATGGCATCAAATAATACATTCCGCAAAAACCTCATCAACCTTCAGTCGAACTTGATGAACTTCGCATACCAGCTGACTTCTGACCACGAGGCAGCTGCCGACCTATTGCAGGACACTACTCTCAAGGCTCTCGACAACGAGGATAAGTTCACTTCCGAGACGAACTTCAAGGGGTGGGTAATGACGATCATGCGTAATATCTTTATCAACAATTACCGCAAGACCGTACGCCAGGCTACAATCGTTGACACTACTGACGATCTTTATCATCTCAATACTTCTCAGGAATCAGCACTCGAAACTCCTGACGGCAGCATGACCGTCAAGGAGATCAACGCTATTCTTGCCACTTTCGACGATGAATTCCGTGTGCCCTTCAACATGCACGTGGCAGGCTACAAATATAGCGAGATTGCTGAGGAGCTCAACCTTCCTGTAGGCACAGTGAAGAGCAGAATCTTCTTCGCCCGCAAGCGACTTCGCGCAGCTCTTTCTTGATATTGTGTGGCTATAGAATAAAAAGTATAATGGAAAATAATGAAAAAATGCGGCTAAGGTCGCATTTTTTTTGTTGTTCCGCTATATTTTATTAATTTTGCATACGTTTTGAATAATCAACGCAGGCATCAATGACGCGAGCCTTTGAAGTTCGCTATATTGATCCGTAAATTTTAACCATTATGGCAGAAATTACTGAAGAAATCAAAGAGAATGAATCTGGTCTGAACTTTGTGGAGCAGTACATCAAGGAAGACCTCGAGGCTGGAAAGAACGGTGGACGTCTTAACACGCGTTTCCCGCCAGAACCGAACGGATATCTCCACATAGGCCATGCCAAGGCTATCATCATGGATTTCGGCGCCGCTGAAAAGTTTGGCGGTACCTGCAACCTTCGCTTCGACGACACCAATCCTCAGAAAGAGGATACTGAATACGTAGAGGCCATCAAGCGTGACATCCATTGGCTCGGCTTTGACTGGGGCGACCGCCTTTACTATGCTTCCGACTATTTTCCACAGCTGTGGGATCTCGCTGTGAGAATGATAAAGGAAGGAAAGGCTTATGTCGACGAGCAGAGCAGCGAGGAGATTGCCCGCCAAAAGGGTACCCCTACTCAGCCAGGTCAGAACTCTCCTTATCGTGACCGTCCTGTTGAGGAAAACCTCCGCCTGTTTGAGGCAATGAACAGGGGAGAGTTTGAGGAGGGGTCTATGGTGCTTCGCGCCAAGATCGATATGGCAAGCGACAACATGCACTTCCGCGATCCTATCATGTACCGAATCATAAAGACTCCTCACTGGCGCACCGGCGATACTTGGAAAGTATATCCCATGTATGATTTTGCTCATGGTCAGAGCGACTATTTCGAGGGTGTGACCCACTCCATCTGCACCCTCGAGTTTGTTCCTCACCGTCCGCTTTACGAATATTTCGTAAAGGAACTGGCTGATGAGTCTTATTGTCCTCGCCAGATAGAGTTCAATCGCCTTAACCTTACTTACACTGTGATGAGTAAGCGCAAGCTTCTCCAGCTTGTGAAGGAAGGTCTCGTTCGCGGGTGGGACGACCCACGCATGCCGACTCTCTGTGGTCTTCGTCGTCGTGGCTACACTCCTTCAGCTATCAAGAATTTCGTAAACCGTATCGGCTATACTAAATATGAGGCTCTCAACCACATCGAGCTTCTTGAGCATTCAGTTCGTGAGGATTTGAATGCGACCGCAACCCGCGTTTGCGCTGTGCAGAATCCTGTCAAGCTTATCCTCGACAATTATCCGGAGGATAAGACAGAGATTATGCTTCTCGACTCCAATCCTGAAGACCCGACAGCCGGCAAGCATGAGATGCCCTTCAGCCGCGAGCTCTGGATAGAGCGTGAGGACTTCATGGAGAATCCTCCCAAGAAGTTCTTCCGTATGAGCCCAGGCAATGAGGTTCGTCTTAAGGGTGCATACATAGTAAAGTGCACTGGCGTCGATAAGGATGCCGATGGCAACATCACCGCTATCCACGCTGATGTGGATTTCGATACCCGCAATGGTCTTCCTGGAGCAGACCGCAAGGTGAAGGGAACCCTTCACTGGGTCAATGTTCCGACTGCTGTGCAGGTAGAGGTGCGTGACTACGATCGTCTCTTCTCCGTTGAGAATCCATCGGCTGAAGAGGGTGACTTCCGTGAGCTTCTCAATCCTGATTCTCTCAAGATTAGAGAAAACGTCATGGTTGAGCCATGGCTCGCCGAGAATGCCAAGGTAGGCGATAACTTCCAGTTCCAGCGTCTGGGTTACTATACCGTGGACCCGGACAGCAAGGACGGTCATTTGGTGTTCAACAAGACTATCGGTCTTCGCGATACTTGGGCTAAGGAACAGAAGAAAGGTTAAAATAAGTTAAATCGGAGGAATTTTTGAAATTTCCTCCGATTTTTCTAAAACAATTTCCGCACTTTGTGTGTTTGATATTTTGCAACCGCAATTGCAACCCACACTATGGGGGTGACTGGCTTTGACAGCGTGTAGAAGCGGTAAGCAAGCATGCAGAGCCTTGATGCGTAAGCTCTTTAATACCGACGTATCGAACTATAATTGGCGAAAATAACAATTACGCTCTCGCTGCGTGATCTGAAGCACAGTAGGATCCCTTTATTCTGCTCAAAGTGAGCAGAACGAGACATCGCTCCATTGCCCCGTTCCGAGACGTTTGGACAAAGCGGTGCTGAGAAATTCGGAAATAGGAGAGTTGAAGCCTCGGCTTCTCTCCGAGATTTAGAGGATAAGGAAATGGTTGGTAGTCGCGAGCCTGCCATTTCTCGAAAACCAAGTCGATGACTAAGCATGTAGAAAACTTATTGATTCCGCGTTTGGACGAGGGTTCAAACCCCTCCACCTCCACTATCGAATTCCGAACTTCTTCGGACATAACAAATTAAACCTCGGACTGTCAAGCAGTTCCGAGGTTTTTTATACTCCCTCACTTCGTAGCCAAATACTTGGCGGCCTCCGGACGCGTCGTCCATCCGACAAATGGTAACTATGGCCATGCACTTGAGGAAGGGTCGGGCTTATTTTGCACCTCTTTGCTGTTTGAACTCTTTGGGTGTGGTGCCGGTGTATTGCTTAAACCAGCGGGAGAAGAATGTAGGGCTTTAAAAATTCAAGGAATATGCTATCTCCTTTATGCTTAGTCCTGATTCAATTATTCTTTTCTTTGCTTCCCCAGTCACTGCCTGGACTATCCAATACAAAGCACTATGACCGGTCACTTCCTTTATCACTGCTGAGAAATAGCGTGGTGAGAGCCTTTGCTGCGCAGCGTAAAATGCCACATCACGGTGCTTGATAAAATGCTGCATTAAGTCGGCCTGAAATGTCAAGGCGATATTGTTTTTAATCGAATTTGAATCCGCCTCAAGTGGATGCACAGCTAAGTAGGCCGTCAATACCTGATAGGTAAGTGATTCCCATAAGCTGGATAAAAGCAAAGTATTCAGAGGCGTAGTAAGTTGCGACGTTTTGTATGCAATAAGGTCGAGCAATGAAAGAATTATCTCATAGTCTTTTTCCATCAGTTTCACTACAGGATGCCGTGATATGAAGTGAAGGTTGGCACTCCATTCCAAAGATTTGACCGATGCAATCACAAATTCATAATCCACTGAAGCAAGAATTCCTTTGAAATCAGAGTCACTCTCATCAAGCGATACAGTGGAATACGGGGGATATAAAAGCATATCACCGACGCTCACTGCGCGACCGACATCATTGACCCTTATTCTTGCCGTACCATCAGTGCAAATAAAGGCCCCTGCTGTGATGCAGGAAAGCAAACGGTCATGCTCGCTCTTGTTTTGGGTTGTGAGCTCCACTATATTTTGTGTAAGATGCGCCATGAGTATTTTATCAAATAAACGTCGTTTTGCGAAAATAGTACATTATTTATGATATAACATACAAATCGTACATATTTCATTGGGGAGAAGGATAAATCGTACATACTAACAAACAAATCGGACATTTTTAGATTCATTATCCGCAAAATTCATCAATAAGTATATAAGTTGTCATATTAATAGAGTGAACTGAGGTATTTTGCGATATGTTTAGAATTAAAAACGAAAGAACATGAATATTATAGAAGCAATAAAAGAAAGACGTTCTGTACGCAGTTTTAATGGTGAGAGTCTGACTCCGGCCCAGATAAGTGAATTGGAAAATGCTGTTAAAGAGGCTGAATCTCCGTTTGATGGCAACGTAACAATTCGTCTGAAATCTTTTGATATGAAAGATGGATTCAAGCCGAGCACATACGGAATGATCATTGGTGCAGTAGATTTCTTCCTTTTGGGAATTAAGGATGACAAGCAGTCTGCTCTGACTGCGGGATTCAAATTTGAGCAGGTGGTTCTCAAGGCTTGGCAAATGGGGCTTGGTACTTGTTGGATAGCTGCAACATTCAAGGGAACTGATTTCGACCGTGGTGAGGCTTGGCCCGACGGAGAAGAACTGAGAATCATCTGTCCTGTAGGTGTGGTAGCCAAGCAGAGTCTGCGTGAGAAAGCTACTCGCCTGGCACTTGGAAGCAAGAACCGCAAGGCGTTTGACAAACTTTTCTTCAGTGAGAATTTCCAAACCCCTTATGATCCGTCGGATAGATTTGGCGAGGCTCTTGAAATGTTGCGTCTTGCACCGTCGTCAACCAACTCCCAGCCTTGGAGAGCATTGGTCAGTGGCGACACTGTGCATTTCTACTATGTGCCGAAAAGCCCTGCTTCAGTGCTTGACTGTGGCATCGGCATTTGCCATTTCTACGAAACGGAAAAATTCAATAAAAAGTCAGGCGTCTTCGAGGAGTTGGCAAATGCCCCGGCAGCTCCTGAAAACTGGATCTATCTGGTATCCTACAAAGCAACTAAATGATTAAACATAGATAGAAATTAATATCATCCTCTGTAATGAAGACTTACGAGACTAAACTGACAGCCATTTATTTTAGTGCATCAGACACAACCCGCAAATGTGTTGAAGAGGTTGCGGAAGGGTTTGGCAAAGAATTGTCTGAGGCCATCAACCTTGCCGATAATTTTGAAGTCAAGATGCCCAACTTTACGGAAAACAACGTTGTGATCATTGCCTCTCCTGTATATGGCGGGAGGTTGCCCTTGCAGGTAAGCGATGCTTTGGATCGACTTAATGGTGGGGAAGCTTGCGCAATCGCAATGGTGGTGTATGGAAATCGTGATTACGATGATGCGCTTTTAGAACTGACTGACATACTCAGAGCCAAATCTTTCAGGATTGTTGGTCAAGGAGCCTTTATAGGTCAACACTCGATTTTTCCAAAAGTAGGCGCGTCGCGACCTGACAATTCTGATATACTTCAGTTGCGAGAGTTTGGTAAAGAATGTCGTAAAGCAATTGAAGACGATACCGAATCATACTCTTTGGAGTCGCCAAAAGGAAAACGACCATACAAGAAGATTGCTGGAGTGCCCGTACATCCGAAAGCAAACGAATCTGATTGTACGCGGTGCGGAGTATGCGCCTACAAGTGTCCTGTGGGTGCTATCCCTCAGGACCGACCATTTGCCACCGACACCGACGTCTGCCTTTCATGTGGACGATGCATCTTTGTATGTTCAAATAAAGCCAGACGCTATTCAGGAGTCGCCTACAATGTTATCTGCACCATATTCAAGGCAGCCTTCTCCAAGCGCAAATCCCCCTATTGGTCAGTAGCCAAGTCATCCCGATAATCATCTTTTCTTCCGCTATTTTCCTTTATACACATCCTGTAATATCCTCTTGGCGTCACACTCTCCAAAAGTCTATCCAGAATATAAGTCCCATAAGCTGTGTACCACTGTCGATATGCTTGTTGAGGAATTAGAGCAACACTGCGTAGCCCAAACTTGGTTCTTGTCACTTAAATATATTTATGTGATTTTCTGTAAGTTCTGCGCTGACCTTGAAGGTCAGAGCATAATTTCAGCCCCTTCGCGCGGCATTCAGTAACAAAACAATACCATATTTTCAATGTTTTAATATTAAAAGGATCATAATTTCTTCTTTCGCATATGAAAATAGTAGTATTAGATGGTTACGGGATGAATCCCGGAGACCTTTCATGGAGCAACCTCGAAGAATTAGGGTATGTAACGATTTATGATCGTACAGCACCCTCGGAAGTAATTGATCGTTCCGCTGGAGCGGACATCCTTCTCACAAATAAGGTGATTCTTGACCGACAGGTCATTGAAAAACTCCCAGATCTAAAGTATATCGGAGTCCTTGCAACCGGCTATAACGTCGTTGATCTCAAGGCTGCTACGGAGAAAGGCATTATCGTCACTAATATTCCTTCCTATAGCACTGATTCTGTTGCTCAGATGGTCTTCTCACTTCTTCTTGCCATTACTAATAATGTAGAGCATTACACAACTGATAATCGTGCAGGGCGCTGGAGTCGTAACGCCGATTTCTGTTATTGGGACGCACCGCTGACTGAACTTGCAGGGAAGACATTCGGCATTGTGGGTTTCGGCCACATTGGAAGCAAGGTGGCAGCAATAGCTCTCGCTTTTGGCATGAAGGTCATGGCATTGTCATCAAAACCAGCCGATGCACTGCCCGCAGGAGTGGAAAAGGCAGACAATCTTGACCAACTCATAAGAGAAAGTGACGTGCTCTCGCTACATTGCCCTCTTACGGATTCAACCAAACATCTGATCAATGCAGAATCCTTAGCGAAGATGAAGCCATCGGCAATCCTCATCAATACAGGACGCGGACCACTTGTCGATGAAAAAGCCCTCGCAGATGCTCTGAACAAGGGTAAGTTGCGTGGCGCCGGTGTAGACGTCATGTCTTGTGAACCTCCCACTCTCGACAATCCCCTTCTATACGCAAGAAATTGCTACACCACTCCTCATTTAGGCTGGGCAACCGTCGAAGCTCGTCAACGCCTGATGGACATAGCGGTTGCAAACGTAGCCAATTTCATTGATGGGGCTCCTACAAATGTGGTGAACTGATTCCTACTTTTTTTCAGTCGGGACCTTAGAAATGTGGGAGACTTGAATTTTGGTTGCTATCTCTTGAATAGGGGTCTGTATTTCATCATGCAAATTATGAGTCGGGGTCTAAGATATATATAGGATCTTGTAGGTTGCCTGCGGCAACTTTACAAGGTCTTATAAAGAGAAGGAGGGCAATTGTATTTGGCAGTGAAGAGTTTTGTGAAATGAGAGCGGTTGCGGAATCCTACCTGGATATATGTGTCAAGCACACTCATGCCTTTCGAAAGAAGTTCAGCAGCTTTCTCCAAGCGGTGCTCAATGAGCCATTTTTGTGGAGAGAGGGATGAAATTTTTGCAAAATCACGTTTGAAGGTAGCCAAAGAACGTCCTGTGTAAGTGGCAAATTCTTCCATACTCATATCCTCCGAGTAGTGATCCTCCATGAATGGGAGCAAATCTATCTTCCATTCCTCGTTGAAATCAAATAGCGTAGGGTAAAATGACTTGTCAATCTTCAACAGGCATCCCAAAGCCTCCACACATTTCATATCTAAGAATTCCTGCGATGGGTCTGTTCCACTGTCAAGAAATGGACGAAGGGAAGAAAAAAGGCTGTCAAGATAAAGATTCGGAGTAATCTTTATAGCCGACAAGTCAAAACGTGCTACATCTTTAGGTAGAGTGTCAGCTTTAAGCTGACGGAAAAAGTTGCGAAGAGTCGCCCGCTTAAACCGTATGCTCATAGCACTATAAGGAATTTCACCCACGGAGTGTTTATGAATTCTTATCCGGCAATCCCTCTGAAGAAAAACAAATTCTCCTTTCCTAACAGTAATATTGCGTTTATTGTCTGTAATATCTATCTCGCCTTCACAGACAAGTATAAGAGAGTGATTAGCCAGACGATGTTCCT
>CAZIAX010000075.1:0-10203 GCA_964537745.1 uncultured Sangeribacter sp.
TAATCATGATGGCCTCAACGGAAGTGCCGAGCACCTTGACGCCATATTTCTCGAGAGTGCCGTCGAGATAGAGCTGAGTGCCGCAGTTGAGGGCAGTCTGGCCGCCGAAAGCGAGCAGGATACCGTCTGGACGCTCTTTCTTGATCACTTCTTCTACGAATTCCGGGGTAATGGGAAGGAAATAGACTTTGTCAGCCACACCTTCCGAAGTCTGGATGGTGGCGATATTCGGATTGATAAGCACCGATTCGATTCCTTCTTCGCGAAGCGCCTTTAGCGCCTGCGAGCCTGAGTAGTCAAATTCGCCCGCTTGTCCTATCTTGAGGGCTCCCGAGCCGAGTAGCAATACTTTTTTCATCGTTCGTCTATGGAATATGAAATTTTTTACAAAATTATCGTTTTTTGTCCAAATATCCAAATAAAGTGAAAAAAAATCCCGAACTCGAATAAATGAGTCGGGATTTGAAATATCATTTGATGAGCGAGCCGGGAAGGTCGCGCATATTGTAGCGGCTTGCCATCGCCGAGCCGTAGGCCCCGGCGCTCCGGAAAGCAATGAGGTCGCCGCGCTTTGTCTCGGGGAGTCTCTCATCTTTTCCAAAGACGTCGCTCGATTCGCATATCGGGCCTACTACGTCGTAGGTCTTCATCGGAAGATCGGACGCTGCGCTTAGATTCTCTATTTTATGGTGGGCGCCATAGAGAGCTGGGCGTATGAGGTCGGACATGCCGGCGTCGACAATAACAAAACTTTTTTCAAGACCATTCTTGACAAGCACCACCTTTGATATAAGGCTTCCGCATTGCCCCACAATGGCACGTCCAAGCTCGCAATGCACCTCTTGCCCTTCGTCGAGATTAATATTGGAGAGAATAGTGTCGAAATAATCCTGGAAGTCCGGAATTGGATTTTCGTCAGGATTGTCGTAGTCGATTCCGAGTCCACCACCTACATTGAAGAATCGAAGCTCAGTGCCTTCTAAGCGAAGTTTGGTCTTGAGCTCGTTGATGCGCTCGCACAGAATTTTGAATGGTTCGCTGATTGTAATCTGAGATCCGATGTGGAAATGAAGTCCACCCAAGTCGAGGCTATCGTAGCCTTTCACTTTCCTGACAGCTTCCTCGAGCAGACGCATGTCGATGCCGAATTTGTTTTCCTTGAGCCCTGTGGTGATGTATTCATGCGTATGGGCATCAATGTTGGGGTTGATACGTAGAGCGACAGTTGCCTTCTTGCCTTCCTGCTTGGCAAGTTGACCCAGTATGTCAATTTCCTCGATCGACTCGATATTGAAGCAGCCTATTCCGTGGCGAAGGCCGGTAAGTATTTCATCATCCGTTTTTCCCACGCCGGCGTAATAGATTTTCTTTGGGTCGAAACCGCATTCCACGGCGAGGTCAATCTCGTTGCCGCTGACGCAGTCGGCCCCATAGCCACGCTTTGAGATGATGCGCAATATTCCTGGGTCGGGATTGGCCTTGATGGCGTAATGCACGCGCATGGGAGTGCCGGCAGTGCATGCTTCGATAGCATCGAGCGTACGCTCAAGGAGCTCTTTATCGTAATAATAGAAAGGAGTCTTTACTCCTTCAAATATCTTAATGTCCATCTATTTCTTTCAACTTATAACTTACAACTTAAAACTTCTAACTCACAACTTAAAACAAATGATAAGAAAGGAGTCTTAGAGCCTTGGTCTTATCTTCTTTCCTGATAAGGAAGGAAATATTGTAGTTGCTTCCGCCGTAAGATATCATGCGCACAGGAACATTGCGGAGTGCCTCGAGAGCGGCAGCCTCAAATCCTTTGTTGGTCCATTCAAGGTCACCAACCACACATATGATGACCATGTCTTTATCAACTGTAACCGTGCCAAGTTTGCCGAGTTCCTCAACAATTGGATTGAGATTCTTCTCGTTGTCGATGGTGAGCGATACTCCAACTTCGGATGTCGTGATCATGTCGATTGAGGTCTCATATTTCTCGAATATCTCAAATACTTTCTTCAGAAAACCATAAGCCAGAAGCATTCGGCCCGACTTGATCTTTATGGCTGTGATATTGTCTTTTGCAGCCACTGCCTTGATGGCGTTGCGTTCAAGTTTGTTTTCGATGAGGGTTCCTTCAGCTGAAGGGTCCATTGTGTTGAGCAGACGTACCGGGACGTTGTGTTGACGTGCGGGAAGTATACAGGTGGGATGGAGTATCTTAGCACCGAAATAAGCGAGCTCGGCAGCTTCCTCAAAGTGAAGGTTATGCACAGGAGTAGTGTCTTCCACAAATCGTGGGTCATTGTTGTGCATGCCGTCGATATCTGTCCAGATTTCAATTTCGTCAGCCCCTAAGAGAGCGCCGAGCAGAGAGGCGGTGTAGTCGCTGCCGCCGCGCTGGAGATTGTCGATTTCTCCTTTTTCGTTGCGGCAGATGAATCCCTGGGTTATGTAGAGGTCGGCATCGGGATTGGCTTCGAGTGCTTTTTTTGCCTGAGTGCGAATGAAGTCTTCGTCAGGCTCACCGTGCATATCTATCTTGACGATGTCGAGAGCGGGCAGGAGCACGGAGTTTATTCCGAGCTCATGAAGGTGAAGATTCATGAGGTTGGTAGACATCATTTCTCCTTTGGCTACAATTTGCTTCTCGAGGCTTATGCTGAAGTCTTTCTCTGAGAGCGCCCGTAGTTCATCGAAAATCCCGTTTATTACTTCGTTAGCTTTTGTCTTGTATTCGTCAGAAGAGTAAAGCTCATCAATTGTAGCTGCATATTTAGCCTGTAGGGCGTCGGTGAGTTCTGCAGCCTGTTTTCGGTCGTTTTTCTCTACGGCGCTTGAGATTTCAAGCAGCGAGTTGGTAGTTCCGCTCATAGCGGAAAGCACTGTGATGTCTTTCTGGCAGTTGGCAATCAGTTTGCCGACATTTTTGATTCTTTGGGCGCTTCCGACGGAAGTGCCACCAAATTTCTTTACCTTCATTTTTCTTATTTAAGTTTCGTAACCTCAACTTAAGGTTTGGGGATTTTTTACCTGCGTTTTGCTTTTAGTTTGCAAAATTAATAAAAATCCTTCATTCTGCAAAACAAATATTTATTATTCTCAAATATTGTCCTTCTGATAACGTTAGAATCCCAACTTTCGTTCTTTCACAAATCGCCTCTCCGAGGCTACTTAGTACATACACTGGCCCCAGGCTGAAGCCTGGGGTTTCGTCACAATAACAGCTCTCCGAGCTGAGAATATGGCAATGAAAGGGCCACTTCGTGCATGCCTAATTAATTTCTGCGGGGTTTTCGATTAGGATTGGTTGCTTGCCGATCATCTTGAAGAGGTCTTCATTGCGGATGGCGATGAATCCGCATGGGTCGCCGTCGGTGATGACGATTTTCTCACGTGCCGCTACATCGCGGTCCATGACGAAAGTCACGTCCTTGGCCTCCTCTCTCAGGAGTCCGAAGGGAGTTGCGGCTCCGTGTGCTGTGCCAAGAATCTTCATCATTAGTTCCTCGTCGGCGAAAGAGACGCGTGGAATTTGTAGTGATGCGCCGAATTCTTTGGTGATAAATGGTTTGCGGGCGTGAGTCACGTAAAGCCAAAACTTGTTTTTTTGGCGGTTGGTCAGAAGAATGGTTTTGACTGTGTCGATGCCGAAAGCGCGGTCGATGTTTAGGCAGTCGTCCATCGAAATGCCTGGGTCGCTCTCGATGCGTGTATATTCCACGCCATCTTTATCGAGCCTGCCATATATCATCTTCTGGGTCTCCGTCTTGAATTCTGCTGGAGCACCTGTCATTATCTTGCTTGTGTAGAATGCCATAATTTTAAACTTAAATTGATTGGCGCAAAAATAGTCAATTTTTGTGAGATTTCCAAGATGTATTTTCTCACTTTGTCTGGCCATGGTTACCAATTGACGGCTCGCGGCGGTTGCAAACCGCCGTCCCATTCACAATGCATGGTGTCTTTGCCATTGACGATATTTCAACTAAATTGGAGAGGCGTATGTTATTATAGGTATGAAGAAGATAATATATTTGGCTGGCGGGTGCTTTTGGGGCACCGCGCATCTGTTTTCCCTCGTCCCCGGAGTGTCGGAGTCTGAGGCTGGTTATGCTAACTCTATAGTTCCGAATCCTACATATAAAGAAGTATGTACTGGTAAGACACATGCGGCAGAGACTGTCAAGGTTGTCTATGACCCTGACGATGTGAGTCTGTCATCACTTTTGAGACTTTATTTCAAGAGTATTGACCCACTTTCACTCAATAAGCAAGGTGGGGATGTCGGAACGCAATATCGAACCGGAATCTATTTCACCGACCCTGCCGATGCATCGGTTGTGGAGGCAGAGCTTGCGACATTGGCGCGTCGGCATAGCCAACCGTTGGCAATTGAGTGCGGACCTCTTGAGAATTTCTATCCTGCTGAGGAGTATCATCAGGATTATCTTTATAAGAATCCCAACGGCTATTGCCATGTAGACCAAGCTCTATTTAAAGAAGCCAAGACTCTTGGAGTGGGCGACCATAAGAAGGCTGCAAGAGGCGAGACGCGAGAGGAACTTCGTCGCCGCCTCACTCCGCTTCAGTGGGAAGTGACACAGAACGGTGCTACGGAGCGACCATTCGTGAACGAATACGACCATGAGTTTCGCCCTGGTATATACGTTGACATAACCGATGGGACGCCGCTCTTCGTATCGAGTGAGAAATATGATTCCGGTTGCGGATGGCCTGCGTTCTCGCGACCGATAGATGACTCGTTGATATCGGAGCATCTCGACACGAGCTATGGGCGCATTCGCACCGAGGTAAGATCTGCAAAGTCCGGTTCTCATCTCGGACACGTCTTTCCTGACGGACCTGCCGACAGAGGAGGGCTGCGGTATTGCATCAACTCTGCATCGCTTCGCTTCATTCCAAGAGAGAAGATGGCAGAAGAAGGTTATGGGGAGTTGATACCTTTGACGGAGGAGTAATTGGCAAAGAATACGGGACAGCGGAGGCGAGGTCGGCTCCAATCTATGGCTACGCAGTAAGAAGACGTATTGACGCTTCTTGCTGCGTAGTTTTGCTGCGTAGTTGCTTATTTGTTTACTTTGTGGGAGATTACGAGTTTTTGGCCAGGGTTGTCGATTTCGATTTTTCCGAGTCGTCCGAGCACTGACTGGCCGAGGAGGAGCGGGGCTTTCTGATTGCGGACTACTGATGCGCGGACATTGTCCAGCTCAAGGCCACCGAAGTCGACCTTTCGGAGATTGATGATGGTGCCTTCGCTGATGTCGCCGTTGGCATCCATGTAGCGAGCAGACCCTACGATATCTGTGGGTTTGATGTAGTCATTTTTCAGCATGAAATTTGCTTCCACCATAGATATAGTCACATCGGCGGCTCCAGTATCGAACACAAAATGGAGAGGCAGCTCGTTGATGGAGCACTTCACTTTAGTCACTCCACCTTCTTTAGAGAAGGGGACTTCAACAGTTTCATACGTAACATCTTCTTCTACTTCCTCAACTTTTTCCGATGATACAAACTTTTGTTGCATACGGCTGATCATATTCTGAAACTCAGCTATATCGTGAAGCGAATCAAGATCGTAATCTTCACGGATATGCACGTATTTGTCATATCCCTTTTCCTCTGCTTTCTTCAATGACTGCATAGCCTCCTCCTTCATTCCGAGACGAGCATAGACGCAAGCCTGATTATAAATGTTGTCCACTAAGTCAGTAGTGTCATTGTCAATGATTTGCTGCATAGTCTCCAGAGCCTTCTCCCTGTTTCCAAGGCCGGAATATGCGAAGTGCGACCATGAATCGCCGTCGAGCGTAGAATCTTTTTCCAGTTCGAGCATCTTGTTATATTTAGTCTCAGCAGTTTTGAAATCGCCCGTCAGACGATATGCATCTCCTACCTTCATAAGAAAATATGCAGACTCTTCCAAAGCAGGAACAAGCACAGCAGCAGTATTATAGTCCTCGATAGCCTTCTCAAACCTATGAGCCGCCATCAGATCTTCAGCCCTATTCATATAAGCCACAGCTTCATCGGGATATTTTTCGATGTATTTGTCACGCTCGGCAAGACACTCATCATATCTTTGCAAATCACACAGTATATCCGCTTTCAGATTTACAAGATCATAATCTTCATTATTCATATATATTGCACGCTGAGCATATTGAAGAGCCTTCTCATAATCCCTTAACTGTGCATAGCACTTGGCAATTTCCTCAAGAAATGCCGAACTTGCATCAATACTATTCCCCTCTTCCATAAAGTCGATAGCCTCTTTATAATTTTTAGTTGCTATTGACAACTTGCCAAGGGTGTATGGCCAATAGCGGCTGGTCGGTTGCTTAGTCTTCTGAATTTTAAGTTTGGTCTTCATTTGGTTTGAGGCCTCCTCAGGAAGGTTTTCCATCAGATAGAAAGCCTTCTGGTCGCCATCGATGTCGAGAGCTTTCACGATGTCGTCGGTAGCCTTAGCCCAATCCTTTTTGCCAAGATAAGCATCAGCTCTGAAGGAATAGCCTTGAGAATAATCGGGTTCCATTTTCACCACGTAGTCGAATTGCTCGATTGCATCATCCCAGTGCTCCTGCATGTTGGCATTGCGTCCTATGCCCATATATCCCATGGTGTCACCCGGGTCGATCTTTATCATCTGTCGGTAGTCGGCATCTGAGAGGTCGTATTTTCCCTGCTCATAATATATCTGAGCCCTTGACTTATATAGGTTTTGATTTTCTGGTTTGATCTTCATGCCTTTGGCTAGATCATCCAAAGCCTTGACGGTATCCTCCATTGCGAGGTAGATATCCGAGCGCACTTTCAATGCAGAGGATAACCAACCCTTGTCTTTAGAAGGAATTTTCTTTATGGCATTGTTTATTGCTGAAAGAGCGTTGCCGTGCTGATTATTGCGGATATGTATGCAGGAGATGATGAAGAAGGCATAACCATTGTCGGGATGGTCTGAGATTTCCTTTTGCATCCAGTCCATTGCCTCCTCGTATTTGTCTTCATCGACGCATTCCATTCCTCGGGTGTAGGCGTATGAGTCGGGGCGTTTCACTTCCTTGGCTGAGGAAGATACTATGGCAGTGGCCAGGGTGGCGGAGAGAAGTATGTTTCTAAGTTTCATAATTGTTCTTTTTTAAAGGTTCTTTATATCATTACATACCAGAATTGGCAGAAAAGTAAACAGTATTTATTGGATGTTTCACATTCAGTCGAAGATGATTTTGCCTTTTGTGTATCCATATTTGGAGTCAATGATGAGGATGGCCTCCTTAGAAAATGAGGCCCATTCGTGGCAGTATCTTGTTTCGACGCAAATGTCTGAATTCTTGATTTGATAGAGGTTGTCACCGATTTTTCTGACTTCTACCGAGTATTTTCCTGTGTCTATTTTATTGGGAGTGAGGATATACTCCACGTCGATGGTCTTGTCGTACTTGCCGACTGCTTTTGTGCCGGATTCTGGTTTATAGACCGAGTAGACTTCCGCTATGTCGTATTTGCTCTCTGCGAAAGCCACAGTAAATATCGTTAGGAGGAGTAGGGATAATAGGAGTCTTTTTGATTTTTTCATGGTGTGGGGGAGGGAATTTTGGATACTATCTTGAATGAAAGTGTCAAGCAGCATGGGCTATTAAATCAAGAAAGGCCAAAAGAAAGTGGGCTATTTAAACATAGCCTCAACTGAAGATGTGTCAACTGGGGTCGCATTACGGAGTTTTCCACTGCGGGCTTCCTCAATAGCGGCCTTGGTGGTTTCGTTTGGCTCTGAATATGCTATGTCAAGCAAGACGCACTCAACAAAATTGTTGAGACTTCTGTGTTCTTTTTTTGCCATTTCTTTCAATCTATCAATCAGATCGCTGTTGAGCCTGAACATTGTGGCTTTCTTTTGAATTGCTGCTTCCATAATGATATCATTTAGTTTGCAAATATACAACATTTTTACAGCAAAAACAAATTTTTAAGCAGATTAGTTGATAAGGAGCACGGTGGCGTGGGGTATTAAGGGTCAAGAGCCAAGAACCAAGTGGCTACACGGCTGTTTTTATTTGATTTTTAGGGTTATGAAATTGGAGGCGTAGGGGAGGGGGAGATTGTGGAGGTATTTTGGAGACGCTTCGTTGGCATGGATGCGGTAGAAACAATAGTTCCAGCCTTGTCCCATATCGGTGTATAATGCTTCTTTGACCCCAAGCGAGAGCAACGCCTCGATGAAATTTCCGAAAGTAACGGTACCTTGACTTTCATACAACGCCAGTTTGTCGGAAGAATCAAGACACAGGGCACGAAAGACATTTTGATTACCTAATGGGCGGGTAGTCTTGACCGCTTTGCCATTATGTATCATCATTTCTTGAGCGAAGCCCATTCCTCCCTCTTTGGCGGCTTTGTCGAAAGCGTCATCGTGATTCTTGTAGAAGAACTGCGGCCCAGAGGTTGGCGACCAGGTGAAAGCACCGGTGTTTCGTTTGCAAGAGTAGCCTTTAAATCGGACGCCACCTGCTACGTGGTCGCTTGCGACATTAGCATGTCCGGCATCAAATTCGGTTCCTGTAAAGGCTCCGGCGAAAGCCAGAATGATTGACTCGTTATCTGCTGAAGGTATTTCATTACAAACCATGTCCATCGACAGGGCAGACATATCTGGCTGGAGGCATGTCAAATCTCCATATTTTGTTTCGATGTGAGAAACGGAAAGTAGATTGGGTAGGTTGGAAGTAAAATCAGTGACCATGGATTCCTTGATATCAGGATGCAGCCCTCTTGCGATATCGATAAAGAGTTTTGTGCGAGCCAGCACCTCTCGGCCTCGGTTTCGCCACCAAGATGAACGTTGTCCCGGAGTGAAAGCGTTATAGCCAATGGCATTGATACCAAGATACTTTGCTTGATACAGAGCTCGCTCGTTATGGTATTCCTGTGAAACTATGATGATAGAATCTTGGCGATAGATGTCGCGCATTTTGGCCAGCGAGTTAAGGGTCCTTGTGCCGTCATAATCCAATACAATGCGCGCAGAGTCGACTCCTTGTTTTATCAGGGAGTCGCGCATAGCGACTGGTTCATCAAATCCATTTTCTTCAGAATTACGGTAATCACCGCCGCTGACTACGAGCCAATTCACTTTGCCGGCTTTATAGAGTTCGGCGCCGGCCTTTATTCTTTCGTCGAAGTAAAGGTTTCGGTACCCGGTCCAGTAGGAAACGGGGGACGTGCCCAGGATGAGGCCTACCTTCCTATGAGGCACTCCGTCCACATTATCATATAGTTTGCCTTTGGCGGCATAATACACCGCTCTATCGCAGTAGATCAACAGGGCAATGACCGCACATAAAAGTGAGGTGCCGACGAGTAACCAACGCTTCGTTTTCTTTTTCATAATTGGAATAAAGCCTTTTTTATATAGATAACGTGGAGAGTGGAAAAGTAAACATATCGGGTTGAATTTTTTGATTGGGGAGGAAAAGGCAGCGTCACCGAGGGGCTTTGGGTAAGTGCACTTAATAGTAAGTTAGTGATGCCTCCCGGTGACGCTGGAGTAACGTACTATTAAGTTTGGTTTGTTTTTGATATTGCAAAGTTGCAACTTTTTCTCCTTAAATGCTAATAATTGAAATGTTATAAGGAAAATAGTGGATTTTTTGGGGTGAATCTCTGCAATGTTGCAATAGGGGTCTCACGGTGGTGGGGGTGGGGTGGTTATGAATTGAGAATTGAGAATTTAGAATTGAGAATTGGGCTACGCAGTGTTGGGATACGGAAATGAGCAGAAGCTCATAGCGGAAACAGCTTCGCGCTGGTAAGGTTTAATGGTAATAAAAAAAATCCCATAGGGAGAGGTGGCTCTCTCCCTATGGGATTGGAATATGTAGATGTGGGAATTTTTCATAACGTAATTAAGGGTCAAGAACCAAGAGTCAAGAACCAAGGCGGCTAAGCCGCAAGGGTCAAGAGTCAAGGGTCAAGAACCAAGTAGTTTAGCCCCGTCACCTGTGGCGGGGAGAGTACAAGGCGGTGAATGCGGTCATGTCAGCGGCCCTATTGTCGGTACTCTTTATCCAGTGCATAATGCATAAGCAAAGGGTCAAGAACCAAGAGTCAAGAACCAAGGCGGCTAAGCCGCAAGGGTCAAGAGTCAAGAACCAAGTGAAATTAAGGTTCAAGAGTCAAGGTCGGATTCCT
>CAZIAX010000076.1:0-10175 GCA_964537745.1 uncultured Sangeribacter sp.
TGAAATCTACACCAAGGTCTACGGCATAACCGATATTGCGCTTGTCGCGCTCAGTTACAGCCGGCAGGTCGATGCTTACCCCCGGCAAGTTGACGCTCTTGCGCGACCCAAGTGTGCCGTCATTGTCAGCTACAGCAAGGATAGCGTCTCCTTCGATGTCTCGGATGGTGAATTCCAGTTCGCCATCGTCGATCAAGACACGGTCGCCGGGCTTCACTACATTGGCTATATGAGCATAATTGAGATTGATCACCTTTTGCGATGTCTTGCCGTCAGGGTTGCCGTAGAATGTCACTGCATCGCCTGCATGAAACTCTACCGGTTCGCCGGTAACTGTGACTGTAGTGCGGATTTCAGGCCCCTTAGTATCCATCATTATGGCAAGAGAGGGGTCGGCGGCACGGGTGTTCTCAACTATTTTCTTAAATCCTTCAAGCTCAAGATGCGCCGAATTCATGCGCACCACATTGATGCCGGCATCCGCCAGTTGCTTTATAAACTCCACATCGCATCGCTTATCTGAAACGGTGGCTACTATTTTTGTAAATTTTATCATGGTGTGACTTAAGTTTAGAAGTTGCGTAAACACTTCTCTATCTAATATCTCAACGCCTATCACCCCTCAATGGTTTTTGCATCCCACTCCTCAATTGATTCTTCGGATTATCAATCGTAATAAGCAATCGAAAAGACATCCGCCCTGAGGAAATTTTATTCCTCAAGGCGGATGCCTTGTAATTATTTGTTGCCTATGAAAATGTGTGTCTTTCTTTTATTGTATGCTTATGACTGGGTGCTGTTGGCGTTGGCACCTGCACGCTTGCCGGAACCTTTGCGGTCACCTTTGCGCTGGTCTTTGCCACTCTTGTTGTGGGCCATGCCCTTCTTGCCGTCGCGGTTACCCTGCTTGATGGCTTTGCCGCCACCCTGCTGGCCACCGTTGACATAAAAATTCTCGAGGAATACTACATACTGGTCAGGGCCAATGATTTCCTTCACTTCCTGAAGATATTCGATCTTGTCGGCCTTGCGGGCCTCCATCTTAGCCTGCTTTGCAGCTTGCTTCTCAGCGTCGGTCATATTCTTCTTCTCAGCCTTTGCAGCATCCTTCTGGCTCTTGCGGGCTTCCATCTTTGCTTTGCGGTCGGCCATTCGTTTGCTGTCGAGCTCTGCGAGTTTGCTCTTCTGAGCATCAGTAAGGTTTAGACCTTCGTATGGGTTCTTTGCTTCGCGAGCCTCTTTCTTGTTGCCCTTCTTGCATTCAGTTTGGGTCTTGCAGCTCTGAGTGCTCTGAGCGTTCTGGGCCATACCGTTGAATCCTACGAGTGCCATGGCCATAAGTGCCAGTCCTAATACTTTCTTTTTCATCGTTAATCAGTTTTGTGTGTTTTTATTTTATTTTGTTTTTATTATCGATTCCATAAAACGTCTTACCGTTTACGCAATCTTTGACTGATATAACAACAAAGCGTTTAGCAGCTCAGGCCACTTTAACTCAGATTTAACAATAAGGACTTCAAGGGCTTAATTTAATTTAAAAAGAGAGTGTTTCAATTAAACCAAATACCAATTGGGCCATCTTACGCGCATAGGTGGAGACACACGGATAGTGAGTCCGCTGTGTCAATTGCCAGTGGATTGACTATCGGAAGATTGGCTTCCGGAAGGCTGGTTGCTTTTTGTCTGCGCAGCCTCCTGGTTTTTCTTGAAGGAGCGAGTGACGTAGTCGGTCAGGTATACCGTGAAGAGCGGGAAGATGATCATGCCAGAGATAGGAAGCACTACAGCCACTATCTTTCCCGCCACTGTCACAGGCGATATGGAGCATCCAACAGTTGAGAGATTCATCATTGTCCACCATAGGGCGGTCCAATAAGAATTCACATCAGGATTCACTCCTGCCTCGCGCTGATAGAAGATGAGCGAGCAGAAATATGCGATGAAGAGCATAATGGTGATGTAGGAGGCAAAAAGGCTCGACACGGCATTGGAGGATACATAGCTCACTACAATCGCCAATGCCAATGCGCCTCGTGCCAGTGGAATGAACCTTACAAAGAAGAGCGCATCAGGACTCAATGTGATATTGAGATAATTGACGATGTTCAGTACCGGAATAGACAAGAGTAGAAACCATATGCGGGCTTTGAAATAAGACCATTTCCTGTCGGCGTAGTAAAGTCCGATGAAAAAGTCGAGGATAAAGACCATGCATACCCAATACTGGAATGTCATATAGGCATGGTTCTCAAGAAAATTGATGCGCTTAAACGTATCGTAGGATATCCATGATATGAGCCCTGCTGAAAGCAGGAGCACCACGATATTCATGAATGTCGTGACAAACCGCTCAGCTTTGGATTTCGGTTTTATTGCGGGTGTGGTTGTAGCTGCCATAGGTTTTAAGAGTTAAGAGTCAAGAGTTAAGAGTCAAGAGTTAAGGGTCAAGAGTCAAGGGTCACGGTTTTTTGGGGCGTGCGAAATATGTGATAAGTGCGCCTGCCACCATCACAGCGATAGAGACAATCATCACCGTTGTGGGACCTCCGCTTTTCAGAAGCACCGGGATGATGAAGGCGCCGGCCACTGCTCCAGCCTTGCCGATTCCGGCTGCTATTCCTGTGCCGGTCCCGCGATTCTCAATAGCATATACCTGGCTCGGGAGAATAAACGTGATGAGGTGAGGACCTGCGTTAAGGAACAATTCGAAGATCACAAAGCCTGCTATGGCTACCCAAGATGGCCAATGGCACAGATATGCTGCCATCAAAAGGCCAAGCCCTATAGCGCTGCCCCAGAATCCGACAATCTGCATCTTGACATGATTCTCCTTCTTAAGGAGCCAAAGACCGAGTCCGAAGCCGACCATCATGACGAGTGTGAGCACGAATGTAAGGCCTACAGAGTGGGTTATGTGCTCTATTTGAGGAGCGGAGGCCGGGAGATTGCTGATTTTGAAACTTATGATGAGCACCGGGAGGAAGATGCCGATGCCATAGACACCAAGGCCCTCGCATGCCCAGGGCACACCTGTCAGGATTATCTTGCGCATGTGCTCCTTGATGAATGCCCCCATACTTTCAGGTTTGGCTTTCGGCTTGGAGGATGTGGCAGCTTCTACGTCGGATATCATTCTGACATTGGGACCGAGGAATTTCTCCACGGCTTCCTGAGCCTGCTCAGTATGTCCACGGCTCATAAGCCACTGTGGACTCTGGGCAAACCACAGGCGCGTTATGAACATTATGGCTGCGATGGCTGCCGTGATATAGAAAAGATCGGGCCAGATGGCTGCATCTTGCGTTTTGGTGATTGCAACATAGCATATGATGGCTACCACTGCACTTCCGGCTGAGGCCAAAGCCTTTGCAAGGCCAACCATGAAGGTGCGCCATTTGGCCGGCATCAGCTCGGAGATGTAGTCAGGGTCGAGGCTATATTCTCCTCCTATGGCGAATCCCATCAGGAAGAGCGATGCGAGCAGAACCGGAACGGCGTGGATAAAGACGCAGATGAGCGATGTGGCGAGGATAATGAGAGGGCAAAGACGGAAGAAGAAGAGATAGCCGTAGCGGTCGCTGAGACGACCGAACACGACAGTGCCCACCATGATGCCTATCAACGATATACAACCCATCAAGCCCTGTATGCCTGAGCTGAGCTCAGGATGGGCTACGAGCTGTATGAGTGGAATCACAATGCCGACAAGTGTCGCGAGTCCCTGGCCTATAAATTGCCCCAGAGATGCGGCTATCATTATAAATATCTGTCGAATTCCTAACGGCATCGTAGCCAGGTCGACAGTCTTGGATGTAGATGTGGTGGAATCAGTAGTCATTGTCTATCGTGTTTTTTCGTAGTTTATATAATATTAACACTACGCTGGCGTAAGGGTTCAAAATAGGCATAGAATAGCCAAGGAGGCTATTCTATGTAGATCTTTTCGGCTGTAGAGCCTTGGCGGCGGATAAAGATGCCGCCCTCAGGATTGTTGACACGCACTCCCCGCAAGTCGAAGTATTCGACATCGGCGGTGGAGTCGTCGGGCTGGATGGCTGAGACGCCTGCCGGGTCTACATTCACGTAGTCGCTGAAGAAGTAGAGGGATACGGGCTTGAAGTCTTTGTCGTCGTCCTCCTTTTCCCATTTTGCTGCCTGGACGGGAAAACCTGTCTGGTCGTCGTAGGTCACCTCTGTCTTTTTGGATTCGGTCTCAGTTGTGTTGCCTGATTGGCGATAGTCGGTAGTGGTCTGTTCGTTGAGCAGGCAGAAACCGAAGGGGTCGGCGGTATTGGTTTCCTTTTTGCTTACGCGGCTTTCGATGTAGAACTGGCCGTTGTCTTCGTCAAACTCCACCTCATACGTCTCGGCAGTATAGCTGTAGCATTCGTCAAATTCCTCGCGAGGCGCGAATTTTTCGGTGCAGTTGAAGGTGATCTCATTAATTTTCTGGTCGCCCATCATCATGAGGCTGTGGTAGCTGTCGCCGTCGTAGGTGGCGGTGAATAAAGCAGGTTCGGGCCAGTTTTCAGAAGTCACGTTGGCGCTGGCAACTCTATTGGCGGAGAAATACATGTCGGAGTTTATGTCGTCGCAATCCATCGAGAGTATCTGGCCGTCGGTAGTGTTCCAGACTATGTTGGTCCATTGTTCCTCGATTTCAGATGTGGTCTGGCCGTTTTTTTGTGTCAGTTTTTCATAAGTTATTGTCGAGGCTTTGCCGTCGGAACCATATTCCACAATCATCTGATCGTCGTCGTAGGTCTTATTGCCATTGGAGATATTGTAGGTACGGACTTTAGTGATGTTGCCGGAGGCGTCGCGTGTGATTTCCGTTCCGTTGCCGGTAGTATATAGTGGTTCGGAATTGCCTTGGTAGAAATATTCGGTCTCTGCTACTACAAAATTCTTTACGACTGGGTCATATTCATATTCTGTGGTAGTGACGGGTTTGTTTGCGCCGTTGTAGACGTTGATGACCTCCACTTTGGCCACGTTGCCATCCTGATTGTAAGTATAGACTGTCTTTTGGCCGGTCTCTTCCATTGTATTTACGGAGCCATCGGCATTATAGGTGTATTTTTCCACATTCATATCGCCCCATGAAGAGCTATGGTCCATATAGTACTGGTAGCTTACTGTCTGCGGCTTGAAGAAGCGGGCGGAATCGTTGGCGGCAGCCGGAATCGCAAGCCCTGTCAAAGCGAGGGCTGAAAGGAGAAGTGTCTTTTTCATAATAAAGTGTGTTTAAGATAAGGTGTGTGTGCAATGATGATGAAGCTCAAGGACTTCTATTATTCTAACAAGTCAGCCCCAGAATAGTTCCGCCAATAAACCGATTGTTTGGCACTCTCGGCGCGTGCGTAAAACTCTGCTTTTTAAGAAGCAGGTTCAGACTCAAAATCAATCAGACCAAAATAGACATTATATGGAGTTGTAATATCCATATGTTCAATATCAGCTTGACATTCTTGCCGAAGAATATCAATATTTTTTTTAGACTTTACGTCAGAGGTTACAAAATATCTAATGCCCTTTTCTACCGATCCTTGTGCAAATATTTTTGAATCATTTGGAATTATAAGGCGGTCTGGCATTTCAATTAGTCCTTTTGACCTTGCATTGAACAATACATTAGCAAATAGTCCAGCCTCTTTTGCGTGAAGAATATTGAATGGAAGCACCCTGATATTTTGAAAAGGTAGATCATAGAAGTCACCTTTTACGCAGTATTCAGCGACGGAAACTGTTGTATTCCCTTGCTAATCTAAGTAAAGGTGTCTATGTTGTAATGATCAATGGCGTAAGCTATAAACAGATTATAGAATAGTAGTAGTTACAGTTCTTTGTAGATATAGAAATGAAGACATCTGAAAAAACCAAAGTTTTCTCAGATGTCTTTATGTTTTAGTTCACTAGAATAGTGATTTGGCGAGGGGAGAGAGGTGCGCGAGGCTGCCTCTGGGGCCAGCTGACTCTGTGGGTCTGTCGTGCTTACTGATAAGAGGTCTCGACATTGATGAAGCTTTCTACGGCAGGAGCGCCAAATTCGATGGCACCCATGTCGGAGTTGGAGTTGATGACGAGGTTGTAGACATAATGGTAGCCCGGTTTCCATTCACGGAAGGCGCTTGTAGAGAGCGGAAACTTCAGAAGCCCGTCGCCAAACGTGCTTCCTTCCACTACGTTTTCAGCCGGTGTGTTTGCATTCGGCCATAATTTCGTGCCACTCTTGGTGTCATATATAGAGCACATCACTGCAATGTAGGTGTCTGCGCCACTACCATAGTTGTTCCAGACAAGCTCCTGGGGTATCAGGTATCTTGCCCCGGGGATTGTAGATGTGCCCATGTCAGTTGCCGTAGAGGTGAGCACGATGATGTCATCGGGAGACTGGCTCATATGCAGGATATAGATAGAAGGGCTGTTCTGATCGGTCCATAATCCAACGGTTTGGTCTGTCGGGGCATCCGCAGTGGACCCTGATGGGAAGTGGAAATTACCCTTCGTATTGAGATTGGCCAGCACTACGTTTGTCACCTTAACTTGAAGCTCAGCATTCGATGAACTCATCTTTACCGTTAGTTTCGAGAGAGCATGGCGGAAATTGAAAATCACCTGCGCGTTGGACAGCCCGGCGCCACCCATTAGGTCAGGACTCACGGCATATACGATGTCTTCTGTGCCGTCGTATGCGTCATATGGCACCCCGGAAAGTGGACTGAATGTCCCCAACCAAGAAGCAGGAGCGAATGCGTAGAAGTCTACCGCTTTCTTTGAAGGCCAGTATTTGACAGGGTCGTAGGTCCATACGTTTGATGTATTCTTCGTCACTGCAACGTTGTCCATAAAGATATCGGGCGACGTGCCGTTGCCGGTATAGGCATATACATTGAAGGTCTTGAGATTGCTTGTTGTGATGTCTCCGGAGCGGGAGAACTCAGTGTTGGCGGCAAATCTGATGGCGTTGGAATAGTCTTCACTCACAGTTTGGGGCTCATCTGTCGACGTGCATGCCGACAATGTTGCCGCTAAAGAGGCGGAGAGAAGTAACGCCTTTGTGATAAAGATGCGGTGTGTTTTCATGGCGATTTTGATTAAGTGGGTGAAGAATTGTTTAATTATGAATAAATTATTTCGATTAATTGCCAACCGTCGACTCCAACGGCTATTCCGACGTCCGGACTTCCGTCTGGATTGGTCGGGGTGTCAGCTTGCGGGATGTCAAGACCGGAAATATGTATGTAAACGTCTTTGGGGTCGCGACTGTTCAATACTTGCTCAGTTACATCAAACGTTTTTGAGTATTTTCCATGGGAGGTCGTGACGATGATTTCCAAGACTATCTTCGGCGTTGTGATGTCTGGATTACCTAATCCTGTTGTGACCGTAGACAGACGGGTGTTGAGATCAGAATCTAAATACAATGGACCCGAAATGCAGCAGTCGGCTTTAGAATTGCTTTCAAGTTGCAGGCAGACTGAACGTGCGAGCCCTTTCAGCATCGCATTGGCCGTCTTGATTCGTTCTGTGCCACTGACAGAGTCGATGGTGATGTGATAGACGGTAGAGAGGGAATTTGGGGTCAGCCGTATCTTGAGGAGGTGTCTGTCATAATGATATATACTCTTGTCGGGAAAGTGGGCCGCATATAGCATTCCCGTGGGAGTGCAGAGGGAATCTTTGATAGTTTTTGGTGAGGCAGAATATGTCTGATAATTATATGTGTCAGTAAACACTATTCCGGGTAGGTCATTATTGTAGGCCAGCACATTGTAGATGCCAGGCAAGAGTTCCACTTCGCCTCCATCTCTTCCATCTATGTCAAATCTCCACAACTTACTGCTTTCGTCAGTGGGAAAAAACAGTACCGTCATGCCTTCCGGATTGGCTCCAGGCGCATTTATCCAGTCAAATTCCACCGATACTTTTACAGGGTTATTGTCGTGAAGCACATCTTTCTGCACGCATGAAGACAAAAGAATTCCGATCCCCATTGCCAATATGACAATGGAGAACGGAATCTTATATATTTTTCTGAGTAGATGCGCTTTCATAGTGGAGGGGGGAGGAGACTGTGTAAGAATCAACAACGGAATTGCCGTTTTAGTTGCAAACCCAGTCGACTCCCCAGCGCAATTGATGATGAAAAAGACGGTTACTTTGTGAAGTCAAGTTTGCCGCTTACGATGTCTTCGGTCATGCCCTCGTAAGGAGCCTGAGAGATGACTTTCTCATTGTTGATGCCTTCATTCTTGGAGAAGAAGATATCACCGAATTCAGGCACTACATATTTGGGATATGTCTCATATTTCTCGCGGCTTTCTTCCATCAATGGAATATGTTCGTTCTGGTAGCATACTGTGATTTCAGGATGCTCCTGAACCCATTTCGGGAAGAATATCACGCCGTGAAGCTTATTCTGTTCCGGCATGAAGTTAAGGCTTACGTCAGTACCGGTCGGTTCTGTCCAGGAGATTTTGTAGACGCCATCGGCGAGTTTTACGATGTCGGCTTTCTGGTCGCGGACCCAACGGCCACCTACCATACCGCTGTGGATTCGGTAGTCGACAGTGTTTTCGTTCTTTACGTAGAGTTCGTAGACCCAGCCATTGGCGTAGGTGTAGATGAAATGAGATCCAATAAACTTATCCATAATATTTTAGTTTTTTATTTTGTTTTATTCTTTTTCGTTTTTCTGTAAATAAAACGCATTGGATACGGAATAAGATTGTTCTCTATGGTTCATTTTATTATTCTCTACGGTCCAAATTTTTATGATTTGCGCCACGCGTTTCGGAGGGAGTCTCACCGTAACATTCATGGTAACGGCGGGAGAAATGGGAGAAGTTTTTGAAGCCGACGTTGTCCATTATTTTATATACCGACCAATCTGTAGTGGTAAGTAGATGATGGGCTTCCCTGAGTCTTCTCTGGATTAGCCAGTTGCGCGGTGATAGATCGCTTAGTTTCTTGAAGTCACGTTTGAAAGTGGAGACGCTTCGCCCGGTGTAGTTGGCAAGGTCTTCTACTGAGAGGTCATATTTAAAGTTTTTCTCCATAAAGTCGAGTATGTCGATACGCCACTGGCTTGTGAAGTCGAAAAGCGAGGCGTAGACAGACTTGTCAAGGAGGAGTAGAAGACGGGTGGCCTCCAGTACTTTTAATTTTAGCCAATGTTTTTCCGGGGTTTCGCCTTTTTCCCAATATGGCTTGAATGATTCGAAAAGACTCGTCAGCAGCGATGAGCGTGGTATGCGGAGATAACTTTTCTTGCTTCGCTCTACGTTTCCAGGCATATCCAGTTTATGAAGAGTCTTGTAGTAGTCGAAAAGATATTGGCGAGTGAAAAAGAGAAAGACTGTCAGATGATGGTCAATGTCGTCGGCTGCTTTGTTGACGAGTGTCATCCTATGGTCTTTGCGCACAAAGACGCATTCCCCTTTCTCAAAACTTGCTGCTGCTTCGCCATCGATCATCATTTCAAGTCTGCCGGCTCCCACATATACCAGGGCATTTTCCTCGACATAATATGAGTTTTCACCTTCGGCTTTATGATATATTGTTGCAAAGACGTCGCTCGTTTCAGGTCTGATAAGTGTAGACATCACTTGCTCTCGAGTTTGAATACGATTCGTTGCACTCCGTCTTGGTATCGGCTGCTGGAGATGCGGAAAGTGCCGATTTCGGCGGTATGGCTGACGTGCGTCCCAGCACAAAGGCATTGGTCGTAGTTGCCAACGCGCACTACTCTTACAGTATCAGAGGCTCCTTCGGGCAGTCGGCTCATGTCGAATCGGTCCATCGCCTCTTTCTGTGTGATGAACTCTTCCGTGACTGCTACATCTTCCTCGACAATTCCATTTATATAGTCTTCGAGTGCGTTCAGTTCTTCGGGAGTCAAAGGTCGCTCCATGTGATAGTCGAGTTTTGACTTCTTGCGCTCGATATGCGCGCTGAAAGCTCGTCCGCAGCCATATCGGCGAGCGATCTCGCCATTCAGCAGATGTTCCGCCGTATGCATAGGGGGATATTCCTGCTTGTTATGTTCATTTATCTTGTTCTCTTCCATATATATTTATTAATTAAACCAAAACTTACGGCAAAAATTGCTAAGTGCCGTAGCTTTTTGTATGTTACAATAGATTCAGGAGTGTGTTGACGTCTTCTTCTGT
>CAZIAX010000077.1:0-10127 GCA_964537745.1 uncultured Sangeribacter sp.
ATGGTAGAGAGAAAGAGGCTCTTCCCGAAGCGTCGGGGACGCGCCAGGAAGTAGTATTTGCTCCCTTCCAAGATGGTCTGTATATACCGTGTCTTATCCACATACAGGAAACCACCCTCCCTTAGCGACTTGAAGTCCTGGTCGCCGATAGCGTATTTCACTTTCTTCTCTTCCATGCTTCTCCGTTTTGCCCACAAAGATAACGTTTTTCCCCCATCTTTCCAAATCCTTACAGTCTAAATCTACTGCAAAATAATAATCGAGATTACCTTTTTCGGCAATCTCGATTTGAATGATTGTGATATCGTAGAAATTATTTCACTGCTATCTTGCGAGTGCTAAGAGTCTTTGCCCCCTTGCTTAAAGATGCTACATAGACACCTTTTTCGAGCTGAGGCATTTGCCATATGTTGCATCTGCAGGAGAAGGTGCATACCTTACGTCCAGACATGTCTGATATAGTCAGCTCGCATCCGTCGGCATTCCCGGTGATGGATATAGCACCGTTTTCATACTTTATAGCAGGCACAACTTCAGTCAGAGTGGTAACCGAAGTTGGAACATCCTTATGGCTAATCACCGGTCGGATGGAGAGTCCATCATGGCGTCCGTATGGCATCAACGAGAACTGCACGTTAGAAGTGGGAGCAAAGAACACCATTAAAGCTGATGGATAACGACCGTCGGTCATCTCAGAGCAAGAGGTAGCTGTCCAGTATTCTCCACAGTGTCTCTCTATAGTGACTCCTCCATGAGGACTGAAAGTCTCAGGAAGCATCATGCTGTTGCCGTTTGGTCCGATAAGATGGACCATAGATTTGTTGAGACTCCCATATATTATTTGCCTGTATTCTGTCTGGCAACAGGATATGAGCTCTTCCCAATCCTCTTTCGTGGGTATTCTCCACCCTTCACCCCATAGGCAGCGTGCGGCGTCATATTCAGTGCCGGAAATCTGCTCTCCAATGTCAGTGGCCGAATAGTTGCGGAGACCGTTGTCGTCAGTATATTCTTCTTCGAAAAACTCGTACTCAGTCCATATGAAGCGTCCGCGTGTATGGGTTTCTCCCCAAGCGAAATAGTCTCCCGCCAGATAGAGTTCCTCGGCATTTATGTTGGAAGTAGCCCACAGCGTGCCGCTTGGCAACCCGAGGTCCACATACTCATGGCCTCCTGCTTCTCCGTCGGGAGTGCTCGTAGATGGTACAAAGACGAATTCTGCATGCAAACTGAACGCCACGCATGATACAAAGAGAAGTAGGATAGCTTTTTTCATAATGGAAAGTGTTTTAATAATATAACAAATTTTAAGCTCTAATTATCAAAAAAAAAGTATACAATTTTTTTTACAAAATTGAAATGGATGATAAAAGAAGTTTCAGCAGTCAATAGGGAAAGTATTGAGGGCCACCCATCCCGACTTCATGAAATATCTGGAGGCTCATGGCCTGACGGAGAGGGAAATCGACTTCGTCTGCCTCTACGCCCTCGGACTGCGTGGAAAGGATATAGGCAACTATCTCGATCTGGCTCGCCACTACAACATCAGTACCGAAATTAGAAAAAAGTTAGGCCTCGACACCAACGACACCAACCTCGGCCCCTTCATCCGCAAAATGATGTCACCCCACTAATCTTTAAGGTCTTTGCAATTTGGTGGTTTGGATTGGAATTATTAATTTTGTAGAAGAAATTAGAATCATTATGGGAAAAGATCAGACCGTGCTGTTCCATAGCACTATCTTCGGACCAATTCATAGCCGCCGTCTCGGCGTGTCGCTGGGTGTCAACCTGATGCCCGACGACGGAAAAGTATGTTCTTTCGATTGCCTCTACTGCGAGGCCGGTTTCAACGCTCAAGGTGCCGGCACCACCGGCCTCCCTCTACGCCAGCAGGTGCGCGCACAACTGGAAACCAAACTGAGGGAAATGCATGCAAAGAGAGACCCGCTGGACGTCATAACATTCTCCGGCAACGGAGAACCGACACTCCATCCCGACTTCCCCCACATCATTGAGGATACCCTCGCCCTGCGCGATAAATTCTATCCCAACGCGAAAGTCTCCGTGCTGACAAACTCCACAATGATTTTCAAACCGGAGGTTGCCGACGCTCTCAAGAAAGCCGACAACAATATCCTCAAACTCGACTCAGCCGTCGAAAAGACAATGCGCCTTATCGACCGTCCCAACTCCCCGGGATTCACAGTCGACAGGGTAGTGGAGGCTCTCCGCCAATTCAAGGGCACCGGAATCATCCAGACAATGATCCTGCGTGGCACCCACGACGGCCAGCCCATCGACAACACCACTGACGAGGAGATAGAGGCCCTTATTGCCGCCTACAAGCGCATCCAGCCACGCGAGATAATGATCTATAGCCTCGACCGCTCTACCCCCGAGGAAAAGCTTGTGAAGGTCGAAAAAGAGGAGCTGACAGCTATCGGCAACCGCATCCAAGCGGCCACCGGCATCCCCGTTCAAGTAAACTGATGAGAAAAGATATTGTGATTCCTAAGGCTGTCCGCAAGGATGCGAAGGTGGCGCTTATAGGACCTGCTACGCGTATAAAACCGGAAATTGTGGAGGCGTTTGTGAAGCTTTATGAGGAGCATCCGGAAGAGATGCCTGGCGCAGAACTAATCGTCTATCCCTCAGCTCTCGACGCGAATGCCTCAGGTTCGTATGCCGCCCCTCTGGCGCAACGTGTGGCTGACTTCACGGATGCTTGGAGCCGCGACGACGTTGACCTGGTGATCTGCGCACGCGGCGGCTACGGTTGCGTGCAGATGCTCGATTATCTTTCTCCGGATTTTATCGCCGCACATCCCAAATGGCTTGTGGGTTTCTCTGATGTATCAGCACTCCACGCATTGCTCCACAAATGCGGCATTGCATCCATCCACGGCGGGATGGCCAAACAATTAGTGGAGGAGCCAGCCAATGGCTACGATTGCTATCGCGAGGCATTCAAGGGCCTCGTAGAAGCCGCTTGGCCCGCTCTGGCATATCGCGTCAACCATCATACCTACAACCGACCCGGAGAGGGTAGGGGAGTCCTCCTCGGTGGAAACCTCGCAGTCCTAAATGGACTCGCCGCGACACCCTTCGACATGATGGGCACGGCTCTAACTGAAGACGTGATTCTTTTCCTTGAAGATGTCTCCGAACCAATCTATGCAGTGGAGAGAATGCTCTATCGTCTCCACTTGCAGGGAGTATTAAGAAGGGCAAAAGGAATCCTCATCGGTCAGTTTACGGAATGGAAAAGTGATCGTAATCACGAATCGATGTATGGCATGATGAATGAGCGTTTCGAGGAGTGGGGTGTCTCCTGCCCGGTGGCGTTTGATTTTCCTGTCGGTCATAATGAGAAGAACGTTCCCCTCATCGAAGGTGCGGAGGCAACCCTCAAGGTTAACAGTAGCGGTGCTTGCCTTGCCATGCGAACTCGCAAGAAAGAAAAGTAGGATTTTTTGTGAATTGAGCCTGATATATTTGTCCATAATCTGCTGGAGAATTTCATCAAACAGATTCTCAAAGCCTTAATTGTGGGTTTGATTGTGATTAATGTATTGATATTTAGATAAATATAGTTGTTTTTAACATATAGGATTCGTTTTGTGAAATAGAGCTTGATAAGCCTGTTTTTATAGCGAGAAACTATTTTTGCCGATTTTTGTGGAAAATTCGGCAAATTTTGTTATATTTGCGTTTTGTTGTGTGCTGAAAGCTTACGGCTTATAACTTGTTTGCACTCGCAGCTTAAAGCATATAACTTATAACTGAGAACTTATAACTCCAATAAATGATAGAATTTGAAGCACAAGGAGTCGAGCTCCCGGAAATGGACTGCCGGAAGATCTCGACATGGATAGAGGAGGTGGCCGCCTTGCATGATAGGAGAGTCGGCAACCTTAACTACCTCTTCGTCGACGACGAGGAGATACTCGTGGCCAACCGTCAGTTTGTGGGCCACGACTATTATACCGATATCATTACTTTTGACTATTCACGTGGCGACAAGATTGCCGGCGACATCATGATATCGCTCGACACCGTAAAGTCGAACGCAGAAAAATTCGGAGTGCCCTATTTCCGCGAACTCCTCCGCGTCATAATCCACGGTGTGCTTCATCTCGTAGGCATCAACGACAAGGGCCCCGGCGAACGCGAGATAATGGAAGCAGCCGAAAACGCCGCCCTGTCGCTTTTCAAAGACTGATAAAATTAATCATTCATCATTTATAATTAATCATTGAGAAAGAGATGTTGTTTGATTACGATATAATAGTGGTAGGTGCTGGCCACGCCGGTTGTGAGGCCGCTGTGGCTGCAGCGCGTCTCGGCAGCTCGACTCTGCTCATTACGGCGGATATGAACCGCGTGGCGCAGATGTCGTGCAATCCCGCCATTGGCGGTATCGCGAAGGGACAGATAGTTCGCGAGATCGATGCTCTCGGTGGCATGACCGGTGTCATAGCCGACCGCACTGCCATACAGTTCCGTATGCTCAACCGTAGCAAGGGTCCTGCCGTATGGTCGCCACGAGTCCAGAGCGACCGAACCCGTTTCATCGATGAATGGCGAAAGACTCTTGACTCTACCAAAAAACTATCTATATTCCAGGATATGGTCACGAGGCTCCTTGTCGAAGAAGGACCGGATGGCACTCCTTGCGTAAAGGGTGTGGAGACATCATTGGGAATTCTATTCAAGGCAAAGAGTGTTGTTCTGACTGCCGGTACATTCCTCAACGGCCTCATGCATTTCGGACGAACGCAGATTGAGGGGGGACGTATATCGGAGGCTTCATCACGTGGCGTATCCGATCAACTCCGCGAACTTGGTCTCAACGTTGGCCGCATGAAGACTGGTACTCCGGCCCGTGTCGACGGCTCGACTATCGACTACAGCGAGGCCATACCTCAGGCTGGCGATGATGAGCGTTTGCCAGACGGCACCGTGAAGAGAGATTTCCATAAATTCTCCTATCTTCCAAATGTCCGCCGGACTCTTCCTCCTCGCGACTGCTATATCGTGCACACAAGTCCGGAGGTGCATCAGACTCTACGCGACAATCTTGCCGACTCTCCGCTCTACAATGGCCAGATCAAAAGTATAGGACCTCGCTATTGCCCTTCTATCGAGACAAAGATTGTCACCTTCGCTGACAAGGAGAGCCATCAACTTTTCCTCGAACCCGAGGGAGAGACGACGCATGAATTTTATATCAATGGTTTTTCAAGCTCTCTCCCTTGGCAGGTGCAGGTTGAGGCCTTGACTCGGATTCCTGCGCTCCGAAATGTTCAGTTCTACCGTCCGGGATATGCTATAGAATACGATTTCTTCGACCCTACACAAATGCGTCATACGCTCGAGTCAAAGGTTGTGAGCCGCCTCTATCTTGCAGGCCAGGTCAATGGCACCACCGGATACGAGGAGGCTGCCGCCCAAGGACTGATGGCCGGAATAAATGCCGCTCGAAGCGTGAAAGGCCTTTCGCCGTTGGTCCTCGGAAGAGACCAAGCTTATATCGGTGTCCTCATCGATGATCTCGTGACCAAGGGTGTCGACGAACCCTATCGTATGTTTACGAGCCGTGCTGAATTCCGAATTCTGCTCCGTCAGGATGATGCCGACCTCCGCCTTACTCCCATCGGACATGAGATAGGGCTTGCGGATGACTATCGTTTCAAGGCGATGAAGACTAAGTATGCCGAGAGGGATGCGCTCGTGGAGTGGTGTGAGAAAACTTCCATCAAACCTACCGACGAACTTCAGGACTATCTGGAAGACGTCGGCACTGGACGTCTCGCTGGCAAAGTCAAATTAGTAGAACTGCTTCGCAGGCCACAGCTTGATTTCGCAAAACTGATTCCGCTCGTTGCTGCTCTCAAGAGTCGTTGTGAGGAAGTCGAGGAGGATAGGAGAGAGGAGATCATAGAGTCTGCTGAGATTCTCATTAAGTATAAAGGATACATTGATCGGGAACGGGAGTCTGCCGAGCGTTTGGAGCGGCTGGAGAAAGTTAGGATTCCCGACGATATGGATTTTGAGTCTATCCTCGCAATCTCGACTGAAGGAAGACAGAAACTCTCTAAGATACGACCCACAACGATAGGGCAGGCTTCACGCATCCCCGGTGTCTCTCCCGCAGATATCAACGTACTCCTCGTGATGCTGAGAAACTAATCAGAGATTAGATAGAAATTAGAGGGTTATGATAAAATTGTTTCACGTGAAACATAGAAGGTCGATTCAAATTAGTATCTCAAAAAACCTCGGATTAATCGTAGAATTTCATTAACAACAATAATAAATATAGAAAGAAGACATGCAGATTGAAGACTTAAAGGCCATCATCAGGGATGTGCCTGATTTCCCCTCGGTTGGAATAATGTTTCGCGACCTGACCACCATGATCAAGAATGGTGAGGCCCTCCACGTGATGGGCGACGCTCTTGCCGAACTCTACAAAGATAAGGGGGTGACTAAGGTCGTAGGTATCGAATCGCGCGGTTTCATCGGAGGATCTATACTTGCCGACCGGCTTGGCGCTGGTTTTGTGCCAGCCCGCAAACCCGGAAAACTCCCCTCGGTGACGGTAAAGGCATCATACGCTAAAGAGTATGGAGTCGATACTATCGAGCTACACAGCGATGCAATCGGCCCGGACGACGTGGTGGTCCTCCACGATGACTTGCTCGCCACTGGCGGCACGATGAACGCAGCTTGTCAGCTCGTAAAGTCGATGAACCCGAAGAAAATCTACGTCAATTTCATTGTTGAGCTCACTGAGCTCCACGGACGAGATGTCCTGCCGAAGGATGTGGAAGTGACATCTCTGCTGAAATACTAATTGCCATTCGTCATCAAAAAGCCCCGATTCTATCGGGGCTTTTTGCAATCAATCATCATCCGAAATATCCATAATGGAAGAAGAAACAAAAAACGCCGAACTTCTGGCTGGAACAGGACGAGACATAAATGAGCACGGGGGGTTCAATCTTGAGATACAGTCTGACCGTACGGCCGACGATATCCGCAATAACCGCCCTGGCGAGAAATTGCGCGAGAAGATTCTTTCCCTCCCGGACTCCCCGGGCGTCTACATGTATCTCGATAATACTGGTACCGTCATATATGTAGGCAAGGCGAAGCGCCTGAAGAGGCGTGTGTCCTCTTACTTCAACCGTCAGCACGACATACGGCGCACCAACCTCCTGGTGCGTTCCATCGTGGATATGCGCTTCATAGTGGTGCATACGGAAGAGGATGCACTCCATCTTGAGAGCGCGATGATAAAGGAATACCAACCGCGCTACAATGTCCTGCTCAAGGATGATAAGTCTTATCCCTGGATTGTAGTCACGAAAGAGGATTTCCCACGCGTGTTCATGACCCGCGAGAAGGGGCTGGGCGCAAAATACTATGGTCCCTACTCAAATGTGCAGTCGGCGAAGGTGGTGCTCCAACTTATCCGCGACATATTCCCGCTGCGCAGTTGCCGGCATATCCTCGATGAAAAGGGGATAGCCAGAGGAAAGTATTCCCTTTGTCTTGATTACCATATCAAGAAATGCGGTGGCCCATGCCGTGGCTTCGTAAATAAGGATCAGTATGGCGAATACGTGGCGCGCGTACGCTCCATTCTTCGCGGCGAGACTGTGGAACTAGAACGCCACCTCCTGCAGGAGATGGAGCGGCTCAGCGCGGAGTGGAAATTCGAGGAGGCCCAGGAGGTGAAGGAGAAATACGAGGCCGTCAAACGCTACAATGTAAAGAGTGTAGTGGCCAAGACGGATGCCGCCGAACTCGATATCTTCGGATTTGTGGCCAGCGATGACGAGGATGCGGCCGTGGTCAATTTCATGCACCTTCACAATGGCGCCGTGATTCAGAGTATCAACCTCGAATACAAACGTTGCTCCGCGTCCACTAAAGAGGAATTGCTCTCTATGGCAATCGCCGAAGTAGGACGTAGGTTTGAGCGTGAATTCACAGAAGTCATCGTGCCTTTTTTGCCTGATGTGGAGTTTGAGAAGGTGAAATTCACTATCCCGCAGCGTGGCGACCTGAGGAAGGTGCTCGACGTGGCTGTAAAGAATGCGACGCAATATCTCAAGGATAAGGAGAAGCAGGCTGAGGCGCTCGACCCTGAGCGCAGTGTCGAGAAACTTATGGAGACGATGAAACGAGATTTTCGTCTTGAGGTGCAGCCGCGACATATCGAGTGCTTTGATAACTCCAATATCCAGGGCACGAATCCTGTGGCAAGCTGCGTAGTCTTCCGCAACGGCAAACCCTCCAAGCGCGACTATCGGCATTTCATAATTAAGACTGTGGTGGGAGCTGACGACTTCGCATCGATGAAGGAGGTGCTTCATCGCCGCTATACCCGCATGATGGCCGAGGGAGAGAAACTTCCCGACATGGTGGTGGTCGACGGCGGTAAAGGTCAGCTCAGCGCGGCGGTTGAGGCTTTTGATGAGATGGGCATAAGGGGAGAGGTGGCTCTCGTCGGAATAGCGAAGAGACTTGAGGAGATATATTTCCCTGGCGACTCACTTCCGCTCTACATCAACAAGACGAGCCCAAGTCTCCGTGTCATCCAGGCTATGCGCGACGAGGCTCACCGGTTTGGCATCACACACCATCGCGACCGCCGCTCGAAAGGACAGACCGTAAGCGAGCTCGACAGCATAAAGGGTGTGGGCCCTGCCACCAAGACTACATTGATAAAGCACTTCAAGAGCGTAAAGCGAATCAAGGAGGCATCTCTCGACGCCATTGTGGAGGCTATTGGGAAAGCGAAAGGCACTCTTGTCTACGACCATTTCCATCCTCGCCTCTCATAGTTACAGTGTAGTTAGCGACATATGGGTGCTTCAAAGCGCCTCTTTCCCTAACTTTTGTTTGCGAAAGTTGAGTTATTGGAAATTTATTATTAACTTTGCAGTTCGTATTTCGCATCCTTGAAGATATCTTTGGAAACAATGACAATGGAGCCAATCATACCACCAGTGGACCGGGACGCTATCGAGAGTGAACTTACTCCGGAGCGTTTCCTTCGTCATACCAATAAAGGAGACAACCATCTTTATGTTGTCGACGCTCATTGTGCGCCCAATACCATGCTTGAGATAGGGCGGCTTCGTGAGACTGCTTTCCGTCAGGCAGGAGGTGGCACAGGTAAACCTTACGACATCGACGAGTTTGACACTATGCCGGAGCCATGCCGCCAACTGATAGTTTGGGACCCTACCGCAAGGGAGATTCTGGGCGGCTACAGGTTTATAACAGGCGACAAGATCGATATGTCTGACGGAACGCCACGCATAGCCACTGCACATCTTTTCAAGTTTTCCGACCGTTTTTTGAAAGAGATACTTCCGCAGACTCTTGAGCTCGGTCGCTCATTTGTATCTGTAGGGTATCAAAGCAGCAAGGCAGGGACAAAGGCGCTCTTCGCCCTCGATAATCTCTGGGATGGCTTGGGAGCACTGACTGTAGTGTATCCGCACATCAAATATCTTTTCGGGAAAGTGACGATGTATCCCGCTTTCGGTCGCGAAAACCTCGACCTTATTCTTGGATTTCTCAACAAGCATTTCCCCGATGTCGAGGAGCTTGCTCGCCCCATTCGCCCAATTGCCACTAAGGCCATGAGCCCAGAGATTCAAAGGTTGTTTCCTGCCGACAGCTACAAGGAAGACTATAAGATCCTCAACCGCCTCATTCGCGAGAAAGGACTCAACATCCCACCCCTCGTCAACGCATACATGAGCCTTTCCCCAACAATGCGCGTCTTCGGAACGGCTGTCAACGATGAATTCGGAGATGTGGAGGAAAGCGGAATTTTCCTGACCATATCGGAGATTCTCCAGGAGAAGAAAGAGCGCCATATAGAATCGTATAAAGAAGAAATTGGAAATGAATAAAGTACTCGTGACAGGAGCCGACGGCTTCATAGGTTCTCATCTGACGCAGGCCCTCCTCGATGAAGGCTGCGAAGTGAGAGCCCTCGCCCAGTACAACTCCTTCAACAACTGGGGATGGCTCGAGGACATTCGCCATCCGAATCTCGAGGTGGTCACCGGCGATGTGCGCGACCCTAACTATTG
>CAZIAX010000078.1:0-10075 GCA_964537745.1 uncultured Sangeribacter sp.
GGCTGTCAGAGTCGATGTTGATCTTGCAGACATCCATCTTGGCAGCCTTGCGGAGTTCCTCTTCGGGGATACCGATAGCATCAGGAAGTTTGCCACCGTTTTCGTTGATGATGTCGACGTATTCCTGGGGCACAGAGCTTGAGCCGTGGAGCACGATGGGGAAGTCAGGAAGCTTAGCCTCTACAGCCTCAAGCACGTTGAATGCCAATGGAGGAGGTACGAGACGGCCAGTCTTCGGGTCGCGTGTGCACTGTTCGGGAGTGAACTTGTAGGCACCGTGAGAAGTACCGATTGAGATAGCGAGGCTGTCGCACTGAGTGCGAGCTACGAAATCAATCACTTCCTCTGGGTCGGTGTATGTGTGGTGGTCGGAGCTTACTTCGTCTTCAACGCCGGCGAGAACGCCGAGCTCACCTTCTACAGTCACGTCAAACTGATGAGCGTAGTCTACTACCTTCTTAGTAAGTTCGCAGTTGTCTTCGAAGCTGAGGTGGCTACCGTCGATCATGACTGAAGAGAAACCATTGTCGATACAGTCTTTGCAAGTCTCGAAAGTGTCACCATGGTCGAGGTGGAGCACAATCTGGGGCTTTTCCCATCCGAGGCTCTTAGCGTATTCCACAGCACCCTGTGCCATGTAGCGGAGAAGAGTGGGGTTAGCATAGTTGCGTGCACCCTTTGATACCTGTAGGATAACCGGGCTCTTTGTTTCAGCAGCTGCCTTGATGATGGCCTGGAGCTGCTCCATGTTGTTGAAGTTGAAGGCGGGGATTGCGTAGCCTCCGTGTACGGCCTTTGCAAACATCTCGCGTGTGTTGACAAGACCAAGTTTCTTATAATCTACCATTTTACCTAAAACATTTATTAGCCTCTTCGGCACTCGAAAGTACCTTGGAAGCAAGGTTATCTAATAATAGTATGCAAATTTAATTAATATTTTTGAATCTTGCACTATCCTTTTTGGAAAAATCGGCTTTTTTGGTTAAATTTGTAGTCGAATTAGCTATTGAGGTTTTTTCGGCTAAATAAAAAACAAGCCGAAATGATTTCAATTTAAGTAAAACGACTATAAATGGCCTGAAGAAAGAATATGAAAATTTTCAGTTCCAAAGACATAAAAGACCTTGATGCTGCAACTTGTGAGGCGCAAGGCATCGACTCGCTGACACTGATGGAGCGGGCAGCCAATGCTGTGGCCAAGGAAGTAAGCTCGCGGTTTCTGCCGAGCCGTCGTATTGTTGTTGTTGCAGGTCCGGGCAATAACGGTGGCGACGCGCTTGCTGTGGCCAGAATCCTGGCAGAAATGGGCTACAGCAATCTGGAAGTGTATCTCTTCAACGTGAGGGGGCAGCTCTCAGAGGAGTGTGAGGCTCAGAAGACCAAACTTTTTGAGACTGCTGAGAAAGTGAATTTTACAGAAGTGACTACTACTTTCATCCCCCCTCAGCTTTCAAGAGAGGACGTAATCATCGACGGACTTTTCGGAGTTGGCCTGCGTGATCCTCTTTCGGGAGGTTTCGCCGCAGTGGCTCGTCTGATCAATGATTCCGGAGCTTATGTGATAAGCATCGACATCCCTTCCGGGCTTGCCGGAGAGTGGAATGCCAATTCCAGATTTCACGACATGGTGCATGCAAATCTCACACTGACATTCCAGTTTCCCAAACTATCATTTTTCTTCCCCGAGCATGCCCCGATACTTGGCGACCGCATGGTGCTCGACATCGGCCTCGACAGGGGTGCGCTGAAAAGCAGGAAGTCAAATTGGCTACTGATAGAGAGCCGTACTATTCGGAAACTCCTACGGCCCCGAAATCCCTTCAGTGCGAAGCGTGACTACGGCTCTGTCATGATGTTTGCCGGAAGTATGGGAATGATGGGAGCGGCCGTGCTCAGTGGAAAATCTGCACTCAAATGCGGAGCTGGACTTGTCACAGTACATGCCCCCCGTGTAGGCCTTACCATCCTTCAGACAGCAGTCCCAGAGGCTATGTTTGAGCCGGACCGCAACGAGAGAGTCATCAGCGACATGAGCCTACACCATACGCATCAGGCAGTAGCCGTTGGACCAGGCATCGGCACAAACGATCTTACGGTAAACGCGCTTGAGGCTTTGCTTAAGACTTGCCGCTCGCCACTTGTGCTTGATGCGGATGCCCTCAACTGCATAGTCAAACGTCCTTCGCTTCTCTCAATGATACCTCCATGCACTGTCATCACCCCTCATATCGGAGAGTTTGACCGTCTTTTTGGAGAGCAACCATCATCAGAGCAGCGACTGAAGAAAGCCATCGAGATGGCACAACTCTACAACATCGTGATTGTGCTGAAGAGCCACTATACGATGATAGTAAGACCAACCGGAAACGTATATTTCAACTCTACGGGTAATGCAGGAATGGCTACTGCCGGTGCCGGCGACGTACTGACAGGCGTGATAGCAGGATTCCTTGCTCAAGGCCTTCAGCCGGAGAATGCTGCCACTCTTGGCGTCTTCATCCATGGACTGGCTGGGGACATCGCCTCTGAGGAAATTGGAGAATACGGTGTGGTAGCTTCGGATATATCCGACAGGCTTGGACGAGCTATAAAGGCTGTGATAGACAGGACTGTCTAAGGGTCAAGAATCAAGAGTTAAGAGATGAGTGACGAACATTAAGAATTTAATATATATGAAGAAGATAATATCGGCTATGGCTTGCCTGATGACCCTCTCGCTTGGTTGGAGTCAGGCTACAAAGGTGCTCACAGCTGAAAAGGGCAATGATTACGGCCTCGTATATTCCCTTCCGCTTACAGCTTTGGAAGTAGAGGTTACTGCTCGACATGAAGTGGGCAAGAAAGGACCTTTCTATCCCTACGCCAAGAAAAGCATCGGCACCGATAAGGCGATAGGGGAAGACTATGAGAAATGGACTATAACGGATGTCAAGGTCCGCCCTTATGGCGTCTCTGCCTCCGACACTCAATATGTCATGCAGCTTAAGCCGGGTGCTCTGACATCAATCACGGTAGATGCCGACGGTATGCTCCTCGCTATCAATAAGGATGTGGATGCTCCTGTTCAGGCTACTGACGCACCAATAGAGACAAGGCAAAACGTAAAATGGCCATCCGGCAATGAATATCTCGAATTTGTAGACGAAGACTTCGTGGCCTCCAAGTCATCTGCCAAGCAGGCTCAGCTCCTTGCTGAGTCTCTTATGGAGGTGAGAGACTCTAAGCTTGCTCTCACACGCGGCACTGCCGACGTAATGCCGGCCGACGGCAAGCAGATGGAACTCATGCTGGCCTCTCTTGGGGCACAGGAAGCAGCGATTACCGCAGCTTTTACCGGCAGCGTCACATCGGAAACAGTGACCCACCGCTTCACATATGTGCCTGAGGGGGATGATGCTGAAGACGTGCTTTTCCGAATGTCGCAATTCGCAGGTTTTGTAGATGCCGACGACCTTTCTGGCGATCCCGTCTATATCAGGATTGAGACTGTCAATGAGCCCAAATTGCCGGTGGATGCGAAAGGAGAGGTTAAGAAACTTCCCAAGAATGCAGTAATCTACAATATTCCTGGAAGCGCACAGGTGACGATTTCCACTCTTGGAAAGAAACTATACGACAAGGAAATGCAGATGGCGCAGATGGGTATGACTTTCGGATTAGACCCGGCGCTTTTCACTGATAAGAAAGAACCATCATATGCCGTGTTTGACCCTGTCACGGGGGCGCTCCTTGAACTCAGGTCGTTGACGGCTAAATAATCGCTTGGAAATAATATAAACTCGTTAAATCCCAAAATAAAATGGCAACAAAACCCTTTCATTATCAAAAGCCTTTTGAGCTTGGCCCCGACACCACTGAATACAAGCTCATCACCAAGGACTATGTAAAGACCGAAGATTGGAACGGCCATGAGATGCTTGTAGTCGACCCAGAGGCTCTGACCATCATCGCTAATGTAGCATCGCACGACTGCTCCTTTATGCTCCGCCGCGAGCACAACGAGATGGTAGCTAAGATTCTGCATGACCCAGAAGCTTCAGAAAACGATAAGTTTGTAGCTCTCACAATGCTCCGCAATGCAGAAATCGCAGCTAAAGGAGTCCTTCCTTTCTGCCAGGACACCGGCACTTCTATATGCGCTGCCTACAAGGGCCAGCAGGTGTGGACAGGTTGCGACGATGAGGAGAAGATTTCTCTCGGCGTCTACAAGACATATACCGAAAACAATCTGCGTTACTCTCAGAACGCACCTTTGACAATGTATGACGAGGTCAACACCGGCTGCAACCTTCCCGCGCAGATTGATATCCATGCTACCGAGGGTATGGAATATAAGTTCCTCTTCGTAGCCAAGGGTGGCGGCTCCGCCAACAAGACCTATCTCTATCAGGAGACTAAGGCTATCCTCAATAAGAAGACCCTTGTGCCTTTCCTCATCGAGAAGATGAAGACTCTTGGCACAGCAGCATGTCCTCCCTATCACATCGCCTTCGTCATTGGCGGCACAAGTGCCGAAAAGAATCTCGAGGTTGTAAAGAAAGCATCCGTAAAGTATTTCGACAATCTTCCTACCACTGGCAATGAGTATGGCCGCGCTTTCCGTGATGTGGAGCTTGAGAAGGAACTTCTCGAGGCTGCTCACAACATCGGTCTTGGCGCACAGTTTGGCGGCAAGTATTTCGCACACGACATCCGCGTGATACGTCTGCCACGTCACGGTGCTTCCTGCCCGGTGGGTATGGGCGTAAGCTGCTCTGCCGACCGCAACGTGAAGGCCAAAATCAACAAAGATGGTCTTTGGATTGAGAAGCTCGACGAGAACCCGGGCGAACTTATTCCGGTAGAACTCCGCCAGGCTGGCGAGGGTGAGGTGATTGAAATCGACCTCAACCGTCCGATGGAAGAGGTGCTCGCCGACCTCAACAAATATCCGGTATCGACTCGCCTCTCACTTAAGGGCACTATCATTGTAGGCCGCGACATTGCCCACGCTAAGATCAAAGAGCGTCTTGATGCCGGCGAACCTATGCCCGAATATCTCAAGAAGCATCCTATCTATTATGCTGGCCCGGCTAAGAAACCGGAAGGTATGCCTTCAGGCTCATTCGGCCCGACTACTGCTGGACGTATGGACCCCTACGTAGACCAGTTCCAGGCTGCCGGTGGCTCAATGATCATGATTGCAAAGGGCAACCGCTCACAGCAGGTCACTGACGCGTGCAAGAAGCACGGCGGGTTCTATCTTGGATCAATCGGGGGCCCTGCCGCTATCCTTGCCAAAGATTCTATCAAGAATGTTGAGCTTCTTGAGTATCCTGAGCTCGGCATGGAGGCTATCTGGAAGATTGAGGTGGAGAACTTCCCGGCATTTATCCTCGTAGACAACAAGGGCAACGATTTCTTCAAGCAGATCAAGCCCCGCTGCCCGATGGGATGCTGAGAAACCAGATTCCAGAAGCCTGACATGTGAAAATGAACTATAGTAAAAGAACATCGCCTTGGAAATGGATTCCCTCGCTATATATAGCCGAGGGAATCCCTTATTGTGCGGTCAATACCCTACCGGTGCTCTTCTACTGCGAGCTGGGCATATCTATACCCGAGATTACAGCTTGGACAGGACTTCTGTCACTCCCCTGGATCATACGGCCCTTCTGGAGTCCCTTTGTGGATATCTTTTCTACAAAGAGGAGATGGACATTGGCGATGCAGATGTTGATGACGGCATGCATGCTGCTTGTGGCTCTATGTCTGCCTACGTCTTTCTTTTTCGCATCGACACTCGGCGTCTTTGCCTGCATGGCTTTTTTCTCAGCAACCCACGACATTGCGGCTGACGGTTTCTATATGTTGGCCTTGACGGAGAAGCAGCAGGCCGATTTCGTCGGTATCCGCTCTACTTTCTATAAGGTAGCTACTGTATTGGGACAAGGTGGACTTACGCTTCTTGCCGGATGGCTCGAAAGCAGAGGCATGGCGCCTGCAGGAGCATGGGCTGTGGTGTTCTATTGCTTGACTGGAATATTCTTCTCTATATGGCTATGGCATACACAGGCTCTCCCCCGACTTGCTGACGATCATCCTGTAGGGGGCACTACTCCCTCCGACATATTCAGGAATTTCGCGATGACTTTCGTCACGTTCTTCAAGAAACGGCATATAGCAGCAGCCTTGGCTTTTATGCTTCTTTTCCGGCTTCCGGAGGCTATGTGCGGAAAGATGGTGGCGATTTTCATGAAGTCGCCTCTGGAAGATGGCGGATTGGGCTTGACGCTTACTGAGATAGGTTTTGCCAATGGGACAGTCGGTGTCATCGCTCTTCTTGCAGGCGGAGTGTTAGGCGGCCTTGCAATCGGCAGAGGTGGACTATGCAAATGGCTATGGCCAATGGCTCTGTCACTTGCATTGCCCTGCGTGGTCTATTGTCTGCTGGCTATATGGCCGACAGCGAACTTCTCCCTTATCTGTGTGGCAGTCGGATTCGAACAGTTTGGTTATGGATTTGGCCTTACAGCGCTTATGATGTATATGATATACTTCGCGCGTGGCGAGTCTGAGACGTCTCATTATGCCTTCTGCATAGCCTTTTCCATGGCGGGTGTCATGCTTCCGGGAATGGCTGCTGGTTGGATATTCGAGCGAATTGCAGAATTTGGCTTCCCAGGGTTCAGCCACGGCAATGCCTTTGAGGCATACTTCTGGTTCGTTATGATTTGCTGCCTTACTACGTTTGTCGCCTGCGTCATCGCAGGACCCTCAATCAGAGAGATTACTGAAAAACAAAAATAATAAAACTACCAATATTATGAGATTATTTCTAACTGCAGCTGCCATGACAGCCCTCGCTTTCAATTGCGGTGCCTCCTATATGGACAAGTATCAGGCTGCACAGGCAGACCCTAAAATTGAGATTCCTGATTCTACTGGATTCAAGTTTACAGATGTGAAGGTCAATAAGACTGGTTCGGTGAAAGACCAGAACAAGTCGGGCACATGCTGGGCCTTCTCTGGCACTTCGATGGTGGAGGAAGACCTGATGAGAAAGGGTAAACCTGAACTCGACCTCTCGGAGATGTGGACAGTGCGCAACTGCTATATCGACAAGGCAAAGAAATACATCAGTACTGGCGGAAAGATCAATTTTGCGCAGGGTGGTTCATTCGCAGATGTCATCTACGCTATGGATAACTACGGTGCTGTGCCTGAAGAAGTATATGCAGGTCTCAACTATGGGGAGGATAAACACTCCCACTATGAGATGGCGGCTGCACTGAAGGCTTATCTTGATGCTATCAACAGCAATCCTAATAAGAAACTCTCTACTGCATGGCTTCCTGGGTTTATCGGCATCCTTGATGCTTATATGGGTCCGGCTGTAGAGACCTTCACCTACAACGGAAAGACTTATACTCCACAGTCGTTTGCAAAGGAAATGAATATCGTGCCCGATGAATATGTGTCGTTCACGAGCTATACCCATCATCCATTCTACAAGCCATTCGCTCTTGAGATTCCAGACAATTGGCTGTGGTCTGAGAGTATGAATATCCCGATGGAAGATATGAAGCGCATCGTAGACGAGGCTTTGGATGCAGGCTTCACAGTTGGTTGGGCCGCAGATGTCAGCGAGAAGGGTTTCAAATGGCGCAAAGGCTATGCACTTCTTCCCGAAAAGAAAGCAAAGGAGGATATGGACAATGCAGAGGTAGCTCGTTGGACCCAGCTTTCAGACTCTGACCGCGACGCAATGCAATATGATATCAAGGGGCCTGTCAAGGAGCGCACTATCACTCAGGAAGACCGTCAGCGCACTTTCGAAAACCGTGAGACCACTGACGACCATGGTATGGTCATCGTAGGCTATGCCACTGACCAAGAGGGTAACCGCTATTATAAGGTAAAGAACTCTTGGGATACCAACCAACTCTACGACGGCTATCTCTACGTATCGGAGCCTTATTTCCTTGAGAAGACTCTCAACATCATGCTCAATAAGGCTGGTGTTCCTAAGGATATAGCAAAAAAAGTTAATCTTAAATAAGTTGTAAGTTATAAGTCGTAAGTTATGAGACAATCACTAATAACTTATATCTTATAACTTAAAGCCTAAATCTTAAAGCTTCACACATGGAAGTAAAAGCTAAGAAGGCATTGGGGCAGCATTTCCTCACAGATCTCCCCACTGCAGAAAAAATAGCGGACACAATTTCCGCAAAAGAACTTTCTCAGGCCTGCGGGCCTGAGAAAGGCAACTTGTGGGGCTCGCTTCCAGTGGTAGAGATAGGGCCTGGCATGGGAGTACTGACAGATTTCCTAGTAGTTGCAGGACGCGACGTGACGGCAATTGAGATTGACCATGAAAGTGTGGAATATCTTGCCAAACACAAACCAGGCATCAAGGTGAAGGAGGGTGACTTCCTGCGCCTTGACCTCAATGAGATTGCATCTGGCGAGATTGCTCTTATCGGTAACTATCCCTACAATATATCTTCCCAGATATTTTTTCGTGCTCTTGAGTATAAGGAAAAGATCCCAGTGATAGCTGGTATGCTTCAAAAAGAGGTAGCAGAGCGCATATGTTCAGGACCCGGCTCGAAAGTGTACGGTATCTTGTCGGTGCTTTTGCAAGCTTGGTATGATTGTGAGTATCTTTTCACGGTAGAACCAGGTGTGTTCTCTCCACCTCCAAAAGTAAGAAGTGGTGTGCTTAGGCTGACTCGCAACTCGCGTACAGAACTTGGAGTAGATGAGAAGAAATTCAAGACTGTTGTCAAGACAGCTTTCGGCCAGCGGCGCAAGACTTTGCGCAATTCCCTTTCGGGAATGATTCCGGTAGGCAGCCCGCTGCTTGAAGACCCTATTCTAAAAGAGCGACCAGAGCGCTTGAGTGTAGAGCAGTTTATATATCTCACTAAGTCTCTAAGTTGATATTCGTAACAAAAGCGGAGTGCAACCCATGGGTTGCACTCCGCTTTTGTTACGTTTGACTTATTATAATCGATTATCTGTCTTTGTACATATCGTCGTAGTAGCGTTCGTATTCGCCTGATGTAATGTTGTCCATCCATTCCTGGTTGTCAAGATACCAGCGTACGGTTTTCTCAATTCCTTCCTCAAACTGCAGGCTGGGTTCCCAACCGAGCTCAGACTGAAGCTTGCGGCTGTCGATGGCGTAGCGCATGTCGTGGCCGAGGCGGTCGGTGACGAAAGTGATGAGTTTCTCTGACTGACCTTCAGGATTGCCAAGAAGCCGGTCTACAGTCTTGATGATGACCTTAATGAGGTCGATGTTCTTCCACTCGTTGAAGCCTCCAATGTTGTATGTGTCGGCAATCCTTCCCTCATGGAAAATGAGGTCGATGGCGCGTGCGTGGTCCTCGACGAAGAGCCAGTCGCGCACGTTCTCTCCCTTGCCGTAGACAGGGAGAGGCTTGCCGTGGCGGATATTGTTGATGAAGAGAGGTATTAGTTTCTCGGGGAACTGGTATGGTCCGTAGTTGTTGGAGCAGTTTGTGACGATGGTGGGCATACCGTAGGTGTCATGGTATGCACGCACAAAGTGGTCGCTGCTGGCCTTTGATGCGGAGTAGGGGGAGTGGGGATTGTACTTTGTGGTCTCGAGGAAGAATTCTGTCCCGTAAGCCATGTCGTCTTCGCTTGAGGCCTTGGTTGTGAATGGAGCAGGAACTCCTTCCGGATGGGTCAGCTCGAGAGCACCGTAGACCTCGTCTGTCGAGATGTGATAGAATCTCTTGCCCTCATATTTTTCTGGCAGAGACTCCCAATATTCCTTGGCTGCTTGGAGGAGCGCAAGGGTACCCATCACGTTGGTGCGTGCGAAAGTGAAGGGGTCCTTGATGGAGCGGTCAACGTGGCTTTCAGCAGCCAAGTGGATGATGCCATCAATCTCATATTCCTTCACAATACGGCGTATCTCGTCGAGGTCGGCTATGTCGGCCTTCACAAATGTGTAGTTTGGCTTGTCCTCGATATCCTTGAGGTTGGCAAGGTTGCCGGCATAAGTCAGTTTGTCGAGGTTGACGATATGATAGTCGGGATATTTGTTGACGAAGAG
>CAZIAX010000079.1:0-9977 GCA_964537745.1 uncultured Sangeribacter sp.
GCGAGCGACTTACCGAGGCCGAGGCTGTCAACATTGACTACGAGCTGCTCGGGAATCTCAGTATAGGGAGCTTTAACTTTGAGCTTACGCATGGAGAGCTGGAGCTTACCACCAGCCTTAACACCTTCAGCGTGGCCTTCAATTTTCACAGGGACTTCCATGATGATTGGCTTCTCGGGGAAAACCTCGAGGAGGTCCATGTGGAGAAGAGTATCCTTAACGGGCTGGAAAGCAAGGTCTTTGAGTACAGCCTTGCGCATCTTGCCGTTGAGTTCGAGATCGATCTCGAAAATCTCCGGAGTATAGATGAGCTTGCGAACGTCTTCAGCATTTACAGTGATGTCGGTAGTAATCATACCGCGCTTGTCGTCAAGAACGACGAGCTTTTCACCAGCCTCGAGAGTTCCATTGTAGGGGAGTTCCACGATTTTGCCGCCATTGAGGACAGCAGGAATCTTGCCTTCGTTGCGGAGGGCCTTGACAGCCTTCTTGCCAAGGTTTTCACGTGCCTCAGCTTTAAGAGCGAATTTCTTCATTTTGATTTGTTGTGTTACTAAAAATAAAACTTTATTTCCCATCACACTGTGGGTCCGGCTTGGTGGCATACGCGATGCCTGTAAAGCCGCCCTTTATTGCTTTTGGGCTTTTCCGGGTGCAAAATTACAAAAAAATTTTGAATTGTGCAAGGGAGTGGGTAGTTTTAAGTTGGGAGTTGGGAGTTTTAAGTTGTAAGATATTAGCGCCAGCAGATGGTCTTAAACTGGCAGTAGGAGCATGAAACGGGATTTTTTGTCGGATTAAACGGCTCCTCGGGGTCGAAGAGCTTCGTAAGCGTCATCTCCAGATTATCGATGAAATCAGCATTTTGCTCTGCGTGTACTGTCTGCACACTATCTCCTACAGTAGGATATGTATGTTTGCCACTCTTCATGGTGTTGACATCATAGATCTCAAGCACCAATTCCTGATGTGGGAGACCTGAATCTTTGCCAAACAGATTCAGAACCGGGCGTGGAGCATCTTTTGAGAGATTCTTGTCGGGGAGGGCATCGAAAAGATTGGCATATAGCCAGAGCTGGATGAGGTTGCGACCTTTCGGTTCCCCTTCAAATACATTCTGCATCGAATCAGCATGCACGTGCACAGACCCTGTCTTATAGTCTACCACACGGAGAGTGTCGCACCCTGCAGGTTTGTCAAGACGGTCGATAGCAAACCTCATGTTAACTGGAGCACCCTCCGGCATAGCGATGCTGACGTTGCCGGCTATCTCCACGCCAAACAGCATGAATGGCGACTGCTTGAGGTCGAAATCCAGTATTCTTAGTATCTGGGTGCGTAAGACCTTTGCCACATATGCCACAGAGCCACGTAAGGGGGTGTCCAGACGGTCATCGGGACGATGGAAGTGCTCCTTGTTTATCCCATAGCGAATCAGACGGTCGATCTCCTTGGTATTTCTCATCTTGGCCTTGACGATATTCTCATCTATAAGCTCGGGATGCTTAAGATATCTACCTTGTTTTTCTATAGGAAGGTAAATATTCTCCATCACGTAGTGGAGGATATTACCCTGCGTGATAGCGTCTATGTAGTCCACAGCCTCCTCATCGGTGCGTATACGCAGCAGATGCTCGAAATAAAAACGTATCTGGCAGTCGGCATAGCGCGTCAATGCAGTTGCCGAGAGGTTGCGTCCTTGCTTTCCACTGTCTCGATAGGCAGAGAGGAGGTGGATTATCTCCGGTGTCTTTTCGATAGGAGAGGGACCAAGGTCTGACTTTGAGATGTCGAACGAACGAGATTCCAACTTCATGTGATTATTTGCATACAGATATTGAAGCTGCAATACATAGCGCGATACGTCGCCGCTTCTTGCGCCTTCCGATGACCTGGCATCATATAAGAGCACAACCTCCTTCGCCCTTGCAATCATTCGGAAGAAATAATAGGCAAATATAGATTCGGAGTAATTCACAGGGGGAAGGCCATAGGCACGACGCAAGGAATCGGATATGAAAGTGCGCACCCTGCGGCGAGCAGGGAGAATCCTCTCGTTGAGTGATGGAATGATTATTCTGTCGAAGTCGAGAGCTCGGGTCTCAAGCATGCCCATCACCTGAAGTCCTCTCAGAGGTTGACCCTCGAAAGTCACGGTCTCACCCGATATCAAGCGGTCGGTCATGGAAAGGAAAGTGCGCCACTGCATTTCTATGCCGTATTCCTTCGTCACTTCCAACAGTTGCCGGAGTGCCAAGCGGTAAGACTCCACATTTGCCACATCAACATTGGCTTTGAGCAACCTGTTGCCAGTCTCAGCGATGGATTCAGCACCTTTTTTCAATACTGAGTCGAGCCATGCCACAACCTCTTCGGCTGTCGCGTCGTCGCTAAGCGGCCGAAGTAAATCTGCCATCTCCTTACATACCCCACTCAGTTGCCGGAGGTCGATGAGGGCGTGATGGTGTTTCTTGATCCATTCCTTCACCTTCGTGACGTCTTTCCCGAAAATGGCATGACTGAATGGGTGGGAAAGCACGGCCTCGAAGTCTTTGAAATAGTAGCCTATGTCATTGCCAGATTTCCTGCGGCCACCCTGAAGACGTCGAAGAAGAGAAACGAATGTTGCGGCTCCCGAAAGTTTCAGTGGGTAACCCATTGTAAGGTTGACATCCTCCACACTGTCTGGAAGTGAGTATAGCAATGGGATGAGCAAGCTTTCATCGGGAAGCACGACAGCCACCTTGGCATCTTCAAAATCGGATTTGTCGATACGGATGCTCATCTCTTCGAGAACCACTGAGGCAACCTTTGCCTGAAGCGAATTGGAAGGTGTGGCGATCACCTTCATAGATTCTGGCATCTCTTTCACTTCAGATTCCGACAAATAGGGTCGTGCCCATTCCGGTGATGGCCAGAGCTCCATATTGCGAAGCACGTATCTTCCCGCCGCTGAAGTCTTGTCGTTGATAACCGGGCCAGGGATATCCCAGAAAAAATCGACGAAAGACTCAGTCTCATCGTCGGTCTTGTAAGAAGCAAGAACATCAAATACTCTTCTCTCAGTCCTCGTCAAGGCATTGAAACCAACTACAACAATCTTGCCAGCGGCCACTTCCTCCGGAATCTCATTTTCAAGTCTTTCAGCAGCCAAACGGTAGGCGCCTCCCGAAGTAGTCATCCCAAGCCGCTCCAAGTCTTCATGGAAGGCGTGGTAGAGCGGGGCCATAGTCTGCCAGATGGGGAGGAATTTCTTATGAATCTCGCTGTCTTCTTTATCTTTATTATCATTGAAATCTTTCCAAAAACCCTTGGCAGTCTCCGCAGGATCGTATACCTGTCCGAAGAATTCCTCCATCACCTTGAGTTGCTCTTCTGTCAAGAAGTTGGAGCTGATCTCACGCAGATCCTTCACATTTTTAAATATCTCGTCGGGGTCAGCATCTTGCATGTCTACCTCGTTGAAGTCTGACAATGCCGTCTCTCCCCAACGACGAAAACGGTCGAAATCCTGTATCACTTCAGCTCCCTCAGATTTCTGCAGCCTTTGATAAGCCTTATACAATAAGAATAGCAGTTCTATGCGCCCTGCCACGACTCGTCCGGACGCTTTTTCGATGAAATCTGACATCGTAGTCACCTGGGGCAGCATAGCCACGCGCCCATTCATCTCGGAAGTGAGACGCTTGAGAAAAAAGGTGCAGGCACGTCTGCTTGGAAAAACAAACAGATGGTCGGAAAGGTCTTGTCTGCCAGCTGCATATGCGCGGGCTACGGATTGAAGAAATGGTGATGCCATCGGTAGGAACTTAATTTTTTGTGCAAACTTACAAAAAAAATTTGGTACAGCCTTATTTTTTTTGTAAATTTGCGATGTGTAATGGTCCTGGACGGGGCCTACTACTGAAAATTGAAATGAAATTCGCCGATATCACCGGACATACCGCCACAATCGACTCCCTTCGCGAAGCCGTAGACACCGACCATATCCCCCATGCCATTCTCATCGGGGGACAGGAGGGTATAGGCAAGATGCGTGTGGCCAGAGCCTTCATCAATTATTTATATTGTATGGATCGCCAAGGAGAAGACAGTTGCGGAAAATGCCCGGCATGCCTTCAGAATGCACATCATAATAATCCAGACGTGCATTTCATATTCCCACGCACCGGGGCCACCTCCAAAAGCACCGAAACCTTCCTTCCGCAATGGAATGAGTTTCTCGATAAGCATTCCTTTATGCCCAAGGAGGAGTGGGCGAGGGCTATCGAGGCTGGCAATACTGTCCCCGTCATCTACCGAAGCGACGCCACGGAGATTTCCCGCACGGCTGTGCTCTCAAGTTTTGCCTACCGATACAAGACGTACGTGATATGGATGCCGGAAAGGATGCAACCCCAATGCGCGAACGCGCTTCTCAAACTACTTGAGGAACCATTCCCCGACACCATCTTCGTGCTCGTAAGCAACGAGCCAGACAAACTTCTTCCTACCATATTCTCGCGCACCCAGAGATTCAATCTCAAGCCTCTCAGCGATGCTGAAGTGGCAGGAATACTCACGGATGAGGGAGTTGCTTTGCCAGAAGCACAGGAAGTGGCAAAGCTCGCAGAAGGGAATATGATAAAGGCCCACGACATGACGGGAGAGGGAGGCGAGATAAAGGAATTTTCGGGCATCTTCATCCAGATGATGCGTTTGGCATATGCTCGAAATGCCGGAGCGTTGCGAATGCTCAGCGACTCGATTGCCGCCATGGGGCGAGAGAAGACCGGTCGCTTTCTCGCCTATTGTGCGCGTATGACGCGCGAGAGTTTTATCTTCAATCTGAAAACTGAAGGCCTCAACGCAATGACGGCTGCCGAGGCTGCCTTCAATGTCAGATTCTCTCCTTATGTCAACCACCGGAATGTAGAGCGCATCATGTCGGAAATCCAACGGGCGCATGACGACGTGCTTCGTAACGCCAATGCTCGCCTTGTGCTCTTCGACTTCATGCTGAAGCTGATGATGCAACTTAGAAAATAATAAACTTACCTAAAAAAATACTTATAAAAATGAAACCTACTTTGTTTATCCTTGCTGCAGGAATGGGAAGCCGCTACGGTGGCCTCAAGCAGCTCGACTCTCTCGGCCCTTCTGGCGAGACCATCATGGACTACAGCGTCTACGACGCATTGCGTGCCGGTTTTGGCAAGATAGTTTTTGTGATTCGCCACGACTTCGAACAGGATTTCCGCGATAAGGTCATCTCAAAATATGAAGGCCACGTTCCGGTAGAAGTTGTTTTCCAAGATATCCATGACCTTCCGGAAGGCTTCAGCGTGCCTGAAGGACGCCAGAAACCATGGGGTACCAACCATGCAGTTCTGATGGCAAAGGATGTCATCAAAGAGCCTTTCGTAGTAATCAATGCTGATGACTACTACGGTCCTGAAAGTTTCCAGCTCGCTGCCAAGACTCTCAAGGATCTGGAGGGCAAGACCGGTGAATACTGCATGATTGGCTTCCGCATTGAGAATACCTTGAGCGAGAATGGTGGCGTAAGCCGCGGTCTCTGTGAGGTCAACGAGGAAGGATACCTGACTGGGGTTAAGGAATGCCATGGCATCCAGCGCAAGGGCGAAGGTCTTATCCATGTTGAAGACGAAGTGGAAAAACCTTTCCCTGCAGGTGCAAGCGTGAGCATGAACATGTGGGGCTTTACTCCCGACTACTTCGGCTATAGCGAGAAGGCATTCGTGAAGTTCCTCACCGAGCATGGCAACGAACTCAAATCTGAGTTCTATATTCCGACTGTAGTCAACGACTTGATTCAGAACGGCGAAGCAACCCTCAAAGTAGTTCAGACACCTTCAAAATGGTTTGGCGTTACATTCGCAGCCGACCGTCAGGCTACTGTCGACCAGTTCAAGGCTCTCGTAGATGCCGGAGTATATCCATCTCCTCTCTTTACAAAATAAGACAAAAGGAAAAATGGCAACAAAGATATTAGTGACAGGTGGCACTGGCTACATCGGAAGCCATACTGTAGTAGAGCTTCAGGAGGCTGGCTACGAGGTGGTCATCATTGACAATCTCTCCAACTCCAACCGCGATGTGCTTAAGGGCATCGAGGCTATCACTGGAATTGCACCTGTATTCGTAGAGGGGGATTGCACTGACCTAGATACGCTCAAGAAACTTTTCGAGCAGAATCCCGGCATCAAGGGAATCATCAATTTCGCAGCCTCTAAGGCTGTGGGTGAGAGCGTTCAGAAGCCACTTCTTTATTATCGCAACAATCTCAACACTCTCATCAATCTCTTGGAGTGCATGCCCCAGTATGGAGTGAAGGGAATAGTCTTCTCGAGCAGTTGCACTGTATATGGCGAGCCAGACGTCAATCCAATAGATGAGACAGCTCCTATCAAGCCAGCGACTTCACCTTACGGCAACACCAAGCAGATTTCAGAGGAGATTATCACCGACTATATCCACAGTGGCGCTCCGGTGAAGAGCATCATACTTCGCTATTTTAACCCTATAGGTGCTCATCCAAGCGCAAAGATAGGAGAGCTCCCATTGGGGGTACCGCAGAATCTCGTGCCTTATCTTACTCAGGCCGCTGCAGGAATTCGCAAGGAGTTGACGGTCTTCGGCGACGACTACAACACTCCAGACGGAAGCTGCATCCGCGACTACATCGACGTGGTAGACCTTGCCAAGGCTCACGTAGTGGCCATGCGCAGAATGCTCGACGGTGAGGATACTGACAGCATAGAGATATTCAATCTCGGCACCGGCCGCGGAGTATCGGTGCTCGAGCTGATCAATGCCTTCGAGAAGGCTACAGGTGTGCCTGTGCCTCACAAGATAGGCGGACGCCGCGAGGGAGACATAGAAAAGATCTGGGCAATTCCTGACAAAGCCAACAACGTATTGGGTTGGAAGGCAGAAGTTCCGGTAGAGGAAACTCTCGCCAACGCATGGAGATGGCAGCAATCATTGAAATAAGCTGTCAGAAAAAAGACATTTCTTCGAAATCAACAGATAAGGATGGCCTCATCAGAATCATGAGGCCATCTTTTTTTATGACATTCGTTATCTTAAAATTGTATTATAATTTATTTTTGTTGTCCAAATTGCAATAATCATTTTTATATTCGGATTATTTTTTATAATTTTGCACATTCTTAGAAAAGCTTAGAAAAGCGACTTACAAAAGAAAATAGTAACAACAATAATACACAGCAAATGAAAAGACAAACTCTGATGAACGGTCTTTTGTCTCTCACAGTGGTATCTGTTATGACCGCTTGTGTCGATGACAAGTATGACCTGACCGACATTGACACGACTTCCCGGTTTACAGTCGACAATCTGACGGTACCTGTCAATCTCTCAGAAATCAAGCTCGAGAATGTGATTAATCTCGACGACAACGAAAACATCTCAGTTGAAAACGGAGAGTATGTCATCAAAAAGGGTGGATCGATTGCTCCGACAGACTTCAATATCAACGGAGTGCATATCAATGCTCCAAACATCGACGCGACTTCAATAAATGTAGGACTCGGTGGACTGCCGGTTGCCCCTGGAACTTTTATTCCTGCAAAGGTAGATCTTGGACCTATTAGTTTCAATGCTTCTGATCTTGTTGGGTATGAGTTTAAAGTTCAAAATGTCGACAAGGCTCTTGTTTGGCTGAAGGATATTAAGACAAGCCCGATAGAAGTAAAAGTGATTTTGTCGATACCGGCTGAACTAATCGGCACTGACAACAAAATCAGTTTCGAAGATCTTGAACTCCAACTTCCATGGGGACTCCTCGACGTAAAAGGAGTGGCGGGTTACGACACTTCTACCGGTAAAGTTACTCTCCCTCCGCTTCCTGTAGGGGCTAATGGTAAGGCTGAACTTACTATCTCCGCTGGAGGAATGGAACTGAACGAACAAGGTAAGATTAAAGATGGAGTGCTAAGTGTGGCTGGCCAAGTAGGAGTGCTCGGAGGAAAGATCAAGCTTTCTCTGCAAAATGTCACTTTGCCATCTGATTTGAATATAGGCGTGAACTATGAGGTTTCAGGTTTTGACGTCAATAGTTTCAGCGGTCAGATCGACTATAAAATGGACGATATCAGCATCGCACCCATCAAGCTCAATGATTTACCCGAATTCCTTAACGACCCCTTGACTAACATCTTCATTTCTAATCCTTCCATATCAATCGATGTCAATAATCCGATTGCAAAATACGGTCAAGGAGTGGATGGTCTTGTGGGTGAAGGGCAGCTAACTCTTACTTCTACTTTCAAAAACGGAAAGTCTGTTGGGCGAACAAGTGATGTCTTCAAATTGATTGACCCAGATGGCGACGGCGTCAATAAGATTATCTTGACGCCAAACGTGGTAGAAGGGGAAGCGGATATGTATGAATTCAAGGATCTTGGTTATGTCCTGACGTATTATCCCTATAATCCCGCAGCGATTTCCTATGGTTGGGGCTTGCCGGAGACTATAGCTGTAAGCATAGAGGGTCTGAAATTCTTCGGTTCTGTCACAGATTTCCCTCTAAAGAACATAGGAAGTGCATCGGGCGACTATTCGTTTACTGCTCCTCTTGGTTTTGGCGATGGAACCACTATCTTTTATGAAACAACTGAAAACGGATGGAGCAGCGACGATCTCGATAAAGTCAATATTCAGACCATCCACCTCAAGGCTGACTGCTCTACAGATCTTCCTGTGAGCATTAAGGTGAAAGTAGTTCCGGTAGATAAAGACGGTAAAGAGATAGCCGTAAGGGAAGACTATCTACACTTCTCTGTGCCGGCCAATGCACAAAACGAACCAGTATCTCTTGTCATTGAGGCTAAGGATGGATCCACAATCTCAGGATTTGATGGAGTGCGTTTCTTTGCCACTATAGGTCAGAATTCTCCTGAAGGCGGATTGGTTGGTGGTGATACCAATCCGCTTGGACCTAACCTACATCTTAAGCTTAACGACCTAAGAGTGACTGTGGACGGATATTACGAAACGGATTTCTAACTTTCAGCAAACGAATAAAATGAACAGCATAAATAGAAAACTTATCGCTCTCTCCTTTGCAGCAGCATCCGTATTCGGAATGTCGGCTCAGGAGGCTGCTACCGGCTACTTTATGGAGAACTATAACATGAAGTGGCAGATGAACCCGGCTTTCGGCAACCGTAACGGCTATGTTGGTTTCCCTGGCCTTGGCAACTTGAATGTCGGTGTCAGTGCTAACATTAGTCCAACCGACATTGTCTATCCTCTCAATGGTAAGACAGTGCTCTTTACAAATCCCGGTCTCTCGGCTCAGGAAGTTCTTGGCAACCTCAAGAATGTGAACCGAATCTCTGAGAATGTCGGATTGGGAGTGATACAAGTTGGCTTCAAAGGATTCGGTGGCTACAACAATATAGCAATCAATGTGAAGGAAAACGCCAGCTTTGCTCTCCCCAAAAGCGTATTCTCCCTTCTTAAGGAAGGTATCGGCAATAAGCATTACGACATCAAGGACCTCAATGCAAGAGCTACTGCTTACGCAGAAATCGCACTCAACCATTCGAGAGATATCAAGCAGGTGCCTGGTCTTCGTGCCGGTGTCAGCCTTAAGTTCCTTCTTCCCGTAGGATTTGCTGAGGCAAAATTCGATGAACTCGACCTTATCTTGGGTGAAAACAACTGGCAGGCACGTTCTAATGCAAATCTTCGCATTGGACTCGGAGGTGTTAGATATGAGACAAAGGTCAACGACCGTACTGGCACTCACTATGTAAGCGGTGTAGATACTGACGACATTAAGGTCGGAGTCAACGGTTTCGGTTTCGGCGTTGATTTGGGAGCCTCTTATAAATGGCAGGATTTTAACTTCTCACTCGCTTTTACCGACCTCGGTTTGCTGAGCTTTAATTCAGTTCAGGAAGCTTCTACCAACGGCACTAAGACATTTGAGACAGAAAACCACG
>CAZIAX010000080.1:0-9896 GCA_964537745.1 uncultured Sangeribacter sp.
ACTACAAGAATCTATCATTCAAGGAAATAGCGGAAAAGACCGGTGTCAGCATCAATACGGCTCTCGGACGTATGAGATATGCCATCATCAATCTCCGCAGAATTGCAGCCGAAAAAGATGTGGCACTAACTCTCTGACACCACCACATAATAGTATTCATAAACAAAATTCTGGACGTATCGGAACCTCTCTCCGATGCGTCTTGCCATTTTATAAGAATCTTCAAACCATAAACGAACTAATTTGTTATACTTACAAAACTTAAATTACACAAAACGTAAGAAAAATCAAATAAAATATTATGAAAACTCTCAAAGAAACAATCAGAGAATCAAAACCCACTCTCGTGGTTTTCATGCACCCGGGAAGCCAGGATGCAGTAGATATCAAATACCTTTTGCAGGCAGTAAAGAACAAATATGCTGATAAGGCCAACACAGCACGTGTCGATGACACCCACGGCAAACTGAAAGTGGAATACCGCCTTGAAGAGTATCCTACATATATACTCTTTAAGGAAGGTCAGGAACTCATGCGCGAAAGCGGGGATAAGACAGAGAGCCAGCTTGAGGAAATGATCGAACGCGCGCTCTGATGATACTATAGAAAAAATACTTTTGGAAAGACCTGCAGAAGCGGGTCTTTTTTTATTATTTGTCACAATAAGAAAGCGACAACACACGTTATTAAAGTGTAATTATTAACATTTCTTGCCTATGACAAACGGTTCTACTACTATTTTGTCATCATCATCAAATCAGCAGTCTATGAAATCACCACGCAAAGCAACAATCGAAATGATCCGCCAGTTCGCACGGACCTGTCTCACTCTCAAAGACATGAACTTTGATGTAATGATGGCTAATTGAAACAGAAAGCACTCCCGTCGAGGAGTGCTTTTCGTTTAATCTGATCGAACTTATCTACGCTTTTTCATTCGCACCACGTTCTCCACATGGTGGGTATGGGGGAACATGTCGACAGGTTGCACGTCGGTCACCTCATAATGCTCATCCATCAGAGCGAGGTCACGTGCCTGAGTGGCAGGATTGCAGCTGACATAGACTATTGTCTCAGGAGCAGCATTCAGAATAACTTTCACTACGTCTTCATGCATTCCGGCACGCGGAGGGTCAATAATCATGATGTCCGGAACACCATGTGAGGCTACGAAGTCATCGGTCAGAATATCCTTCATGTCGCCGGCATAAAAGAGAGTGTTGTCAAGGCCATTGACTTTTGCATTGAGTTTCGCATCCTCAATCGCGGCCTCAACGTATTCGATACCTACGACTTTTCTTGCACCTCTCGCCACAAAGTTTGCGATGGTGCCGGTGCCAGTATAAAGGTCGTAGACGAGTGGCCGGTCATTTTCTTGCTGACAACCATAACGCAGCGTCTCCTCTTCTGTAAGTTCCTCGCGCGGAGCTATTCCAGCAAACTTACGAGCTACCTTATAGAGCTCGTAGGCCTGCAATGAGTTGGTCTGATAAAAAGACTTTGCATTCACGCGAAATTTCAGTCCTTCCATCTCCTCCTCTATATAGTCAGGTCCTTTCCATGCCACTACTTCCTGATCGGAGATGGTATCATTAAGCTTCAGATTCACTACATAGAGCAAAGATGTGATTTCCGGGAATTTTTCTTGAAGATAATCCATCACGATTTTAATCTTCTCCGGGTCGTCCTCTCCAAACTGGAGGCACACCATGCACTGCCCGGTAGAGGCGATGCGAATCATGAGGGTACGCAGCAGCCCTTTATTCTCCTTAATATTATAGAAGGAAAGGCCATGCTCTTCCGCGAAAGAATACAGGCCGTTTCTAATCCTGTCGCCAAGTTCCGACTGAAGGAAGCACTCCTCAATATGAAGCACCTTGTCGAAAGCTCCTGGGATGTGAAAACCAAGAGCATTTGGTGAATCATCAAACACCTTACCGCTCTTGACATCTTCCCATGTGCGCCATTTCTTATCAGAAAAAGTATACTCCATCTTGTTGCGATAGCGCCAAGCCTCTTTGCTGCCAAGGCATGGATTTACCTCCGGAATAGCTATTTTACCGATACGCGTAAGCGCATCTACTACCGTCTGCCGCTTGCAGTCGAGCTGACCTTCGTAAGGTATGTGCTGCCATTTGCAACCTCCGCAGACTCCGAAGTGGCGGCATTTAGGCTCGACACGCATCGGCGAGGGCACATTGAGTCGCTCAATGTGTCCCTCAGCAAATGAGTGTTTCTTTCGGTCAATCTTTATGTCGGCTATGTCGCCTGGAGCTCCATATGGTATGAATACCACAATAGGTGTTTCATCGGCAGGACGGAGTTTTACACGTGCAAGTGCCTTTCCCTCGGCTGCCATAGCCGTAATCTCCACGTTCTCGAGAACAGGAAGAAATTTCGGTTTTCTTGCCATTATCCTTCAGGGTCTTCTATAACAATATCATAGTTTTCAAGCCACTCCATGGTCTTTGCGATGTAATCTTCCATCACGACATCTTCCTCCACGAATGGGATCACCTCGCGATAGTCTTTCATTATCTTCTCTATGATAGGAGAAGACTTGAGAGGGCGGCGGAAATCGATGCCTTGGGCAGCATTCATCAGTTCAATGCCGGCGATATACTGAAGGTTGGAGATTATCTTATGGAGTTTAGTCGCCGAGTTGGCACCCATGGATACGAGGTCTTCCTGGCCGTTGCTGCTCACGATTGAATCGCAGCTTGCAGGCCAAGCATACATCTTATTCTGGCTCACCATTGAGGCAGCGGCATACTGCGGAATCATGAAACCGCTGTTAAGACCCGGTTTTGCCACAAGGAATTCCGGGAGCCCACGCAGTCCGAAGATAAGCTGCGCTACACGACGCTCTGAGATATTGCCCAACTCATGAAGCGCCACACCCATGTAATCGAACACAAGTGCGAGAGGTTCGCCATGGAAGTTACCTCCTGAGACTACAAGGTCTTCGTCGGGGAAGACTGTCGGATTGTCTGTCACTGAGTTTATCTCTATGTGGAGCACTTCAGTGACGTGGCGCATCGCGTCTTTCACAGCTCCATGCACTTGCGGGATGCAACGGAACGAGTAAGGATCCTGCACATGCTCTTTCTCCTTCTTGATAATCTCGCTTCCGGCGAGTATCTTACGGAACACCTCACCTGTCTCAATCTGACCCTTATGAGGACGAACGCGCTGGATGCACTCCCAGAAGGGTTCAATCCTACCATCGAAAGCCTCAAGGCTCATTGCGCCAAAGAGATCGAAACAGTTGACGAGATGCCAGCCGTCAATCAGTGCCTTGATTCCGTTAGCACTCATAAACTGGGTGCCGTTGAGAAGAGCGAGACCCTCTTTTGATTTAAGCTTGATTGGTTTCCAGCCAAAGCGGTCGAGAGCATCCCTTCCTTTAGTCTTCTTTCCGTCTACCATCACATACCCCTCGCCTATCAAAGGCAAAAAGAGATTTGCCAACGGTGCAAGGTCGCCAGAAGCTCCAAGAGACCCACGGTCGAATACTATGGGAAGCACATCATGGTTGTAGAAATCGAGTATACGCTGCACAGTCTCAACCTGCACTCCGCTGAATCCCATAGAGAGGGCATGGGCCTTGAGAAGAAGCATCAGTTTGACGACTGTCTTGTCGACCGGGGTACCGACGGAGCAAGAATGGCTCTTGATAAGGTTTTCTTGAAGCGTAACGAGGTCTGCTGGAGCTATGTGACGGTTGCAGAGAGAACCGAAACCGGTAGTCACTCCGTAGATAGGTACGGTGTTCTCGTCTGTCTTGGTGTCAAGGAAATCGCGGCAATGCTGTATCTTCTCGATTGCCTCTTCCGAAAGTGTAAGTTTTGCGCCATCCTTAAGAATGCGTTCTATAAGGTCGTAAGTCAGTAACGAACTGCCTATGGCATATTCCTTAATCTTTTCCATAACTTGTTATTATGTTTAATAGACCACCTTCCCCTTTGCAATAGTGGTCTTCACGCAATTCATGCCCACATAGTAAGGAAGCATGTTGATATTGTCAAATTCAAGAATCACGAGATCACCGTCTTTACCGGGCTGAATAGTTCCTTTTCTATCAGCGAGTCCACAAGCAGCCGCGCCATTTATGGTAAGTGCTGTGATGACTTCTTCTATCGTCATTCCCATATAGATACATGCCAAAGCAATCATAAGAGGTATTGAACCCGAGAAGCAGCTTCCGGGGTTAAGGTCGGTGGCGAGAGCCACAGCGCAACCTTCCTCTATCATCTTGCGTGCTGGAGCATAGGGCTCTTTAAGCGCAAAGGCTGTAAGTGGAAGAAGAGTGGCAACAACATTGTTTTCAGCCATGCCCTTGATGCCCTTTTCGCTGACATGGAGCAGATGATCGGCGCTGACAGCTCCGAGCTCAGCTGCCAATTCAGCTCCTCCAAGCGGCACAATCTCGTCGGCATGAAACTTAAGCTTGTAACCCATATTCTTTGCAGCTTCCATGAGTCGACGTGAATCCTCAAGTTCAAACACGTTCTTCTCTGTAAAGATATCGCAGAACTTAGCGGCTTTCCTGAACTTCGGAAGCATCTCGGAGATGATAAGATCGACATATTCCGACGTGCGCCCCTTGTATTCTTCCGGAACGGCATGCGCACCGAGGAATGTCGGCACCACTTCAATCTTCTTCTTTGAAGCAAGCCGCCCGATAGCGGCAAGCATCTTGGCCTCTGAGTTATAGTCAAGACCATAACCACTTTTAACCTCGACTGTAGTAACGCCCATAGCAATCATGCGGTCCATCAGCCATTCGGCATTTTCCACGAGTTCAGCTACACTGGCCTTACGGGTTGCATTGACAGTGCTCTGTATTCCTCCACCTTTCTCCATAATACTCATATAGGAAGCTCCTTCAAGGCGCATACGGAATTCATCCGGACGGAAACCTCCGAATACCATATGGGTATGGGAGTCTACAAAGCCAGGGAGCACCACCTTACCTTTGGCATCTATTTCCTGGAAGGTCGCACCATGGCCGAAGATTGTGTAAATCTGGCGGAGAGGATTGGAGTTACCAACATAACGGATTATTCCATCTTTGATTAGGATGGCACCGTCTTCGATTACGTTAAGACGCCTCATGTCGGCACCCTTCACGGCCTGATTGCCGAGGGGTGTGACTATTGTCGCGTGCTTAATATATAGGTTTGACATCTTTTCTGAATTGAGAATTTAGAATTTAGAATTTAGAATCACTATAGTATGGAGCGGAGCATTTCCTCATCGGCGATGAAAGGCTCGGTGATCATGAAGCCATTCTCCGCCTGTGTATCGTTCCACTCTTTAACTGTGGCCATGGCATTCTCATTGCGTGCCCAGCTGCGACGGGCTACTCCACCCATCACATCCCATAGCATCGCCTTTGTGAGTATCTCATCGACACGGTCGCTGCCATCGCAAATCATACCGAATCCACCATTGATTGCCTTACCGATTCCGACACCACCTCCGTTGTGAAGAGCTACGAGACTCATACCTCGAGCACAGTTTCCGGCAAAGCATTGCACAGCCATATCAGCCATCACATTCGAGCCATCTTTAATGTTGGAAGTCTCACGGAATGGAGAATCGGTACCACTTACGTCATGATGGTCACGGCCCAGCATTATCGGGCCCACTTCTCCTTTGCGTACCATGTCGTTAAACTTCAAGGCAATTTTGAGTCGTCCCATAGCATCCTGATATAGGATTCGGGCTTGAGTTCCTACCACGAGTGCATTCTTCTCAGCGTCGCGGATCCATACCCAATTGTCCATATCCTGACCGCGGCGTTCTTTCGGAATGCAGTCCATAGCTGCTTTGTCAGTCTTGACAAGGTCTTCATGTTTTCCGCTAAGGCATACCCAACGGAAGGGACCATAGCCATAGTCGAAAAGCATAGGACCCATGATGTCTTCCACATATGATGGCCATATGAAACCATCTTTCTCATCCACGCCATTCTTAGACAGTTCTTTGACGCCGGCGTCATACATAGCCTTCATGAATGAGTTGCCATAATCGAAGAAGTAAGTGCCACGGTCTACAAGGGTCTTGATTGCTGCATAGTGGCGATGAAGAGTTTTGTCTACGAGACGACGGAACTCTTCAGGATCATCATGAAGCAATTTTGTGCGTTCTTCGAAGGAAAGGCCAACCGGACAGTAACCACCTTCATATACGGCATGGCAAGAAGTCTGGTCGCTGAGCAACTCAATCTTTTTCTCATTCTTGACTGCGTATTCAAGGAGATCAACGATATTGCCGTGATATGCTATGGATAGTGGCTTTTTCTCAGCCATCGCTTCTTCGGCAAGACGGAATGCCTCGTCAAGGTTGTCGGTGACTACCTGCACCCAACCTTGATTTTTTCTTGTAGCGATTCTTGACGCGTCTACTTCAGCTACGATTGACACTGCTCCGGCGATATCTGCGGCTTTTGGCTGAGCGCCGCTCATACCGCCAAGACCGGAACTTACGAACAAGTGTCCGCGTAAGTCGCCGTCCTGCGGCACGCCAAGTTTCATGCGTCCTGCATTGAGGATTGTATTGAATGTGCCATGCACTATGCCCTGCGGACCGATATACATCCAGCCTCCGGCAGTCATCTGGCCGTAGTTGGCTACTCCCATCTGCATAGCTTCATGCCAGTCATGAAGATTGTCGAACATGCCGACCATCATTGCATTGGTGATAATCACACGCGGGGCTTCCGGACGTGAAGGGAAAAGACCGAGAGGATGACCCGATTCCACTACAAGGGTCTGGTCTTCAGTAAGATTTTCAAGATATTTCTTGATGAGTCGATATTGGAGCCAATTTTGGCAAACCTGTCCTGTCTCGCCATACGTCACGAGTTCATAGGGATAGAGGGCAATGTCAAAGCAGAGGTTATTATCGATCATCACCTGGAAAGCTTTGCCGGCGAGGCACTTACCTTTGTATTCGTCTACGGGCTTCGCTTTGAGGTCGCCTTCGGGACGCCAACGATAGGCATAGATGCGGCCACGGGTACGAAGTTCCTCAAGAAATTCGGGAGCAGCTTTCTCGTGAAGTTCTTCAGGAAGATAGCGAAGGGCATTCTTGAGCGCGGTGATAGTCTTTTCAGGGGTAAGTGAATAATGACGGTCCGGAGCTCTGCGGATGCCGTCAGCAAATTTAGGATCTTCGGGCCATTCAGCCGAAAGAAGGATTCTGTTGTCTGTCATATATCAGGTCAGTTATAGTCTTATGTCAATGTTTTTACCCACCTGCAGCGAGTATCCCACAAAATTAATAAAAATTTGCCATATCTCAATAAGAATTGGAAAAATTTAATTAATTTTGCATGGTGTTCAGTACAGAATACCTTCTTAGATAATTACTCAGTTCGGACATTGACAACTTTCTCAGCTCGGAGAGCTGTTATTGTGCTGAAACCCCAGGCTGAAGCCTGGGGTGAAGATGTTGACTCAGTAGCCTCGGAGAGGCTATTCGTGATTGTAAAGTATATAGATATGAAGAAACTTCTGCTAATAGTAGATCCTCAGATAGATTTCATCACCGGAACACTTCCGGTACCCGGTGCAGAAAAAGCCATGAATAACTTGGCAGCTTACGTAAGCGGGCACAGCAAGGACTATGCTTTGATATGCGTCACATGCGACCGCCATCCTCTGCGCCACTCATCCTTTACCGACTTCGGCGGCCTCTGGCCCGTCCACTGCGTCGAGTCTTCAGTAGGGGGCGCCATATGGCCTCCTATCATGGAAGCCCTGCTTCAATGCTCTGAGAAAGTCCACATATTATATAAAGGTGAAGACCTCCAAAAAGACGAGTACTCCATCTTCCAAAGTGAGGAAGGAGCTGTCAAGATGGACAAATACCTCAAGGAGCATGACATCACAGACATCGACATCTGCGGCTTAGCCGGCGACATCTGCGTAGCCAACACCCTCCGCGATGCCCAGCACCTCTACCCTAACTTCCACTTCCATATCCTCCACTCCTATATAGCCTCTCTCAAATAAGGGGCACTAATCCCATTCTATCTCATCGCCATTCTCGCGAAGGATTCTGAAAATTTCTTCCTTATTTTCTATAAGAGATACTATAATGTCGGCGAGGCGTTTTGCTTTAGCTTCGTTTTCCACGCCGTTCTCATAGTAAGCCACGTAACCTCCTGCCTCAGGGTCCGTCTCCATTCCTTCGAGTATATCAGGAGCATTCACTGCAAGATAGTAGTTCAGGAAGGCATCCCAGTTGTAGCCGTTCATATAAGCCTCTTCCCTGAGAGCGTTCATCTCCTCACCCAAAGCAAAAATTCTGTCGTCTTCAATATTGAAAGTGAGTGCTATACTTCCATCTTCATGATGGAATAACGCCAAGTAGTCAGTAATTTGATTATCCATAGTTTCCATATTTTGATGATTCATACTGCCCGTATCTGTGATTTTGTCAGTGACATGATTATCGGAATCCTTGCCTGCAATAGACTTAGCCAACATACAAATTGTCACAAACAAGAAAATTAGAGCGAAGGAAATATTCTTTTTCATATTCTATAATTAAAAACTACAACTTCTCAATTTTCCAGTCATCAAGTGTTCGGGAATCAGTAGAAAAGTTTGCTCCTATAAGATATATAGTTCTTGGGTCTGACTCAAATGGGACAGCATAACCTTTCTCTAAAATCTGCGAGAAGGCCTCTTCAGGGGTACCGTTGATTTTGAATTCAAATATATACACGAAACCCGAGGTTAGAATCTGCATATCGCATCTCCCCTTTGCAGAATGAATCTCAGTCTTAACAGTTAAGCCCATCATCTTAGCGGCAATGGCCATCATATTTTGAAAATGTATCTCCTTATCCTTTTCTGGTTCTGAATTTGTGTCAGCAAAAAGGCTCCTCATACTTAGCATAAACTCCTCAGGCTTACCATCATTGATCTCTCGAAGACATTTTCTCAAATTGAATGCAGGGGTACCATCCATTCCGAAGAAGAAATAATCTGCAAGTGTACTCCAGAAAGAAGCATCAACTTCTGTATTAGGAAAATCAAGAAGATATTCTTTCGTTTCGGGATAGTATTCCTTCAGTGTCAGATAACCTGATTGATACAAGAGAGGCACAAAATCTTTGGTCATATCCGAAATATTGCTAAGTTGGTCTTCTTTCCTCATCTGACCTGCAATTTTGTCAAGGCTGTAATTGTTCTTTTCTATCAGACGAATGAGATAAGTTGGAGAAGCACTTATATACCAGAAGTTTTTCAATTCATTCTCATCAAAAGCATTGATCACACTATATGGATTATATACTCCTTCCCCTCGAGAAGCAAAGTGATAACCATCATATTTTGATTTGAAAAGTTTCCAAGCCTCTTCCTCGGTGATTTCATTTTCTTCTGCAAACAATGATATCGAGGACTTGAAATAACTATGAAATTCCGTCTCAGTAATACCACATATGGCATTATAACGTGGTATCATTGAGATATCTTTGAGATTATTAAGCCCACTGAAAATAGAAATCTTGCCAAATTTCGTGATACCTGTAAGAATGGCAAACTTAATATATTCATCTGAAGCCTTAATCACCGAATAAAAACTGCGCAGTTCTGCCTTAAGTCTTTCATGCAGTTCAAAATCATGAAGACAGTCTAAGAGAGGTTTGTCATATTCATCAATTAGAATGACAATTTTCTCCCCGTATTTTTCATAAGTAAGTTCTATCAGCTCCTTAAACCGCTCCGATATATTTGAAGAAGAGGTCTTTATTGAATATATCCTCTCAATGCTATCAAGACATCCCTCAATTCTATATATAAGTCTTGACATGTCGACATAGTTGGCAGGACTGAAATCTAAACGGAAAACGGGATATCTTTTCCAATTTTTTT
>CAZIAX010000081.1:0-9880 GCA_964537745.1 uncultured Sangeribacter sp.
GCTTACAACTGTCTTTCTTATAGGAAGCATACTATGTTTATGCACAGTATTGATTCTTATGTGGGCTGTAAATAATGGTTTCATATTAGTAAGGAGGTAAGCGATGAAAAAGAAATACAACACTGGAACAAAGATTGGAATTGCAGCTGCGGTTCTCGTGGGAATGTATATGTTAATTTGTATTTTTGGCGGTTTCCCTATTCCACGAGGTGCACGAGTAGATAATCGATACTACACGTATTATAAAAACATCATGGGTATCTATTATATCTCGGTCGAGAACTCTTTTGCTTTAATAAATCATGGCAACTGGGGTTATCTAAAAGATGTTGATGAGAGAACATTCACAGTTTTAGATAATGGTTGGGCTAAAGATGCCAAGCATGTCTGGTACGGAGATAAGCTGATAAAGAATGTAGATGCAAGCACATTCCATATAAACTCGTATGGAGTAGCTGTTGACAAGCATCACGTATATATTCGTGATTATTCAGATTATATAAAACCGTCACGGAGCGGAATTGATGTAGAATCAGCCGAATACTTTGTATATCGTCTTGGCGAGCTACAGGATGAGTGGATGCGAGACAAAGATTTTGTTTACCATTATGACAAGAAGGTTGATGTTGACAGGAACAGTTTTCAAATCTATGGCGAAGACTGGTTTATAGATAAGAATTTCCTATATAAAACGCTCTATAATAATAGGACTAAGAATTGGGATTTGCATTGTCTTGACTCCATACAAACTCCTATAGAAGTCGGCTATCATTATTTTAGAAACGGTAGAAACATAATCTATGGAGATTCTGTAATTGTCAGGGATATTGATGTGCAGAAATTTGAAGAGATTGGTCATTTGAAATATCGAGTTAATGATATGTTGTTCTATGAAGGTAAACCCTTCTTAAAGGACTCCCTGGATGTAAAAAATGCAAGATTCTATTTTTACGGTCATATTGCAGCCGATAATAACAATGTATATTATGTCAGCAACCTGTTAGAAGATATAGATGCTTCAACATTCCATCAAATAGATGACAAGACATTTGAAGATAAGGATTTTATCTATACTTTGAAAGAAAGGCCCTGGAGTGAGAACTATCCTTTTGACAAAAAGAAGAAGTAGTTTGTTATGAAAAAATTAAGAAGACAGCAATCATTATCGCTGGAGCAATCGCTCTATTATTCCTCGCTGTTTATTTGGTGCTGATGTTCGAACCCAGGTTATTTATGAGTATGAGTAGCGCGAACCGTGCGTCTCTGCCTTTTGGGTAATAGTCGGGAAAGGTCGGGGCAAAGTTACCTTATGCTGGCTCGCGGCGGTTGCAATTGGCTACGCCCAAGCTAAAGCAAGTCGCAGTCCCATTGACTATGCAATTTGCAAGCTCACTCAAGTGCTGGCCATTGTTAGTGGGATGGTGGGGAGGTGAGAGCGCAGAAGATGGATTCAACGTTCTTAACCTGAAATTGGAAATTACCGTGGTGAGTTCTTGCACAATTCAAAAATAATTATTAACTTAGAGCCAAAATCAAGAAACTGTATGGAAAACTCAGTAGATGACCTCCTTAAAAAGACGTTTATAAAACTTCGCACTGATTATGGATTCAAACGTGCGTTCGCCTCTGAAGAGCATTCGGAAGTTTTGAAAAGGTTTCTCAATGCCCTCTTTGAAGGCGAAATGGTAATCACTAATGTGACTTTCCTGGACAAGGAAGTACTACCAGCAGACCCGAAGGGTAAACGTCTGTACTATGATGCCTACTGCACTACCACCACCGGCCATCATTTTATAGTTGAGATGCAACGAAAACCATCCGAACTATTTGGAAAGAGAATGGTTTTCTATATATCATCTTGCGTATTCAGGCAAGGAGTCAAAGGTAAGACATACGACTTTAAACCAGTCTATCTGATTGTGATTACAGATTTTGATATGAAACCTTTGGAGCACCGTCTTGTCAATGAAGTGCTACTGATGGAGAAAGACACTCATATTGTGTTTTCTAAAGATCTTAGGATTTTTTTCCTTTCGCTGCCACAAGTGAGCAGGGAATGGGAGAATTGCAAAACTGAATTGGAAAGAAGACTTTACTTAATAAAAAATATGGAAAATCTAAATAAAAATTCAAAACCCTATCTTACGGGAGAATATGATGAGATGTTCGACGCCGCCGAAATTGCTTCAATGGCAGCGGAAGATATCGTAGCCTATAGAAACTCCATACTCGATGAGATGGAGAGAGCCTCAGAAATAAAATTTGCAAAAGAGGAAGGTTTTGAGGAAGGTATTCAGCTCGGAGAAGAAAAAGGCAAATTAGATGTAGCCCGAAAGATGAAGAAATCCGGTGTGGAGATTGGCGACATTATGCTCTACACTGGTTTGTCAGAGGAGCAAATAACAGTTTTGTAGACACAAAAATATTCTTGAATTTATTGGCAACGGGGAGAAAGTCTACAATCCGGATTTTAATTATGGCGAATTCGCCACAATTAAGATATGAGAAATGGGATACATTGCATTGGAGAAGTCGGAGGATAAGTATAAGGGGAAATGTGAAGCAACCGTAAAGTTAGGAGGGAGACGGTACTTGTGCTCACTGGGTTCGCACCACAATCAGGGTCTTTGGGTATGGTTTTGCGGTGGAACAAGTAGAGCGGGGCAGTGTTGGCATTGAGCCTATAGTCAATACCGGAAGCTGCCAGTAAGAGAGGGGTGGGCTTCCGCCTCTTGGCAGTATGCAAGATGGGGCTCGGGGTGGGATGAGCAAGAGCTCATGGCGGAGACTGCTTCGCGACTGTATTTGGACGGCTCGCGGACGCACGGGCCGTGCGTCCCTACCTCAGAGTGAGGGATAAATAAGGGGTAAATTATCTTCATATATTTGCGTGGGCGGAGTTTTTTTATTAATTTTGCAGTGCAAACGAGAGTGTGCTCTCGGGAAAGATTACATCACCTTGGCAATTTACCTCTTTTTCAAGAGGCAAAAGTGATGGGACGGCTCTTCTTTCCTTATGTAAGAAAATTACTTTTTTCTGTATCCCGTCTTACAGGATTCCTTGCGTCTAACCCCCGGCTTAGATGTAAGGCGTCTTTGTATGCCGGGATGTTGTATATACTAAGGTATAGTTAAATATGAAAAGAGAAGGTTTCTTAATTCTTTGCGCGATGCTCTCAATGGGCTCTTTCGCCCAGAGCATCACTCCAAAGGAAGACCCTAAGAAAGGGTCGTGGGGCTATGTCGATGGCTCCGACAAATGGGTTGTAAAACCGAAATACTCTAAAGCCGAGAGTTTCCGTAAACTGGCTAATGGTAAAGAGGCTGCGTTGGTGACCGAAAAAGAGAAAATGGGTTATATCGGTATGGACGGCAAACCTCTTGGTGCCGGGATCTCCTTCGCCTCCATCGACTCTATTTCCCCTTCAGCTGCCATTGTGGCAGTTGGCGACAAATATGGTATCGTAGACTGGGGCATGAATTATCTTGTCAAACCCGAAATGACCTCCATCCGATCTCTTGAGAGTGGCACTTATCTTTTGGAGAAGAAAGACAAAGTGGGCGTCGCAGATGCCAACGGCAATATACTTCTCCCTGTAGAGTATTCTTCAGTAGCTGTTCTTGCTCCCGGCTACTATGCTTTCACCCAAGGCAACAAGAAGGGTCTCTATTCAGTAGCGGACCGTGCGGTTTTGGTAAAACCTGAATATGCAGATGTGAACGCACCCCTGGTCGCAGAGGGTGGTACATTGGTGCCAGTCAAAGACTCAAAAGATAAGTGGGGTATTTTAGACAGAGCGGGAAACGTGTCAGTACCACTTAAATACTCTTCGATAACACCCTTTGCAGAACTCAAAGCAATGCTTTTGAATCTTCCAAACGGAGGACAGGAAATATATTTCCCTGCCCAGAAGGTCTCTATGGGTGTAAAGTTTGATCAGGTAAAGAATGTCGGCCCTTTCACTCTTATAAGCGGAACTCTTTCCAAGCCATCTGATCCCTCAGGCTTGCGCCTCTACTCAGAACTATCTAAAGATGGCAAACTGACAAGGGTCGTTAACTCTTCAGGCGCTTTGATAAGCGATTGGGCAGTACCTACCGTAACTCCTGTCAATGATTCATATTTGGTGGCTATAGATTCCAAACGTAGTTCTCTTTATGACAAAGATGGTCAGTTCATTGCTGCCGACCTGCAAGGCAACCCTAAGAAGGATGGCAATTGGTTGTTTTTTGAAAATGTCGCCATCTCTCCCGACTTGAAGAAATATGACTTTAAAGAGGATCATGACATGTTGCTGATGACAGAGGTCGGAGCTACACCTAAGAAGTGGCGCGTATTCAGTAATGGATCGCTTTGGGAACAATTATATGATGATGTGCATAGTTTTATGCAAGCACTATATCCTGGTCTTTACATGACAGAGAATGATGGAAAATATGGAGCCATCTATGAAGACAAGGAAATCCTTGCTCCAATCAGCTTCAGCAAACCTTCGGTTCTTGGCAGCATAGTATTGCAATACACCCAGGGAGAAGACACGGACTATGCTATAATGGACTTTAAAGGAAATATCATCGCAGAGCATGCAAAGGGACCTTTCTCCTTCCCATATTCGAATTACGGGACCATGCAAATGGGCGACGAGGGTATAGGTCTTTTCCACTATGATGAGAAAGAGGCTAAGTTGATAGAGCTTACTCCTCAGATTTATTCTGAGATATTGCCAATCTCCGATACGGATTGCTTTTGGGTATCAAAAGATGGTGCCTGGGGTGTCATCAATATTGATGGCACTGTCGTAGTCCCAGTAAAATATGGTCAAGAAGATCTTGAGTTGAAAGACAACTGGATATTTGCAGCCAAGACTGGGAATAAGGTCACCTACTACAATCAGGATGGAACCATCAATCCCGGAAAGCGCGAGATTCAGGTGACGAATGAGTATCTTGAGCATAATGTTTATAATAACGGTGTGAAAGGTCTGAAAGTCAATTATGAGTTTATTGCGAATTTCTTGAATAAGGATGGAGAAGAGATTTTTGTAGAGGCTCAGGTCTATCATAAGAATGGACAACCGGCCAAAAACAGCAGAGGTGAACTGATAAAGGTTTCTTCATGGAAACGTCCTGATTATATAAGTTGTAGATTTTCAGACAATTGGTTTTTCTTCCCAAACGCCAACTTCGTCCAAGGGAAAGGGAAACAAGACTACTACGTCTTACTAAAATTCCACGACGAAGACAACCGTCCGCTCCCTACCACAGGCAACAACAAGCTTGACTTTTATCTCACCCGCTAACTATACAGATTGCCGGCCCTCTACTGGAGGGCCGGCTTTATTATGGATTAATTAAAATGTTCCGTCATCTTGTATCCACCTAAACTGCCATACTTGGCAGCCGCCTTTGCATACTGCTCGGCCTTGGCTTTATCTGCTTTCGTCCCTTTTCCATTCTTATACATATAGGCAAGTCGGGAGTTGACCAGTGCAAGCACGGTATTTGGAAGTTTGGCATCAGCGGCAATCGGTTCGTAATAACGCAGTGCTTGAGCATAATTCTGGTTGAGATAGTCTCCATTGAAGTTCATGCTTCCCAGATAGAATCGCGCCCAGTCCTCACCCTTGGCTGCTTCAGCTTCTTTTGATTTAAGTCCTGGCAGGAAACCGTCCTTATACAAAGGATCATTTTTCATATTCTGCATGCTGTTGACGGTTGAAATCCAATAGAGGGCAAGTTCGCCGTCTTCTGCAGCTTCTCCCTCTCCGAAACTCTCTCCGTTGAGCTGACGTCCGAGAGTAGCACGAGCCGTGTCATCTCCAAGGTCGCCGGCGATGTAGAGCCAGAAAAAAGACTCAGGATAATTTACTGGACCTCCTCCAGTCGCGCGTAGGTTGTGACCATACAGGCTTGTTCCGCGCGGATATCCTTGCAAAGCAGCTTTGTGGAAATACTCCCTAGCTTTGGGCACATCTGTCTTCACACCTCTGCCTTGCAGATATATTCCTCCTAATGCAGTGTTGCCGATTCCGAGATTCAGAGGATGGCATTTGTCCAAGTAAGACTTTGCTTTCTTGAAGTCATTGTGGTTGTAATAATATACTCCAAGGTAGCCGTTGGCGTCATTACTTCCGGCATTGGCTGCCGTTTGTAGTAGTCTTACCCCTTCCTTTGCTTGACCGCTGAATTGTGGGGTTAGAGCATAGAGTGCACCTAATTCGGTGAGGGCACGTAGATTATTAGTCGATGCGATTGGTTTCAAGCATCGTTCAGCCACTTCCGGACTGCCTGTCTTGTGGTAGAGGGCAAGGCTCACGGCGCTGTCAGCCGAAATTTTTCCGTTGGAATATAGGCTTGTGATGGAGTTGACGATAGAATCCTGCTTCTGTTGGCTCAGTTTGAAAGGTTCGGATTGTTTTGTGTTGGTAGTTTGGTGTGTTTTCGCATGATTACGCAGAAGATTCATCAGGCTTTCCCTGATGTCTGCATGAGCCGCCATAGAAGCAAATATGAGGCTCACAAGAAGAAGTGTCTTTTTCATAGTTGAGTGGAATTGTAGGTTGATATATCATCCAAACGCCTCACCATGTCTTTTGTTCAGCCAATCCTCTCAAAAATATACTTTCTTCCCAAACTATTTCAGCTTTTCAATGTCATATTCGAGTCAGTTCGCAACTCTTACCCGAATAATCGAGCTTCGTTACACTTTTTCGATCGAATAATCGGGCTTTCGTTACACTTTTTCGAGCGAATAATTGGGGTGTTGTTACACTTTTTGCTCCATTCCATGGCTACGCAGAATTTTTCAATTTTGATAATACTGGCCATGGTTAGGGGGAGAGGGCACGGCGGAGGCGAGACGCCTCCATTCCATGGCTACGCAGTATTGGTCGGCTGAAAATGTTATTTTGAACTGAATTGCAGGAGGGGTGCGTTCCTGCCAAATGAGTCTTTGAAAAAGTATGATTGAAGAAAAATGATATAAAGTTTGTGGGAATGGAATTTTTTTGCTAACTTTGCACGCAGAATCATTAGGAGCAGGAAAATCGCGGTTCTGGCGACTCCGTGCTCAGAAATATTAATAAAAGGTAAAAAGATGAAAGCAACTGAGTTTCTTGCAGAGATGCAGAGAAGGTTTCCCAACGAGCCGGAATACCTTCAGGCCGTAGAGGAAGTGATCGAATCTATCGAGGATGTATATAATGAGTATCCAGTATTTGAGGATGTAAACCTTATCGAGCGCCTCTGTATTCCAGACAGAATCTATACCTTCCGCGTCTCCTGGATCGACGACAAGGGCAAGGTGCGTACAAATATGGGCTATCGCGTTCAGCACAATAATGCCATCGGCCCCTACAAGGGTGGTATCCGTTTCCACTCCTCAGTAAACCTCTCCATCCTTAAGTTTCTTGCTTTCGAGCAGACTTTCAAAAACTCTCTGACTACTCTCGCCATGGGTGGCGCAAAGGGTGGCAGCGACTTCTCACCGCGTGGCAAGAGCGACATGGAGGTGATGCGTTTCTGCCAGGCATTCATGCAGGAGCTCTCACGCCACATCGGTGCTGACACCGACGTGCCTGCAGGCGACATAGGTGTAGGCGGCCGCGAGGTAGGCTATATGTTTGGCTGGTATAAGAAGATGCAGCGCGAGTTTACCGGTACATTCACCGGCAAGGGTCTCGACTTCGGCGGCTCTCTCATGCGTCCCGAGGCAACCGGCTACGGCAATGTGTACTTCCTTCTCAATATGCTCGCTACAAAGGGCATCGACATCAAAGACAAGAAGGTGGCAATCTCAGGCTCGGGCAACGTGGCGCTCTACACAGCAGAGAAACTTCTCAAGCTTGGCGCAAAGGTGATGTCGATGAGCGACAGCGAAGGTACTGTTCTCTTCCCCGAAGGAATGACACAGGAGCAGTTTGAGCGTCTCTTCGAGCACAAGATCTATTTCCGCGGCCGTTGCAGCGAGTATGCAGCCAACGAAAATCTTCCCTACCACAGTGGCAAGCGTCCTTGGACTCTTATGCAGTATGACATCGCAATGCCATCGGCAACTCAGAATGAGATCAACGGCGAAGAGGCTAAGGCTCTCGTAGACGGAGGCGTGATCGCCGTAAGTGAAGGAGCAAACATGCCCTCTACCCGCGAGGCAGTCGCTGAGTTCCTCAAAGCTAAGATTCTGTATGCTCCGGGTAAGGCTGCCAACGCCGGCGGTGTGTCGGTTTCAGGTCTTGAGATGGCGCAGAACGCTCAGAAGATGAAGTGGACTGCTGAGGAGGTGGACGAAAAACTCCAGGAAATCATGAAGGATATCCACGAGCAGTGTGTGAAATACGGCACCACTGAGGATGGCTACGTCAACTATGTGAAGGGCGCCAATACGGCAGGCTTCCTGAAGGTGGCTAAGGCTATGCATGCGCAAGGCGTTTTCTAATGATGAATTATAAATTATAAATGATAAATTTTGGTTTGAGGGGGCATTTTTGAATGTGATCTCAAACGAAAGTGATGATTCATTTGTTATCTTAGAAATAGTAGTTAATAATGCTATGGCTCTTGGCGCCTGAAGGCGTCAGGAGTCTTGGCATCTTTAGTCAGCTTATTATCATGAAGGATTCATTTGTGTTTTTAGCAGATGGTTTCGAGGAAATCGAGGCCATATCGGTGATAGATATTCTTCGCCGTGCCGGAATTCCGGTGAAGACAGTTTCCATCACTTCATCTTTGCAAGTGAAGGGTGCTCATGGCGTAACGGTAGTAGCCGACGTGCTCTATGACAGCACACTCTTTACAGATTCAGAATGGCTAATCTTCCCTGGCGGACTTCCCGGGGCTACCAATCTCTACGAATTTGCTCCGTTGCAGGGCCTGATAAAGAATCAGGCAGAGTCGGAGAAGGGTCGCATGGCTGCCATCTGTGCCGCTCCAGGAGAGGTGCTCGGTCAGCTTGGAGTGTTGAAGGGCGAGAAGTTTACCTGCTATCCGAGTTTTGAAGGCAAGGTGGAAGGTGGAATCCATGAACCTGCTAAGGTAGTAGTATCCGGCAAGTATGTCACAGCCAACGGTCCATCCAGCGCCACACTTTGGGCCTTGGAGATAGTGAAAGAGACTCTTGGTCAGGAAAAGGCGTCGGAAGTAGCTTCCGGTATGTTGCTGTATCCACTTCAGACCGCTACTGACACAGTCAACATGTTCGGCTGATCAGATGGCTGATATTTTTTATACGATAGAAAAGGAGGGAACCGGCAAGTTCACTGAAAAGAAGAGCCGGTTTCTCTCCTTTGCATATCATGTCACCTCTGCGGAGGATGCAAAAGCGCGTCTTAAAGCACTGCAGAATGAATACCATGATGCTCGGCATGTATGCTGGGCATATGTCATAGGTCCGGAACGCAAGGAATGGCAAGCCAACGACAACGGAGAACCATCTGGCACGGCTGGCAAACCTATACTGAATCAAATCCATAGTCTTGACCTTACCGATGTGGCAGTGGGAGTAGTGAGGTATTTCGGAGGCATCAAGCTTGGGACTCCTGGCCTGATTGCAGCATATAAAGAGGCCGCTGCACTGGCACTCGAGGCCTCCGGAGTGAAGGAATGCGTCAGGCAACAGCAGTATTCTTTTACCTTCCCTTACATGGCGATGAACGACGTCATGAAGGTGGTGAAGTCTACCGGGGCAGATGTCATAAGGCAGGAGTTTGATAACTCTTGCTCTATGACTCTTTCTATAAGAATGGATGATGCGGAAAACTTGTATTCTCGGTTGAGTGGAGTTTCGGGAGTTACTTTTGAGTGAAAAGTTAGCTTAAGTCGGCTCGAGGCGGTTAAAAACCGCCTTCCCATTCACTATGCATCCTCCAATCTAATAGAGTTTTGA
>CAZIAX010000082.1:0-9724 GCA_964537745.1 uncultured Sangeribacter sp.
TTGATACTATACTGAAAGACACAAGGTCCTTAATCTAATTTACAATATATATATATATACTCCTTAATCGAAAATAATACTGTGAAAAAAAATGTTCCCGCTTTCAATCAGAAAGCGGGAACATTTTTTTAGGTTCACCCTTGCGGGTTGTGGGTATGTCAATCAGAGCTTGATTCTTACGCCTGCGATGATGTAGATGTTGCTGTCAAGGTCCTCGATTACGTTGCGGCCTGCCTCAATCTCTACCATGCGTACAATCTGACCAGCGATAGAGTAGATGGAGATGGTCATTGCCTTGTCGGAGTAAACCACTGCATAGCCATCTTCTTTCGAAACTTTCAGGCTATCAAAGTTTACTGCCTCAACACTGCTTGAGCCGCTTACGCTCAGTGTACTGATCTCAGACGCGAAGAGAGCGTCGGCGAAAGCACGGGCCTGGATAGTCATAGATCCGTTGATTTCGATTGGCTCCGTGTAGATCTCGCTGTCTTCAGTAGGCTCTGTGCCATCGGTGGTGTAGCGGATTACTGCTCCTTCAGTCTCACAGGTGATTACGATTGAATTGTTCTCGCGGTCTTCAGTAATCTCCGGAGCGGCAGCCTGCCAGTCGGCATAGATGAAGTCGTAAGAGGCAATCTGAGAGTCGAGGAATCCCAAACGGCGGGCGAAGAAACGCACGGTGCAGTCGGAGTCAAGCGCGATTGGCTCAGTGTAGAGTGTCCATTTCTCTTCATCCTCGGGAGCAGCCTCCTGGTCGAGTGTATACCAGACCGATGCATTCTCATCCCATACTTCGAGATTAAGAAGGAGATTTTCGAAGGAGGCGTGGGGAGTCATCATTGTCATGTTTGCCACGGTGTATTCGCTTACGGCAGATTCGAAGAGACCCTCGGCGTAGGCACGGGCGCGGAATGTGCAGTTTTGAGTGATGAAGATGGGCTCAGTGTAGAGTTCGCTTTCTTCTGTAGGATCGGTCCCGTCGGTGGTGTAGCGGATTTCAGCGCCCTCAGTCGCGGTAGTCATGACGATGGAGCGTCCATCCTCGCTGCGCTCGATATGTGGGAATTCTACCATGTAGTCCGCTTTCGTGAATGTGAAGCCTACGATATCGGAGTTGTTGAAGTTTTCGCGGCATCCGAAGAAGCGAACAGTGCAGTTGTCTGTGAGTGCGAGAGGAGCCTCATAGGTGAGCCATGCCTCAGAGTTGTCGGGAGTAGCTTCTGCATCAAAAGTGTATTTGATGGTTGCCTTGGGGTCGGAGCAAGATATGACAAGCGCCTTATTCTCAAATGCTGCCGTTGGGCTTGGCACTGCGAGGTGCATTACGATAAAGTCTACTGTGTTTGATTCGAAGAGTCCGTCGGCGAAAGCGCGTGCATGGAATGTTCCGTTGCCGGTGATTTCTACAGGAGCAGCGTAGAGTGAGCTCTGCTGGGTTGGCTCGCTGCCGTCGGTAGTGTAGCGTATCTCAGCGCCTTCGGTAGCGCATTGCATCACTACGTGTGTTCCTTCTGGATTGGCCGTAAGAACCGGAGCGGCTACCTGATATGCGGAGTAGGAGAAGACGAAAGTTCCAATCTCTGAGTCATTATAACCTTCATGGCTTGCGAAGTATCTTACGGTGCAGTCTTCAGTGAGAGCGATGGGTGCGGAGTAGAGAGTCCACGCATTGGTGTCTGATGCCGGAGCGTCGCCGAAGGTGTAATACACGTTGCTCACTGGCTCTGAGGATGAAAGCACGAGGTGCTTGTGGTCGAAGCTTGCCGAAGGCATGGCTGCCTTGAGGAAATCTACGGTATACTCGGTGATTGCTGAGGGGAAGAGGTCGCTTGCGAAAGAGCGTGCTTTGTAGGTGCCGTTTGCCACGATAGCGAAGGGTCCGTCGTAAGCAGTGCTTGATTCACTGGGATCGCTGCCGTCAAATGTATAGCGGATTGTGGCATCTGGAGTGTCCGTCACCATCACTATGTTTTTTCTGTCCATATCCGGCGCCACTGATGGAGCGGCTGCCTGATGGTCGGCGTATACGAAGACATATTCCTGGATGTCGGAGTCATTGTATCCTTCGCAGCGAGCGAAGAACCGCACTGTGCAGTCTTCTGTAAGCTCAAGCGGCTGGGTGTATACGCTCCATGCATTCTCGTCATCAGCAGTGGCGTTGCTGTCGGTGGTGTAGAGGATTTTCGCTTCCTGAAGTCCGCAGCTCAGATAGAGGCGGAGGCCAGAGTATTTTGCGGTGGGAATATCCTTGAAATTGAAGTTGATCTTGGGGTCGTCGTCATCCCACTCTCCGGGGATTACTTCTGAGGAGTGGCCGCTTCCCGGCTCATCTGCTATGGCAACGTTGCCGAAGGTGGTCAGGGCAAGAGCCCCCATTGCTATGATTGTTCTTTTCATTAGATTCGGATGTTTAATTGGTTGACAGATTACGGAGAGATATCTCAACGATTCTTCACGCCTCGTACGGGGATGAATCCGTTATAGTTCCAGCGGTCGCGGCCGTGTGTGGATGTGAGAGCATCTGCAGTGCCTCCGATTTGGAACAGCCATGTGTAGCGGTCGGCAGAAATCCAGTAGCTTACCCATGCATGCATTGCTCTTCCTCCGCCGGGATATTCAGCTGTGCTCGCTGTCTTCATGCCGCAGATGGGGATGCAAAGCACATTGCCTGTCTCCAAGGATTCAAATCTCAGATAGCGCATAAGGAGATTGGCCTTGTTGGCTGCCGCACTTGGAGAATCTGTCAGTTTTCCGGGCACTTCCACCACCTCTACCTTTATCTGCTCGCCATTGCCGGCTGTGTAGGTGGAGGGAATCTGGGTTCCTGAGGGGAGGAGCGAGAGCCACTCAGCCTCGGTCGATACGTGGTAGCCTTCCGGGACAGGCATACAAGCTGGATTATCCCATGGGATGTTTCTTTCGGTCGATTCGTTGCCGTTAGGGTCATTGCTTGTCCAGGGAGAGTAGCCTTTCTGGCGTCCATACTGGAAGAAATTGCCGATTGCCATTGCCCAGTTGTTCTGGTAAGTCTCCTCGACTGTCTGGCCGATCTCAGGATAAACCTGGTCTGAGAGGTCGGGAGTAGTAGCGTTGAAAGCCATCCAGGTAGCTCCGCCTATTTCTACAGTCTGAAGCTGATAGGGAGATTCTGCGACGCGGATAGTGACGTTGTCGTAGCTTGTATTCATCACGGTCTTCTTGACAAACATCTTGATCTCATAGTCTGGACGCCCCTTCATCTGGGGATTGATGTCGACATTGAATTTGGTGACCACTCCCTTGTCGGTATTGTAAGCTTTCTCAGCAGCGACTTTCACGTGGTTTGCCTCGATGGAGTCCACAAGTACGCGTTCTCCGGCATAGCTGATAGTGTCGATGTCGACTCTCATCTCGGATACGAAGGCAATCTTCATGCCTTTCGCTCCGGAGGCTGGCACCTCGATGATATTGTTGGCGTAGTCTACGTTGACTCCTGCCGGGAATACTGATGTTGCCATATCGATGCGCAGACCCTTCGACATGTCGGCCGAGCTGTTGAAAGTATCTCCTTCTTCCCAGTCTGCCATAGTGAAGGTGGCCTTGACTGTGGCGTTTTTGTCGTAGACTCGGAGAGTATAGACTTTGTTGCGCTCTGCCTTTTCAATCACGGCGGGGACTGTGATGGCTTTACCGTCGGCGCTGCCATGTACCGTAACATGGATGTCTTTGTCGCTTTCGAAGATCATGAATACTCCTTTCTCCACTCCTGTAGGAGCCTGTGCGTATTCATAAGTGTAGACTGTGGTCTCAGTCTCGAGTTTGCCTGCATTTCCTGCGAATACGTAAGTTGCTACCGGCGCGTCATCCACTGTGATGGAAGATATATCCATGTCTGCGTCGCGGGCGTCGAGGTCTATTCTCGCTACTCCACGCTTCATGGTCAGCTCGCATTCCATCTGATATGGATCGATGGAAGAGTAGGCTGAAAGGAAGAGGGGAGCTGTGTTGGCGTCTTTTTCTGTTGCGAAAGTGGAGAGGGCGAATTCAGATTCCGGGGTAGCCTCCGAAGCTTCGATTTCGATGCCTGATACGCAGTAGAGAGCTCGTGTGGTGCCTTTTACAAGGTCGATACCTTCAGGATTGTAGCTGTCGAGCACTTGCTTGCTGAAGAGTCCTTCCGGTCCGAACTGGAATACGCTGATTGACTCCTGGGTGGAAGCTGCGGAAGTGCCGGATGGGGCAGCAGGCATTCCTTTGATTGCGAGCGAGAAGTCAGATGCGCCAGTGGCGGGGGCTCCTGCAGAAGGCATGTCGTCATTGTCTGAGCAAGAAGCAAGGGTCAAGGCTCCCATGAGAGCGAAAAGGCCGGTTGTGATTTTAAATATGTTGTTGGTCATTTGAGTCTGATGTTAATTGGGTGATTTTCCAGATTGCTAATTGGATTATTCCATCGGCAGACGGTTGATGTCGGCGATTCTGCTGACCGGCAATCTATCTGCCCAGCCCAGTTCTACGAGTACTTTTGCGCAGCATACTGTCCAAGCCTCTCCATAGGTCATGTTGCCATCGTGTCCGTATCCGAGGCAGTGGGCAAATTCGTGGAAGATTGTCTGGCGGGCTCCGTTGAAAGTGTTGCCTCCTACCGGTGTCATGTCGGGATAGAAATTGGTGTATCTGTCTTGCGACATTCCGAATGTCTGTCCGCCTCCGAGACCGAGCACTCCTACCACTGTGCCCATCATCAGACCACCCTGGTTGTTGAGCCTTGTCTGAATCTCATCGAGATAAATTAGGCGGCCGCTGTCGATAAGTTTACCCTCCCAGTTTTTGAATTCCTCAGGGAATTCCTCGCTTGAGAACATATATGTCATGTCGTAGGCCAGTCCTACACCGAGGCGGCAGAGCTTGGGAGTCATGTGGCGCCAGTAAGCGTGTCCGGAGTCGGCTCCGTAGCCGCTGAATCGGATAAACCAGTTGAGTTTTATTTCGGCGATTTTGTTCATGAAGGCATCGTCTTTATCCCATTCAAACTGGATTGTGACATCGTTTGGGGTAAGCTCGGGGATTGCGGGAATCTTCACTTTTCGGCCGCTTTCGCCGTCAAAGACGCAGTCGTGCTCGGTGATTGGGAGAGTCAGGAATGCCTCCATAAAGGGATTTACTTCCTCGAAGTAGGCCAAGTCTACCCATTCGGGAGATACCTTGTTGAAGCAGGCCTTTACCTTGACGTCTTTCAGAGTGTAGGGAGAGAAGTATCTCACACCGAGCTTGCCGTCTTCGCGTATCCAGATCTGGAGTGGGGCAGTGGTATAGAATCCACGTTCCTGGTTGTTGTAGAATGTTGTCCGTGGCTCATCGGCGAGAAACATTGTGCCGAGATTGAAGCGCCACTGCTCGTCGACAGCTACATAAAGGAGGCCTGACTGCTGCTCTGGGTGGCGATATTCGATGTTGATGCGTGCGATCTTGCCAGCTTCAAGCTGAAGGTCGGAAAATTCGTAGGTCTGCACGAAGTCATCTCCTTTGTCGCGGCTTGAGACGATCTCCACGTAGCCGCTTACGGGATGCTCGGAGGGGAGAGTGGTGAAGGTGAAGGAGCCACTTGGGTCGTAGATGTCGTAAGATTCGATTGTGTTTGATCCTTGGTAAGCGCCTCCGGCCTCGAGGGAAGTGGGAACATCTTCATTGAATGTCACCGAGACTTTCTTTATGTGGCGCCACTGCGACATATTCGGCATGTCGATGTCTACACTGACCTTGGCTGCGATATGCTCAAGAATCACTTCTGAGCTGAAACCTTCTTTGCTGAGGGTGAAGGGCACTTTCTTGTAGCAGTAGACTCCGTCGAGAGGCTGGGCTCCTTTTTCGTTGACCAGCCATGGGTCTTCTGTGTATTCCGGAGCTTTGAGGCTTAGGCCGTCTGCTTCATTGATGGTAGCGAGGCAGAGGAGGCTGTAGTCGCCATATGGAAGTCCTTCGATTGATATCTGGGTGTTGTGGGTGTTGACCTTGCCGTAGTAGTGAGGCATTATCTTGCCGTTCTTGTCAGCTACCAGCCAGTTGAGTTCAGCTATGGGAGCCTTTGTCTCTTCGCCGTCGGCGCGGGTGATGATACCTACAGGGGAGGCGTCGGTAGAAATATTGAACACTGCTTTTCCATCACCGGGGTTGTCAGTCTTGTTCAAGATGTCGCGAGACAATTCATCTTCAGCACATCCGGCGAGAGTAAGGAGAGAGATAGCCAGAAATATATTTTTTGTGTATTTCATCTTCGTTGCTCGTTTTAGTCTGCGTTTTTAATTGCCCTTACATAAGCGAAAGCCTCCATTGGCCACTGGAACTCATCCATATTGCTGGTGTCTCCCCAGTTAAACATAAAGCGGAATGCTCTTGCGTGTCCTCCCTTGCAAGATGCGTTGGAGTTGGTCCAGTATACGGCGTCCTTGCCGAAAGCGGGATTTGCAGCAGTGCTCTTGTCGCTCTTGTAGCCGCCGATGGGAAGAATAAGTACGTTGCCCGTATCGTTGGAAGTAAACTTCATGTAGCGTTTCTTTCCGCCTACCTTGGTTGGAGTCAGTACGTCGCCCTCTGCCGCGTGCACTGTCACTGTGATGCTCTCTCCATTGCCAGCTGTATAGGTGCTTGGGATTTCTGTGCCTTGTGGGCAGAGTCTTCTGAACTCTTCGAGGGTTGCCACATGATATCCTTCTGGGCATGGCATGTGAGAGTAGTTGACCCAAGGCATGTCCTGTGTCTGGCCGCCGAGATTGTTGCTTGGGTTGTAGCCCATATAGGGGACGTAGCCGTACTGGCGTCCGAACTGATATATGTTGCCTAAGGCTCCGAGCCAGTTGTTGATGTAGGTGTCCTCAACTGACATTCCGTCTACTGGGTAAATCTGTTTGCTGAGTTCCGGCCCTGTGCAGTTGAATGCCATCCATGTAGCTCCTGCGATCTCTACAGTCTCGATAGTATTAACCTTGTTGTCGATTACCTTGATTTCCACGAAGTTTGTTTTCCCGTGCTCATCCTTGAGGTTGAGTATCACTGAGTAGCCGAGACGTTTGTTGGGTTCTACTGTGACGTTGAGTGAGGAAATATAGCCTTCGTCGACTTTTACCGGCTCGTTGGCTGTGACCTTGAACGTTTCGATTGCTCCTTCTGTAGATGTGAGGCTTATTTTTGTGTCGGAGAGGAACGCGAGTTTCATATCTTTCGCGCCGGAGGTAGGAACGGTCACTACGTTTTTGCCATAATCCACTTCAACTCCTTCTGGGATTGATGAATTGAGCTTGTCGATGAAGATATCGCGGCGGGTTGATGGGGAGGCTGCTGTTGAGTTTCCTTCTTCCCAATCCTTGTAGGTAAATGAGCCTCCTACAGTGGAGTTGACGTTGGTGATCTGAAGGGTGTAGACCTTGTTGCGTTCTACGGATGGGAGAGTGGTAAGGATATTGACGGGAGTATCGCCGTATTCTCCAAGAACTCTTACATTGACAGGGCGGCTTGATTCAAAAATCATGAACATTCCATTTTCAACACCTTGGAATGGCTCGTCAAATTCGCGGGAGAAAGTCACAGTTGCCTCGTCGGGCATTGCTCCGCACGGGAAAACGAATGATGATGCGGGTGCATCTTCCACGATTACTTTATTGATTATGATGTCTGGATCGATAGTGTTTGCGAAGTCAATTCTTGCCACTCCGCGTCTCATCTCTATCTCGAGGCGACCGTTGCTCAGGTTTTCCTCGCTGAAGTCGATAGATCCGGAGTAGAATATCGGGGATTTGAGCTCACCAGCCTTGCAAGTGACGGTAGTCTTCAGAAGAGCCTCTTCTTTCATTCCGACTTCTGGCTTGAGATCGATTCCTGACACACAGTATACTTTTGTCGTGCCGTCGGTCGGCAGAGCTATGCCTTCTGCATAGGGGTCCTCGATATCGGTGCGGAGGAAGAATTCTCCAGCCTTGAAGTGGTAGACGTTGACCTGCGACATCAAGTCAGCAGCGTCCTCTGCCGAGGCCTTGAAGGGAACACCCTTGAAAGAGAATGGGACTGTGCCTTTCATTCCATTGCCTTCTGTTGAAGTTGGCTCGTTCTGGTCAGTACATGCTGTAGTTGACAAGAGGGCCATACCAGCAATAATAGCGGTCTGAGTCTTGAAAAATACCTTGTTCATGTAGATTTACTGATTTTGTTACTGATAAGACGTTTGTTTTATTTGCTTGCAAAATTAGTAAAAGTTGTTTAAAATTTCCAAATTTTTGAGCTCAAAAAAGCGAAATGAAACAGAAGTTTAATATGACATAACTTTTTAATATTTATGTAATTCTGATGTCATGCCCTTGTAATGGAATAGGGAAGGTAGATGCAATTGGAGAGGGCTGGAAAGGAGGGATGGTTTAGGATTTGAACTCGGATGGGCGGACGCCGAATTGCTTCTGGAATAGGCGGGAGAAGTAGCTGCTATTGTTGATGCCTACCATGTAGCTGACTTCCTGGACGCGGTATTTTCCTTCGGCAAGATATTCGGCGGCTTTCTTCAAGCGCGAGAGCTGAATCAGTTCGTGGGGTGTGACATCGGCAAGGCTGCGGATTTTGTCGTAGAGACCGCTGCGGCTGATGCCGAGGCGTTCAGCGAGGAAATCGACATTGAGGTCTGGATTTGCTAAATTCTCGTTGATTAGTTCCTGCATACGTGCCAGCAACTCATTGTCAACCTGTGTGGGGGCAAGAGTAGTAATGGGTTCGAATGGAGAATTCGAATATTTTTCCCTCAAGCAGCGACGCATCTCAAGCAGATTTTCAATACGGGCATCAAGATATCCAATGGAGAAGGGCTTTTCTACGTAGGCATCTGCTCCGCAACGCATTGTCTCTATCTTGGAGGTGTTGTCGGTCTTAGCTGTAAGCATCACAAATGGGATATGGCTATAGTTCTCATTCTCTCTGATAGCCTTTAGGAATTCCACACCATCCATCACAGGCATCATCCAGTCGCATATGATAAGACTTACCGTATTGCGGGCCATCAAGTCGAGGGCCTCCTTGCCATTGGCAGCAGTAATCACCTTATAGTTAGACTCGAAATGAGAGGCAACAAACTTAAGCATCTCCTCGTTGTCATCCACGACGAGGAGGACTGGCCTGCCGTCTGTATCAAAGTCTGAGGAGTGAATCGAAGACTTATCATCTTCTTCGAGGTCAGTCTCCGTCTTGTCAGATGGGATCGCTCCCTCCTGATTCAACGGCAAAATAGCCATGAAACAGGAGCCTTTCCCAGGAGTGCTGTCAAGTTCAATAGCACCTCCATGGGCTTCTGCCACACTTTTCACGATTGAGAGTCCAAGACCAGTGCCACCCTTTGACTCGTTGATATTGTCGAGCACCTGGTAGAATGGTTTGAAAATCTTGTCACGATTTTCCTTTTCAATTCCAATACCATTGTCAGCCACGCTGATCATAAAATGCTTGCCATCTGGAAGCGTAAAGCATTTCACCTCAATAAAGTCTTTGGTGAATTTGCGTGCATTATTGATTAAGTTGCTGACCAACTTTGTAAAAGCCTCCGGATCGATATCCGCGACCAATTCAGCATCCGGACACTCCACCTTAAGGACTATCCCCTTATGCTCGAGGGAAGGGCGGAAACGCTCCGCGATACTTTCTACAATCGGGACAACGCGTTCATGGCGGAAGCCCATAGGCAATGCATTGTCTTCCACTTTCTTGAAGTCAAGAAGCT
>CAZIAX010000083.1:0-9665 GCA_964537745.1 uncultured Sangeribacter sp.
GTTTGAAGGCATTGCTCATGAGGTTGAAGAATACACGTTCCATTTTCTCTACGTCAATCGCTACAGTAGGAAGATTCCTTTCTTTTATTTCTATGGAGAGACGTATATCCCGCTTTCGGGCAGCTTCCTTGAATGATTCTGTCCAATCGTTCAATAGTGCGGGTAATGAGATTTCTGAAAGTTTAAGATCTGTCTTTCCATTTTCGTACTTGCGGAAATCAAGTATTTGGTCAATTAGACGACGCAATATGGCTACGTTCTTCTTGGCAATTTGCATCAGTGAATGGTTTTTTGTGGAAAGTTCGTGATCATTGGCAACTTGCTCCACCGGACCCGCAATAAGCGTCAGAGGGGTGCGAAGATCGTGGGAAACATTGGTGAAGAACATCAGTTTAGAGCGGGTAGCCTCCTCCAGTTGCTCATATAGTTTTTCTTGTTTTTCTTTTTCATCTTGTAGCTGAGTGTTTTTTACCTCCAGTTCCTTCTGATGGCGTCGGTTGGCATTGATGCTGCGTATCAATACGAATACAAGGCCAATGAGCAGCAATACTATTGCTACGGCTGCCCATAACAATAGTTTCTGAGTATTATAACGTGATAACTGCTGATCAATCTTATCGTTGAGCAGGGAGATCTTAGAGGTCCTTTCGTTGAGCAAAGTATCCTGAGCGAGGATAATGTCTGCGTTGGATGCATCTATCGGAGATAACGGTTCGATTCGTGTGATTCGTTCGTATGGCAGGCCGTTCAATACAGATAGGGCTATGTTAAGGAGCCTTTGTCCTTCTGTAGGATATAGGAAAGTAGCGGTCAGATCACCATCTCGGACTCCTTTTATCCCATGATTTGGATCACCGTCGATGCCTATAAAAGCTATATCGTCACGGCCTTTTTCTTTTAATACTTTTGAGGCGGCCATCGCCATTAAATCGGTGTGTGCAAATATGGCATCAACGTCAGGATATATTTTTATAAGAGAATCTGCCAGTTCCGACGCACGGGAATAGCTCCAGTTTCCGAACACACTCGCCAATATTTCGATGTTTGGATAGCTATCGGCACCAGCTATGAATCCTTTATGGCGCAGCTGAGCGGGGGATGCAGATTCAGGGCCTCGGATCTCAAATACTTTCAATGGTTTACTATTAATGGAGCTTAAATATTTAGCCACTTCCTTTCCGAGGGCATAATTATCCACTTCCATATGGGCAGTGAAGTTGTCACCATTTACTTGACGGTCGAAAGTGACTACCGGTATGCCTTTTTCGTTAGCTTCTTTAACTACGTCGCTAAGAGGTTCCGCTTCATTTGGTGAAATAATTATGAGATCGAAGCCATTTTTGATGAAATATCTTACATCTTCCTGCTGGCATAGATTGTCATTCTCTGCATCGCGTATTTCAAGATGCACTTCAGGGTGATTGAGGAGTTCCATCTGCATCTCGAGATTTATCTTCTCACGCCAATATCCGCCACAACATTGTGACACACCGATTTTGTACTTAACTTCATTATCCTTACTGCAAGCGGGGATAATTAATAGTAGTGATATGTAAATTAATACTTTTGATATCTTCAGGTTAAGTTTCATGAAATATAAGTTAAGTGTTATTTGAATGCAAAATTAACTTTTTTACTTTACTTATACAACGCAATTCCTAAAAAAAACTGAATAATTACCTGCTGTCTCACTGATAAAATATTACAAAAGAGGGATGCCGGTAACGGCGTCCCTCTTTTGAAATCTCAAATTTATATTAACGGTTTAATAGTGGAATGTATTAATTTTTTGCAATTTTGAGATTAGAAACCTCAATGTTGCCGGAATAACAGTTGATTGACCAACAGTTGCGCGCTGTTCCATATACACGGGTGGTATAAGCGACAGTTTCGTTGACATACATTGTCATGACGGAATTGTCGGTGATTATGGTGATGTTATATACACCGTCCATCGGTGTGTTGAAATTGTATCCATCTGTATTCTGGACAAATCCGATACCACCTTCTTCCTCATAATTAATCTTACGTACGCTTTCGTTCTCCGGATTCATTATAATCGAATAGAATTTATCAGAGTCATTGCCACGAGCGAAAGACACACCGAATTTATCCCAAGGTGAAGAAGTTTTGACAACAAAAGAGATACGGTTTTCTGTACCCAGACGTGAGAATAGCTTATACTGATTTTCAGATAGGGTAAAGTCTGATTCTGCTTTCTCCTGAGCCAACAGTTTTGCGATTGCCGGCACCTCTCCGAGACTTAGCGTACCGTCGCTGTGTTGTATCAGCTTATGTGCGACAAGATTTCCTGCCCAGTCTGCATTTCCGATATTGCTACTTCCTGCACGCGTTGCACACCATCCCCATATATATCGGTCATTGCCGTCAGATGCGGTTTTGCCAGCGTAAAGGCCACGAGAATCAAGGAATCCTTCCTTAGAATCGGGCCACAATCCTGCATCGTTGGCCGTACATGCCTTTAGTTCGTCGAGTGTGCGACCCTTGAAATACTGTACTCTGCGTACGGCATCATGCTGCTCGGAATATATAAGATACCACCAATCGCCCATTTTGAACAGATCAGGACACTCATAGAATCTGTCCCACATCATAGTCATGAACACACCGGCAGACTGCCAATCGAGAAGATTGTCGGATGTGTATTCTGCAAGCACTCCTTTACCATTGAGACGAGTAGAGATAATCATGTGGAATCTGTTGTCGTCACCCTTGAATACGAATGGGTCGCGGAAGTCTGAATTGCTGTAGGTGTCGCCACCAGTAATCAGCAGCTCGCGGTTCTTCTCCCACTTTTTGAAATCCTTGGAAGTAGCGAGCATCACGGCTTCGTTGATTCCATTTGTCGAGGCAGGATTGGGGGAGTGGGCTGTATAGAATGTGTAGTACGTTCCATCATTGTAGATGGTAGAACCTGTACCGATTGCCGCGTCAAGTTCAGTCGCGCTGCCGCAGGGTATGAGCTCTCCAAGCGATTCATATGATGCTGCATCGGAGGTGGAGACACACCAAATGGGGTGATAGGTCAGTGCCTGATTCGGGCGATAGTCTTGAAGGTACATTACCTTGAAATCTTTCGCTATGGGATCGAAGAATGGCATAGGATCCCCTACATAACCTACATATGGCTTATAGAATATTTTCTGACTCATTCCCTCATCGGTGTCAAGGTACACCTGACTGTTGGCAAGATCCTTATCTGTAAGGACCGGTCCGTCGTTGCTGCATGCGGCAACTGACAACATAGTGGCCGCGAGAACCGGAATGGATATTATCATATTGTATTTCATATCTATATTGTTTTATTTGCAAAGATAGTTGATGGCATTCTTGGTGAGTTTGATCATATTCTCGCGATAAGGATTGTCAATACCGTTCTTGTCATACCATTCATAAGCGGGTGTACCAATTGTGATGACGCGTCCTGATGTAAACCCTTTTAATGCCTCATAAGGTTCGAATTCCGCGATAGTCACTCTGTTGATGTCATAATCGTGACCGGAGGCAAGAGCCTTTGCGCCTGTACGCTCTTCCCAGCCTTCCATTGATCCATATGGATCCCAGTCTGCTCCCCACTGCAGTGTACGGTTTGTATTGGAGCATCCCTTTGATAGAAGCAGCACACGATTGTCGGCATCAATATCCAAGTCCTTGTAAAGAGGATGTGACTCGTGGCCGGTGATTGTGAAGCCGAGGTCGTCAGTGAGAGTCTCATAATTGTCGCCGCCAAACATATTGTTTGGACTTTGCTGGTCTTTAGCGATACGCCATACGTCATTGATATATCGGGCTCCATCGCGAGAAGCAAGGATTGCTCCACCTCTTAGCCAGTAGCTATTGAATTGATCGCGTGAATCCCAAAGCTGTCCGGGCCAGTCTGTCCAATCGAAGTGGCACCAAACCATCTTGAAATCGTCGAGCTTGACGCGACCGTCTATTATATCTTGTATAGATATGTAACGAGTATTGGGAACATTCTCGAGCATCCACTGGCAGGCAGCCTTTGCTTCGTCGCCGAGTCCTTCCAGAGCATAGGAGTTGCCGATAAAAGCTTTCGGAGACTGTGACATGTCATCCTGGATCACAGTAACTGTGTATTCAATTACGGCTGTTCGTTGAGTGGCGGTGAATTTTACAGGTTGAGAGAAATCAATCAACGAACCAGATTCGGGAGTTACAGTAGTTCCTTCATTGACTGTGAAAACCACTTGCATAGACCTTAAATCCGCTTCCATCGGGACGAAGCACTGAATGGTGCGTGCGAAATTGTCGATGGTTCCGGAATACTTTCCATCGAGCATGAATGTCAGGAACTCAACATTGTCATGTTTTACGCTTACAGTGTAGGCAGAAAATACATTTCCGTTAGTGACTTTGATTGAACGAGGTATAGTTCCGTCGAACTTGGTTCCTACAGGATAGTCGCAGGTGGCGCCGAGACTCAGAGTAATCTCCTCTATCCGGAGGTCAGAAAGATCTGTCTCAGTAGAGACATTTACGCTCACGACTTTCGCCTTATGGTCAATCACACCGGTGAATCCACTGATTTTGATTGATTCGATTCGGGTATCACCATTGAGCGACAGATCGCTTTTATTGTTGTTGTCGCAAGACTGCAGGGCAAACATGATTACCCCCAGAATAAAGATAGATATTGAATTAATAAGATGTTTCATAACAAAGATTATTACCAATTACCAATGTTCTGTTTGTAATGACCATTTGAAGCACTAAGCTGAGAGAACGGTATGGGAAGGTATTCGTTCTTGTTCGGAGTAAAGTTGGCTGTAGAGTATATAGCGCAGTTGTCGGCTTCGTCAGCATAATATTTGTTTAGTACCTGATCGGCCTCGCCCCAACGCACGAGATCAAAGAACCGTTCGCTTTCCATAGCCATCTCCAGACGGCGTTCGAATTTGACAATTTTCAGTGCGTCGTCTTTTCCATAAGATCCGTCGTAGGGACGAATATTCATTCTGACTCCGTAAAGCTGCTCATAGTCAGAAGTCATACCTACACTCTGCCTTGCCCTTGCGCGAAGTGTATTGACTATTTCAATAGCTTCTGGAATTTTCTGATTTAGTTGAACTAGCGCCTCAGCACGTAGGAGAAGAATGTCGGCATAACGTAGCACTATACGGTTCATGGGAGAACCCCACCAGCCACCTTTTACGAGGAACTCACTTCCTGGATCGACATTCTGCTTAAGTGTCACGTAATATCCGTAAAGGCCGTTGCTTCGGCTCCAGGTCGCAGTCTTGTCCATGATGAAATCCTTATTGAACATATATGGAGTGCCAGGCATTCCTACTGTCAGGAACAGGCGAGGATCCGCATAGTCTGATTTCATGTCATAGTCTTTATCATTGAATGTGTCAAAGAAAGGATGTCCGTTCTCATCGGTCTTGAATGCATTGACAAGGTTCTGGGTAGGCTTATAGAAATCACAACCACCATCTGTCACGCCGGGGATATTGGGCACTATCAGACCATACGACCAGTTGCAGTTGCCGTGGTTCGTACCGTCGTTGAATGAGTATTGCATTGCCCAGATTGATTCCTTGCCGTTTTCGAAAATTGGTTCCGGACGGAAGTTATTGTGGAAATCAGGTTCAAGTGCGCATCCTGAGGCTGCCATAATGGAAGGCTCGGTGTATTTGACCACGTTAAGAAGGTCTTCTTCATCGATGCCGGTCACCTGGTTGGATTTAGGATCATCCTGACGGTATGCCTTGTACATATATGTCTTAGCAAGATATGCAGCGGCTGCAGCTCTGTTAGGACGACCAACTTCGACTTGGATATCGGGTAGATTGTCGAATGCGTATTTGAAGTCGTCAATAATCAACTGCCATCCTTCATTATTGTTGTATCTTGTATTCTCAAGATTGTTGTATTCTGCCGGAGACATTTTTGCGTCCATCGCAAACGGAATGTTCTTATATAGGCGTTTCAATAGGAAATGGCCGTGGGCACGTAGGAATCTCATTTCAGCAATACGCTGGTCGCGAAGTGGATATGTGTCACTGTTCATATCTTCAAGCACTGCGAGCGCTGCATTTGCTCTTGAAAGGACTTTGTAAAGGCGATCCCACATATCGGATATATTCCAGTTTGTTGTCATGATTCCCTGTGATATTTCAAGGGCATGGAATACGTCGCCATCCTCGGTGCCGTTGCCACCCTTGTAAGCGTCGTCAGATCGAACGTCATAGTTCCACATTGAGAAAGAAGAGTTTATATCCTCTATAGAGATCCATCCCGCATACGCGGAAATGACAAGATTATCTACGTATTTGGGATTCAGAACCTGTGTGTCGTTCAGGGTTCCCTGTGGTGTCTGCTCGTCAAGGAAGCTGTTGCAGCTGGTCAGACTTATTGCCATCATTGCAGCCGCCGTATATATAAATTTTTTCATTGTAGTCTCTGTTTGGATTAGAATGTAACATTGAAACCGAATGTCACGTTGGTGGGAATGGGATAACCATAGTTGGGGTTTTCCGGATCAACACCAGTGAATGACTTACTCTTGAAGGTCAGCAGATTTTGTGCGCTGATGTAGAAGCGAAGTTTCTGCATTTTGAGTTTCTCCGCCAGTTTGGAGGGAAGAACGTATCCAACCTGGATGTTTCTGAGTTTAAGGTAAGAACCATTTTCAACATAGAATGTAGAAACACGTTTCTCGTTGTTGATGTCAGAACGACTGAGTGCGGGTATTGATGAGTCAGGATTCTGAGGAGTCCAAGCGTCGAGAAGACGGGCACCTTTGTTTAGGAAACCAATATTGAGTCCGCTCCAGAGATCTGTTTCTTTCTTAAGGTCGGAAATTACATCTTGACCTTGTGCACCCTGCCAGAACATGGAGAAGTCAAAATCCTTGTACTGAAGATAGACGTTCAGACCGTAGGTAAAGTCAGGAGTTGGGTCGAATATCCACTTCTGGTCTTTTTCATTGATTACGCCGTTGTTGTCGAGGTCTCTCCATCTGATACGGCCAGGTGCGGCTCCTTCTTGGATCGCATGGTTGTCAACTTCTTCCTGATTGCGGAAGATTCCGTCAGCGACATACCCAGCCTGTGCTCCATATGTGTGGCCAATAACACTGTAGACACCGTTGCCACCGAAAGTGCCGTTAGCGGCCAAAGTGGCTGGGATTGCTGTGATTTTATTACGGTATGATGAGATGTTTCCGGTAACTTCGTAATGTAGCCCGTAGGAGGTGTCGTTTCGGTAGCCCATGTTGAGCTCAAGACCTTTGTTGTTCATTTCACCTGCATTGATCCATTGAGATGAGCCTTCGCCCATTGCGGCTATGCCTACCATCTCTACGAGAATGTCTGTGGTCTTCTTGTAATATAGATCAAGAGAACCGAAGAAGCGTGAACCAAACATAGACCAGTCGAGACCCAAGTTGTATTGTGTGGTAGTTTCCCACTTAATGTCGGGATTGCCGATCTGATTGCGCTTGAATCCGGATTGGAGTATTGATCCGCCGTTGGTGCCTGCTATATCATAGGAAGTACCATAGCTTTGACCGCCGGATTCACTTACACCATAATTCGGTACGTAAACAAAGTAGCGAGCAAGATTGCTGATCTCCTGATTACCAGTCTGTCCCCATGAAAGACGGAGCTTAAGGTCGTTGAGCCATGAGTAGTCTCTCAGGAATGACTCATTGTTGATACGCCATCCGAGAGAAACAGATGGGAACGTCGCGTATCGGTTGTTGGCGCCGAAGCGAGAAGATCCGTCATAGCGTAGAGTAAGGCCTACAAGATATCGGTCGTCGAAAGAATAGTTGGCTTTGCCGAAGAAGGATACAAGAGAGAAACCATCGCCTGACCCATATGCCTGTGCCTGTCCAACACCTGCATCGGGCCACATATAGTCTGTGTTCAGAACGGAGAAATCCATTTTGTATCCGGAAAACCAGTTGGCTGTTTCTCGGTTAAGCTCTATACCGACGAGAGCGTCCAGATGGCTCTTGCTGAAATCGATGTTGTAGTTTGCCACTGCATTCCACATCCAACGGGTCCAGTGTTCTTGTTTTGCTTCTACTGCGTTTGTAGCGTTTGCCACGTTTCCTTCCGTGATAGGATAGGTAAAGAAACGCTGCATTTTCTGAGCATAGTCGAGACCAAAGGTGGTGCGGATATTAAATCCTTTGAATGGATTTATATTTACGTATGCATCGCCGAAAAGGCGCCAGTAATAATATCTGTTGTCTTTGTTTCGTTCAAGGCGTGCAAGCGGATTCTCTCTGTCAGGATATCCACCAACCGGACCAGCATATTCCCCTTCTGATGTATATACAGGAAGTGAGGGGTTGGCCTGAAGCACGTTTTGTAGGAATCCACCCGGAGATTGAACCTCGTTGGTCCTGTTGAGTGTAAAGTGTTCGCCGATAGTTAGAACGTTGCCGAAAGGCTTGAATTCGGTGTTGGTGCGAGCTGAAAGTCTTTCGAAATCAGTGTATTTTATAATGCCAATATTCTTATAGTAACCGAGTGAGAAAAATGCACTCATTTTCTCAGTGCTTCCGCTGACAGTCATGTTGTAGTTCTGTACTACACCTGTTCGTGTGGTCTCGTCAAACCAATCTGTGTCGGCCGCCGGAGTGATACCTGCAGCGTCAAGATACTTGTCCATTGATATTGAATGAAGCACAGGGTAACCATAAGAGTCATATCCCCAGTTATACTTGTAGCCGAGTCCATTTGTGTTGGGATCTTCTCCACCGTTTACGAATGCCTGCCACATAGCACGTCCAAAACCTTCTGCATTCAAGACTTTCAAGCTATGGGTATAGAACTGAGCTGCAACAGATGCGTCCAATGTTATCTTGAGGTTGCTGCCTTTTTTCGTGGTAATTATTATAACGCCGTTGGCTGCACGTGAACCATAGATAGAGGCTGATGCTGCATCTTTAAGCACTTGTATTGACTCGATATCATTCGGATTAAGCTCGTGCATACCACCTTTGGTCGGGACTCCATCAATTATATAGAGAGGATCATTATTGTTGAGTGTACCTACACCACGTATCCGCACAGAAGCAGCTCCACTTGGTCCGCCGTCAGCAGAGATATTCATTCCAGGCACTCTACCTTGAAGTGCTTTGATGGGGTTGTTTTCGTTTTGCTTTGATATTTCTTTAACATCTACAGAGGTGATTGCACCCGTGACATCGACCTTGCGTTGCGTACTATATCCAACTACCACTACTTCGTCAAGAAGTGGGGTGTCTTCTTCAAGTGCGATTGTCATTTCCGGCTCAGCCATGACTGTCTTGGTCTGATAACCGATGTAAGAGATGATGAGGTTTGCACCTTCAGGCACTGTTATCGTGAAGTTACCGTCGAAGTCGGTGGCGACTCCGTTTGGCCCTTCAATACCACAAATGACTGTCGCTCCTATAAGCGGATCATTGTCAGTGGCTGAAACAACAGTCCCATGCACTGTGATGTTCTGAGCCTGGGCGTTAAAAGCCATCAGGAACGTCAGGATTGCAATGAGAAATGATTTTTTCATGTTATATGGGTTTAGTAAGAATTTTGTCGCAAAGTTAGCGTAACGTCTTATAACCCATATATCATTAATCTTGCATGAGATATTAAAAATCGTGGTATGCACGAAAATTTATA
>CAZIAX010000084.1:0-9629 GCA_964537745.1 uncultured Sangeribacter sp.
GCTGAAAAACTCCTACATTTAAACTCATAGACCGATAACTTCATATACATCAGAAACCTCAAATTTCTTTATTGAAATTTGAGGTTTCTGATGTATATGAAGGATAGTTTATCCGATTTTCTCTCTGTTACGTTATAATATTAAATAGGTCTCCTATTACATAGTTAGCATACTTATACCTTTCATCTAATACCGACACCGAATGAAGAAAACGATTTTCGCGGCTGCCTTAATGTTTGCTGCCATTTCTCTTCCAGCACCGGCAAGAGAATCCCGACTTCTCGACGATAGCTGGAAATTCTCACTCGTCCCTGATTCCGGATCTTCTGTCCAGCCCTTTACCAAAATAGTTGATCTCCCTCACGATTGGAGTATAGAGCTTCCATTCGACAGTACAGCAGCTGCCCACAATGAGGGTGGCTTTGTGACCAGAGGAAAGGGCACATATGAGAAGAAGATTGACCTCACGGCAAAGGATCTTGCCGATTCTAAATACTCCTTGCTTTTCGAAGGAGTCTACGAGCGTTGGACCCTTAAGGTCAACGGTCATGAAGTCGGTTTCCGTCCTTACGGTTATTCCTCTGTCATTTACGACGTCACTCCCTATCTCCATGCAGGTTTGAATACGATTGTAGTGGAGGTGGATCATTCCCATGAGAGAAGCGGACGTTGGTACACTGGCTCTGGAATATATCGCCACGTCCGCTTGATTAAAACCGGAGAAATCTCAGTGGCTCCATGGTCTCTCTTCATCACTACTCCGCAGGTTTCCGATACAGAAGCTTCCGTCAAAGTCGCATTTGATGTCGATGGCCTCTCTGACAGCCACGACATAAAGGCTGATGTAAAAGTGCTTGATCCTGCAGGAAAAGTTGTCGCAAATTCTGTCATTCCTGTCAATGGGTCAAAAGCAGAAGGAACATTGAAAGTATCCGCCCCAATGCTTTGGAGCGTCGAGTCCCCTTCCCTTTATACACTGCAACTTTCCCTCCTCGATGAGGGCAAAACTATTGACAACATAAGTGAAAATTTCGGCATCCGCACCATCAGTTGTTCAGCCGAAGACGGATTCAAACTCAATGGCAAGCCCATCCTTCTCAATGGGGCGTGCGTCCACCATGACAATGGTATGTTGGGCGCAGCGTCTTTCGATGCAGCAGAGGCGCGGAAGGTACGCCTGATGAAGGAAGCTGGATTTAATGCTATCCGCACGAGCCATAATCTTCCCTCTCCCGCTTTCCTCGATGAGTGCGACCGTCAGGGTATGCTCGTTATTGATGAGGCTTTTGACGGCTGGCGTGATAAGAAGAATGCCGGCGACTATCATCTATGGATCGACGAATGGGGAGTGAAGGATGTTGGCGACATGGTTCGCCGCGACCGAAACCATCCGTCCATCATCGCTTGGAGCATCGGCAACGAGGTGATTGAGCGCAAGCATATCGGAGTAATCACAACTGCTCGAAAATTTGCCAACGAGTGCAGACGCCTTGACCCCACTCGTCCTGTGACAGAGGCTCTTTGCGCTTGGGATCGCGACTGGGAGATCTACGACCCCCATGCAGAGGCTCTGGATATTGTAGGCTACAATTATATGATACATAAATCCGAAAGCGATCATGAGAGATGTCCGGAAAGAATAATGTGGCAGACTGAATCTTACCCTCGCGACGCAGCCTCCAACTGGCATAAGGTTAAGGAGAATCCTTATGTGATAGGAGATTTCGTATGGACAGGTCTTGACTATCTCGGAGAGTCTGGGCTTGGACGCTATTTCTATAAAGGAGAGACCGAAGGTGAGCAGTGGATGGCTTTCCAATGGCCATGGCATGGCTCATATTGCGGAGATGTGGACATAACAGGATGGAGAAAACCTATTTCCCACTACAGGGATATGCTTTACAACGATGATGCCAAACTATATATGGCCGTCCGTGAACCAAATGGATACTATGGCGAAGTAAAGACTACCATGTGGAGCGTTTGGCCTACTTGGGAATCCTGGAACTGGAAAGGCCATGAAGGGAATCCGATTGAAGTGGAGGTAATGAGTCGCTACCCTAAAGTCCGCCTTTATCTTAACGACACTCTCATTGGAGAGAAGGAGGCAGGGGAGCCAAACGATTTCCTTGCTGTCTTTGAGACTCCATATGCGCCCGGCACATTGAAAGCAGTGGCATTGGATGCTGATGGCAAGGAAATGGAAACATTCACTTTGTCTACCGCCGGCGATCCCGTAGCTATTAGGTTGACCCCCGACAAGACAATGATGGCCGCAGACAATCAAGACCTCATCTATGTTGTGGCAGAAGTGGTAGATTCAGAAGGAAGAGTGGTGCCTGATGCAGAGTTTCCAATTGAGTTCTCTGTAGCCGGGAATGCCGTTTTGAAAGCCGCAGGGAGTGCCCTGCTTAAGGATCCCGATCCATACTTCGACTCTTCCGCCACCACTTGGAAAGGACGAGCCATGGCAATCCTGAAATCCTCCGGCCGAAAAGGAAACGCCACTCTAAAAGCCACCTCCAAAGCCCTCAAACCCGCAAATATAAAAATTGTCTCTAAATAATCTAAGGCCTAATTTCCCATCAGGCGCGTCACCGCGCATCGGGAGGCAAACTAAATAACGGCAAATTTTATTAAAATTTGCCGTTATTTAGTTTTATTATTGCTGAGAATATTGCTAACTTTGCAGTTGGAACAAACATAGACGAATCTATATGGATATTCTAAGGAAGGAACTAAACAGCATCTATGAGGCCCAAAGGCTCTCAGAGGAAGCTCTCGACACCAAAATGCTTGAGAGATCCCTGCAGCGCGTCGGCATATGCTCAGAAGTGGATGGAGATTGCCGTGTCGTCACTGACGCGGCAAGCGACACCTGCTGGGTTTTCGGGTCTCGATTCGGACTCCTCCTTGGCCTTTCCCCCGACATGACAAAAGTAGACTCAAGCGATGAAGATGAAATCTACAACAATATCCATCCCGAAGACCTCGTCGATAAACGTATGCTTGAATATGAGTTCTTCAAATTCGTCGACGCCCTCCCTCCGGAAAAGAAATTAGCATATAAAGCCACTTGCAGCATCCGAATCAAAGACCGACAGGGCAACTATGTTATGGTGGCCAACAGCACCCAGATACTCCATCTCTCCCCTGCCGGTAAAATCTGGCTCATCCTTTGCTGCTATGACTTTGCGGACAATAAGACCGACAGTCACGGCATCTCTCCTCGTATTATCAATAGCAGCACCGGTGAATGCATAACTCCTGACTTTTCAGAGCGTCGCTCCCATATCCTCACCGACAGAGAGAAAGAGGTGCTTCGACTCATCCAAGCCGGCAAACCAAGCAAGCAGATTGCCGACATATTAGGCATAAGCATCCACACCGTCAGCCGCCACCGCCAGAATATCCTCGAAAAACTGAGTGTCGGCAACTCCGTGGAAGCCATCACAGCTGCCACCGCAATGAATCTAATGTAAATGGTTATTTTTCAGTATTTCAAAAGATGAATCTTTGATGTAATTTTGCATCAAAAATTCTCACGATGAAAAAGACCTTATTTGTTATCTTGCTGATTATTGGCGTATCACAGTGCATAATAGCCAACCCAGACAGCGACTTTGATTGGCGCAATGCCACTGTCTACTTCCTAATCACCGACAGATTTTGCAATGGTGATTCCCTCAATGATGTGAACTATGGCCGCAGGGTTGATTACGGCTCAGAGCGTCTTAATGCCGCAACTTTCCATGGAGGCGATTTCAAAGGTATCCTTCAGAAAGCAAAGGCAGGATATTTCAAAGATCTTGGTGTTGATGTAGTTTGGATGACGGATGTCTACGAGCAAATCCATGGTTGGATGTCCGGAAGCGGTGCGATAAATGACTTTCCCCACTACGGATATCATGGCTATTATCCCCTTGATTATACTCAGATTGACAAGAATTATGGCACCGTCGAAGAATTCCGCGAATTAGTCGACACCCTTCACAATCAAAGTATCCGCGTGATGCTCGGGGCAAACCTTAACGACCCCGGTTATCCGACCCTCTTGGACGCTGTGCAATATGGCTTTGCGGACACTGGTCTTACTGAAACTGAGGCAGCCAGCCATATCCGCGACTGGAGTTACGACCGTTTCTTCGAGAATTGCATGAACTGGAATGGCTGGTACGACCGTAGTTGGATACGAATGCCCGATGAGGATTGGGACCAAAACAATCCCCTCGAAGCTACCCTTTACGGCATGCCCGATTTTAAGGATGAGAGCAACAAAGCCGTTGCCATCCCGGATTTCTTAAAAAGAAAATGGGCGAAGGAAGGCAACGAAAACGATCCATGGGTCAATCCCTCATCAAAACATCTGAGAGTTGATAGAAATTGGAGCCCATCGCAATACTTGATTGCATGGATTGCCGCTTGGGTGGAGGAATTCGGTATCGACGGCTTCAGATGCGACATTGTGGAAAATGTCCATACCAACCGATGGGCCGAACTGTATCAAGCTTGCAATGAAGCTCTCGCGCGATGGCGAAAAAACCATCCATCCGACGAAGCCTCAAAATGGGCCGACAGTTTTTATATGACTGGAGACTTCGAACCCTCAGGCATCGAGTATAAGAAGAAGTATGCTGACGTGGGTTTTTCAAACATGGTAAACTGCAACTTCCCGAAAAATGGAGACCTTGACAGCATCGTCTACACGTGGCAAGCATATTCCGACAGTATTGCTGCACATCCCGATTGGTTTCCCTTCAACTACCTCAACAACTCTTATCACCGAGATGCGGATATGGACAACATGCAGGATTGCGCCACTACCCTACTCTTGGCTCCAGGAATAGCACAGATTTTTTACGGCGACGAGACCGGACGCCCTCTCAGCGACGCCCAATATAATGTAGACAGTGCCCAAGCTTTCCGCTCCGACATGAATTGGGACTCCATAGATACCGACCTGCTCCATCATTTTCAAAAACTCGCCAACATAAGAAAATCGCACCCCTCAATTGGCTACGGCAAACAAGTGACCCTTGACTCCCACACATGCCTAAGATATACCGACACCGACACCATCCTCATCCGCCTAAATGCCACTGCAGGAGAACCCCTCGAGGTCTCCCCCTACTTCAAAGACGGCGACGAACTGACCGAACTCTACTCCGGCCAAAAAGCCACTGTAAAAGACGGCAAAATCACACTCCCATCCGCACCTTCCAATCTTTGGATAATAGCCTGCCTCCCTCCCAGCAAGTAAATTCCCCTACTGCGTAGCCGTGGAATGGAGGCGTCCTCGCCTCCGCCGTGCCGTCTCCCCCTAACTAAAACAAAGACTAAAACCCTAAAAATCAAGGGCATCGTAAACAAAACCTTACGATGCCCCATTATTATGTAGTTATGACTCTCAGCGTGCAAAACGCAGTGTAAGTACGCCAGAAGCAGTAGCCACGCGTGCCACATAGATTCCCTTGGCGATACCTGAGAGATCCATGACATTGCCAGAAGACTTGCCTACCAGTTTGCCATCAGCAGCAAAGACTTCAATTGAGAAAGCCTCTGCTCCATACACTTTCAAAAGGTTGCCTTCAACCTTAATAGCGGAGCTGCCATCAGCGACTGAAGCCACACCCGAAGTGTTCAGCTTGATATCGCCATAGACTCCTAAGTTATCAAGGATAAGAACTTCGCCATTGGACGTGCGGACATTAATAGCGATATAAATATCTTTACCCTCATATTCAGCGAGGCTTACGCCATGGGTCTGTGGAGATACTTCCTCTGCTGTGTTTTTATAGAGACTGGAATAGTTATACCATGTGTCTTCAGAGCTGGACACCTTCACTTCATAATACTCAGGGAATTTCTCATTATAAGAGTTTGCTGTCCATGAGAAATGAGCGTCAGGACCTGTCACTGACATTTGAGGAAGAACTACCCAGCGGTCGGCAGAGCGGTCCTCAGTAAACCAAGTGTTTACTGCAAGTGCATGGTGTCCTAAGAGATAATGCTCAAGATTGAAGATTCCAAAACCATCAGCGTTGAACTCTTCGCCAGCATCAGGATGATCTGTAGCTGAATCCTCCTTGCGGAACGTAATATCCGAAGGAAGCACACCATCTTCAAAATCCCACATTGCTACTGGATTGCCAAGCACTATGAAACTCTTCTCAATCACATTGTTGCTGAGGTCGGAGTCATTGTCGGCAAGCACCTCTACTTTGAAGACGTGGGTAGCTGGAGCAAGGTCAATAGGAATAAGTTCGCTCTCCTTCACATCTTTGATCTCGGAGGCACGGATCTCCTGCTTGGTACTCTTCAGAAGTTGACCGTCAATATAATAGTTGATGGTAAGAGCAGCGTCATTGATGCCAACATTCTGTATGCGGAAGTCCACATCGTGAGTGCTTGCGGCAAACATATAGTCGGTAGGATTAACGATACGGGTGATCATGATATCGTTCATGTCCGGATCCACTGCAGTCACTGAGAAGTCATCGATGCAGAGCCAGTTTTCGTCGGCGTCGCTATAGCAATGGAAGCCGAAGTAGATTCGTCCTGCTTCCTCGACCTTGATAATGCTGATTGATTCTTGATACTTCGGGTTTTCGATTGGGTCAAGCTCCACTACGAGGTTGGTCATTGCCTCGGGAGTGGGTTGGTTGCCGTAGAAGACGCTGAGTCTCTCCTTATGGTTCTCGGTAGCGGAATACCAGAATTTTACCGCATAGTAGCCAGGCTCAACCTCAATAGGCTCAAACATTGCCCAGTCATCGGCTTGCTGCTTTGCGTAGTTGTAGCAAAGGCTGCCATATCCTGTGCGTGCCATTATCAACCAGAAAGAATCGATATTCTGTCCCCAGTCGCCGTCGTCATTGTTAAGATTGAGGAAGGTGAAGCCTGACAGATCGTCTGTAGGCTCAAATCCCATGAAGTATGGCACTGCAGCCGGAGCGATGTGCTTAACCTCGGCAGTCGCCATGTCATTGGCTGGGTTGAGGTCATCAGGATGCGATGTCCATGCCTTGAGTGTATGGGTGAAGTGACCCTGGGAGAGGTCAGCTTTGGTGGCAAATGTGAAGTCGATGCTTTCCCCAACGCCGAGAGTGGCAGCGCAATGTTCGGTGACTGCCTCTCCATCGTTGAGAGAATAGCTTACGTCAAAACCATCCACTGCCACGCGACCTGAATTGGTGACAGTAACTGTGACAGCCTCATTGCCTAAGCCCTCGCCGGAGACTGGAGAGACAATGCCCGACACAAGGATATCTACTGGATTGGATGCCTTTAGCAACTGTACCTTGTTGACATACAGACGCCATTTGTCAGGCAGAGAAAAGGCATGGAAACCGAGATAGAGGTCGCCTGGTTGTGCATCAACAAATATCAAGTCTCCTTTTGTCTCAGCACGAAGTCCTTCATAGGATGCGACTTTTGATGTCATGCCTTCTACTGTAGGAGCATTGCCGGTGAAGACCTCAAGATTTTCGCCATAGGAACTGCCATAGCATTCGAGAGATATCACATACAGTCCGGCTTCGGGAATATTGACAGCTGGAGATATCAGCCAGTCATCGCCTTGATTAGCATAACTGTAGGAATAAAACACGTGGCTCGGCACCGCATCATCAGCAAATTTCCATGTGGTGTCGTCTGCATTCGCATCCACCACTGTCCACTTGGCGAAGTCATCAGCTGTCGCGGTAGAGAAATCCACCCCAAACACCTGGTCGGCAGCCTGCATTCCGACGACTGCAAGCGATGCCGCAAGTAAAGTAAAACATTTCTTCATATTAAATTGATTTTATGGAAAACATCGGACGGCACTAACCCCGTCCATTATAAACACTTAAATAGGAACTCAGCTCTCACACTATCCCCTCAATCTATCCGACCAAGGGTTTCCGTCAGCAAAGATACACATTTTCCCCCAACCCACCAAATTTAAAAGCACATTATGTTGCGCTTATGGCCCCCCGTCTCCCCACCCGGCTGATAGTATGAAGAGCCGGCTTAAAACCATCAAATTCCTGACCGCAGCAAGCCACACGAAGATACTTCTTCATGGTAGTGGGCTTTACGTCGCGATACTCTTCTTTCTTGGTGCCAGCAAGTATCTGGTCAAAAAACACCTGCTTTACAATCAAATTCAATATTCTCATATCTTCATATATTACTAATTTTTTAGAGTGTTCAGTTGCCAATACCATTTTTTTGAAGTTAATACTCAGCTCGGAGAGCTGTTATTGTGTCGAAACCCCAGGCTTCAGCCTGGGGTGAAGCTAAAGACTCAGTAGCCTCGGAGAGGCGATTTGTGATAGCGTTTTTATCCAAGATTTGGAACAGTAAACTGAACACCCTACTAATTTTTCAAAAATCATTAGAGAGTAATGTTATTCCTTCATATGTGCCCTTAGATTCGTACTGATCTCAATTTGTTAAGTTATTCAGATGCTTCTATCATCCGTCGAACTGTAGGTGCGCCATATGTCAGCTTCTTAACAGTAAGATTCTCTTCAGCCATTTCATTTGCTTTCATAAGTTTATGTTCTGAAGCCTCAAAGTTAGCCTTAACTTGACGTAGGGCTTTTGTCTGCTTTTCCAGACCTTCTATTACTTTATCGATACCATCATTAGCGGCATCAAATTTCTTTTTGGCATCAACCACTCTGTTCCCAAAATCATTCCGGAACTTATTGATTCTCTCCTCGAATTTAGCAAAGTCCATCGACTGGTTTCGAGCCGCTTCCAACTCAATCATAAGTGACCGACGATCCATAAATCCCTTCTTAGCACATTCGCTGATTAGACGAAGGACTGGAATGAAAAACTGTGGACGAATCACTATCATTTTAGCTATATAAGCATCTTGTTCTCTGAAATATTCCATGCGCTCTTAGTTTTCTCTACAAAGTTAATAAGTTTTTGTTTATCATACAAATACTCTTTGTAAAATATTTAATGTTTGCATAGACTAATTTTATTTTTTTTCTCAAATTTCCCCAAATCCCCTTCATTCCGCATGCCATTGTCCTAAAATCTCTCTTACCGGCTGCGGCTTCAGCCGCCAAAGATAGTGCCGAGGCGGAAGCCGTAGGGTTCGCGCGTCCCAATACCGTTCCAATACCAGCGCGAAGCTGTCTCCGCCATAAGCTTCTGCTCATCCAACAGCGGCCTCCCAATCGAGATCATCGAGATTCTCGCGCTTTTCGCGTTTTTCGAGCCAAAATATCCTCCAATTTCCCAAAAAATACCCCAATCCTCAGTAATATTTATTATTTTAACTTTTATTAACTCTATAACTATTGCATTTACTTAATTTATATATTAATTTTGCACTCGGAAACAAGATCCAATGATCGGGTTCGGCGCGACAGCCAGAGGGCGGCGCTTGGTCGGGAGCCAGGCTTCCCAGCAGACTTCCCCAGACCAGTGGTGAGTCAAGAGTGACCTCCATCTACCATCAAATCATAAGCGACGAATGATAATTCATCATTCATCATTTATAATTTATCATTGCCTGACGGTTTCCTCACGGAGGCCCGAGGCCTGACGGTCCACTCCGTGCCGGACCCAGTATGGAGCGCTGCCTTCCCAGGCAGCTTTCCCATCCGAGGCCACGGAAAGAG
>CAZIAX010000085.1:0-9598 GCA_964537745.1 uncultured Sangeribacter sp.
CAAAGATGCGTGCTGCCCGTATGCTTTGGGCTCGCATCGTGAAGCAGTTCAATCCTAAGAACCCGAAATCACTCGCTCTTCGTACTCACTCCCAGACATCTGGCTGGTCGCTTACTGAGCAAGACCCCTTCAACAACGTAGGTCGTACTTGTGTAGAGGCTATGGGTGCCGTCCTCGGCCACACTCAGTCTCTCCACACCAACGCTCTTGACGAGGCTATCGCGCTTCCTACCGATTTCTCTGCTCGTATCGCTCGTAACACTCAGATTTATATCCAGGAAGAAACCTACGTTACAAAGCAGGTTGACCCATGGGGTGGCAGCTACTACGTAGAGGCTCTCACTAACGAAATCGCTGAAAAGGCTTGGGCTCACATCGAGGAAATTGAGAAACTCGGCGGTATGGCTAAGGCTATCGAGACTGGTCTGCCGAAGATGAAGATCGAGGAGGCAGCTGCACGCACTCAGGCTCGCATCGACTCCGGCAAGCAGGCCATTATCGGTATCAACAAATATCGTCTTGACCACGAGGATCCTATCGATATCCTCGAGATCGACAATACTGAGGTTCGCAACGAGCAGTGTGCACGTCTTGAAGACCTCCGTAAGAACCGCGACGAAGAAGCAGTACAGAAGGCTCTCGCCGACATTACTGAAGCTGTCAAGGATCCGAGCAAGGGCAACCTTCTCGATCTCGCAGTCAAGGCTGCTGGTCTTCGCGCATCTCTCGGTGAAATCTCCGATGCATGCGAGGCTGTTGTAGGACGTTATAAAGCAATCATCAAAACCATTTCAGGAGTGTATTCAAGCGAAGAAAAGGGTGATCCCGAATTTGAGGAAGCCCGCAAGGCAGTGGCTGATTTCGCTAAGCGCGAAGGTCGCCAGCCACGTATCATGATCGCCAAGATGGGTCAGGACGGCCACGACCGTGGTGCTAAGGTAGTAGCTACCGGCTACGCTGACTGCGGCTTCGATGTCGATATGGGTCCGCTCTTCCAGACTCCGGCTGAGGCTGCCCGTCAGGCTGTGGAGAACGACGTTCACATCCTTGGTGTCAGCTCACTCGCTGCTGGCCACAAGACTCTTGTTCCTCAGGTGATCGAGGAGCTCAAGAAGCTTGGCCGTGAGGATATCCTCGTGACTGCAGGTGGTGTGATTCCAGCTCAGGACTACGACTTCCTCTATAATGCTGGTGTGGCTGCTATATTCGGCCCTGGCACACGCATCCCGAAGAGTGCAATCGAAATGATTCGCCTCCTCAACGAGCAGACTGCAGAATAATTCCCGACTGACGTATTTCTACGGGGCAGATACTCTTAAGAAGTGTCTGCCCCTTATAATATATATTGGCATTTTTTTGTTATATATATGGAGGACTTTAAGTTCCTTTTCTCTTCCTTATGAAAGCATATAATACAAAATATAGGTTTTTAATTGGATCACTTGCATTCGTAGCGGGAATACCCGTTGCGAAGAGCGACTTTCTGCAGGCTGGTCGTGACGCTTTTATGAACTATAATTTCGAACTTGCAGCAGAAAACTATGAGAAATATGCCAAAAGCCTTAAGAAAACGCCCAATGCAAATGGCGAGCAACTGCTTGCGACCTATGAGCGACAACTCGAGATAGCTGAAAATGCACTCGAAAATGTCCAGAAAATCGAGGTCATTGACCGAATCGACGTTCCAGCCGAGGAGTTTTTCAGATCTATCAAATTGCCTGCTGCTGGCGGAAAACTTCTTGAGCCGGATGCATCTATCCTTAAGCAACGCAGCAATCAGTCAGACTTCGCATTCTCAACAGAGTCAGGAGATGCATTGATGTGGTCGGAGTTAGATGAGGATGGCAAGGAGGTCATCATGCAAAGTGAGCGCCTTTTGGATGGAAACTGGGAGGATCCTCACTCCGCTGGCGACAACCTCAATGATGGAGGAAACGCACGCAATCCATTTATGCTCACTGATGGTCTGACTCTATATTTCTCTTCCGATGGCGAAGGAAGTATGGGTGGATACGACCTTTTCGTAGCTTCCAAAGACTCAGATACCGGTGATTTCCGCCAGCCTATCAGTCTCGGCTATCCATTTAACTCCCCATACAACGAATACATGATGGCCATTGATGAAGACAATGGCATAGGGTGGTGGGTCACTGACAGGAACAAGCTCGACGGTCAGGTATCTGTGTATATTTACAAGACCAATGATGTAAGAAAGAACTATATCTTGGAAGATGAAGACGACATTATCCCGCTCGCAAGAGTAAGCGACATATCTTTAACTCAAGACCCAGACACCGACTATAAGGCTATACAAAAGGGAATCCAAGAAAGAAGCCAGGAGCAGAAGACAAGTGCACGACCGGACTTCATTTTCCCCTTGCCTGGAGGTAGAGTGGCTCGTCGACTTTCCGACTTCTCCAGTAAAGAGGCAAGAACTGAGATGCAGAGCTATCAGAAGGCCTCGGAAGAGAAAGTACAACTTGACAAAAAATTGACTGATCTCAGAAAAAAATATCATAATTCAGCAGGAGCATCCTTACGCGGTCAGATTCTCGAATTAGAAAAGAAACGCGACCAAATGACTCAGGAGCTTAAACAGATGCGCAATAGCATCATTTCTTTGGAAACTAAACAGTGAGTCATGGCCAAGAAGGAAAACTTACACAGTCATACTGAGTTTTGCGACGGGCGAGCATCAATGGCTGAAATGGCTAAGGCCGCTTGCGATGCTGGATTTTCTACATGGGGAGTATCACCTCACAGTCCTATCTGTTGCCCCTCTGGAGCTAATATGAAGCAGGAGGATGTAGATGCCTACATTGCCGAATCAAATCGCCTGAAGAAGGCGTATGAGGGCAATTTGAGGATTCTTACAGGTATGGAAGTGGATTATATTTCTGATGATTTCGGTCCGCATATCGATTACTTCCATTCCCTTCCTCTTGATTATAGGATAGGATCTGTGCATTTTGTGCGTTCTCAGGATGGGCATCCTGTCGATGTGGATGGTCCGGCAGAGCGATTCCTTAAGTATCTCGAATCGGAATATGCCGGAGATTTGGACTATGTAGTGCATACTTATTTCGCGGAGGAACTTGAAATGCTCGATAAAGGTGGATTCGACATCATTGGCCATCTTGATAAGATAGGCGATAATGGCAGCCATGCGCAGCCCGATTTAGAAGACCAATCTTGGTATGCTGCTTTGGTGGAGCAAGTGATTGCCTCTGCTGCGGCGAAAGGAGTGATAGTAGAAATCAATACAAAGAAGTACGACTCAGGTCAAAGATTCTTCCCTTCGGAGCGATGGTGGCCCTTGCTTAAGAAATATAATGCTCGGCTGATTCTAAGCACTGATGCCCATTATCCAGACAAGGTGGATGCTGGATATTCCGTAGCCTTAGAAAAACTTCGTCAAGCTGGCATAGAGCATCAATTGACATCCCTATAAATAAAATTGAACAAAAATATTAAGGAGTCGTCCCGAATGGAACGACTCCTTTTCTGTCTTATCAAGTGTTTCGATTATTTCACTATAACTTTCTTGCCGTTGATGATGTAGAGGCCAGGAGCAGTGATGCGCTCGATGCGTAGGCCTTCAAGAGTGTAGATTGCGTCGGATTCATTGTTTTCAGCTTCGATGTCAGACACTGCGGAAGAGTCGTTTTTCTGCTCAGCGTGGTTGGGGTTGTCAGCATAGACAATAGATGGGTCTACAGAAAGGTGAGGAGGCTGGTTGTAACAGCAGTTCTGGTTCACTACCTGTACGCGGTAGTTGAGGTCATCCATCAGGTGCGGGATTCTGTAGGTAGTAGGATAGCTGGTAGCATTGATGATGAGGTAGTTGTTGCTTTCATCCCAAGTTACGATTTCCTCGCGCCAGTCTCCGAGAAGGTCACCGAGGACGCATGGATTGAACTTGGAGCTGTTGTTGAGCTTACCTATCACGTAGTTGCCGTTGTTTACTTTGTAGCGGTCAAACCAGGCGTTCTCATGGTTCCAATGTGCGATGATGCTCTTGTCGAAGAATTCGTCGTAGAGGTCTCCATCCCAGTATATACGGTTGTTGATGCCTGCGCCGCTTTGTCCGATTGCCCACTTCTCAGCATACATTTTTCCGTCCGCGCAGTCATGTACGCCGGCAGATGCGCTGTAGAGGAACTGTGAGTGATCGTAGAAGTCATCGAAGTGAGCTGCAAGTCCGCGTCCTGTGTCGCCGCTTGCGGTAATGTGGAGAATGAGTTCTCCGGTAGCTGCATCGCGGAGGTCACAGCCAAACGGTGATTTCTCATGTGCCATGAATACTTCCAATCCTGGACGGTCGGGAAGGAAATCTCCGAGATGCAGAGCATCGCCATGGCCGAGTCCTGTGCGGTAGAGAAGTGAACCGTCATGGTCAAGAGCTGCCGAACCGTAAACGATTTCCTGGAAGCCGTCACCGTCGCAGTCTCCTACAGATATCCAGTGAGCTCCTTCGCCCCATAGTCCCTGGCCTGAAGTGGTGTTGCGGCTTACCCAACGTTCTTTGAGTGTTGTGCCATCCCAGTCATAAGCGCCTACAAAAGCACCTGAGTAGTATCCACGTGCGAAAATCGGACTCGGGTTGGCATCTGGTCCATCAAGGTAGGCGAGGGCTGCCAAGTAGCGCTCTGAGCGGTTTTGGTTGCTGTCGCCCCAATAGTTCAGACCTGTTTGATAGTCAGTATGGTAAGGGATTGTGGCGAGGGCTGCGCCTGTTGGGCCGTCAAACACAGTAATGTATTCAGAACCATGGTCCTGTTTACCGCGTCCGCTGAGAAGGCTCTCGTTGGGGTCGTCATCGCCGAGAAGCACATAGTTGCCTTCTCCGTCGATAGTGCCGGGAGCGGTCTTCATCATAAATTCGCCATAACCGTCGCCATCAAAGTCCCATGCGATAAACTGCATTGTGTGGGCGCTTGTGAAGAAGTTGTGACCTGCGTTGATGCGCCATAGGCGAGTGCCGTCGAGCTTGATGCAGTCGAAGATAGCAGGAGAGGTTGTTCCGGAGCTGGCAGCATCCTTCTCGTTTGAGGGAGACCATTTAAGGATTATCTCATATTCGCCGTCGCCGTCCATGTCGCAGTAAGATGCGTCGTTTGGAGTATAAGTTGCGCCGTTCTTCGTGTCGATAGGTGTTTCTGTCGGGATGTAGAAAGTCTGGTTGTCCCAGGTCTTCTTGCTTATCTCGGTCTCAAGTAGATTGCCATACTGGTCATACACCTCGAGGCGGTAGTAGTTGTCGGCTGAGCCTCCAGTGTCTGAGAAGTTGGTGCGGTCAATGATGTATAGACCGCGGTTGAGGACAGTGTTCTGGGCCGATGCGTCGCCACGGAAGAGTTTATATTTCACCCCGTATCCGTCAGCTTCGCGGTGGCGCCAGCTCACAAGGTTGCCCGTGCCCATCTTTGCGCCAGAAAGGCTGACTGCCATAAGTCCGCGTCCAAGAGGCTTGGCTGCCGGGCGGTCGCCACGGCTTGATACCTTAAAGCGGATGCTGAAAGTCATCTCTGTTACCTCCCCTTTCTTGACGTTGACTTTCAATACGTGGTTCTCATAAGAAGTCTCAGCAGTGTAGCCGTCTGCCATAATGAAGTTGAAGTCGGTTGGGTCGCTGAAGAGGGTGGCGGCATAAGCTGCGGTCTCTCCGTTCTTCAATCCGCTGATAAGGCCAGTAAGGTCGATAGCAGAAGGTGACCCTCCTACAGTCTCTGTAGCTCTGCAGGAGAGACCTTTGACGTAGTTGCCTACTGTAGTCACTTCTTGGTCTACAGCACCTGTGATGGTGACATTGCGAAGACCGATTTCCTTTGGAGAGGAGTTATCTGTGCCGTTGATGTTCATCAGATAGATGGTCATTGCGAAAGGCTTGCCGTCAGTGATGACATCTCCGAGGGAATACTCAAAGTGGCTGTATCCGATTGAGTTGGCAGCTGAGATCTTGTTGCGTAGAGGGCCTAAGCCGGTTGCGATGGCTGTCTCGTTGCTATTGTTGATAGTGTAATACACGTCAACCGCGCCCCCGTCAGTGCCTACCTTGATTGCGTCGAAAGCGATTGTGGTAGGTTTGAATTTGTGTCCGCTCTGTGGAGTGACACTTACAGTGATGCAGTGCCCGTCAGTTTTTGAAGTCACTTTGGTGGTGGGAGCGAAAGCTGTGAAGGGGGGCACGTAGTCTACTGCTTCGTAGCCTGTGTCGGCACCCGACTTTTCGATAAGTCTGGTTCTGCCAATTTTCGAACCGGTCTGATATCCCATTGTGAGAAGTTCAGCGGCTCCAGAATCACCCGTCACTTTGACTTCCGACAACTTGTCGGGGTCACTCAATTCCCATGTGGCAGTGACAGACTGGGCATAGGCACCAGCCACGGTCATAGCCGCAAGAATGGTAAAGATGGTTTGTTTCATGAAGGTAGTTTTAAGTTAAATTTCATGGATATTTCTGCAAAATTAACTAAAATTTACGAAATATCAACCCTTTGCGTGTTAAAAAAATTAAAGTTTCACTGAAAAACAAGTCTTTGGGGAGGTCTTGAAGGTGAGTGTACCTCCGAGATGCGTCACAATCCGGCGTGATATACTGAGTCCAATTCCGTTGCCAGATTCGCGTGTCGTAAAGAATGGCGTGAAGATATGCTGCGCAGCCTCATCTGAGATAGGTTCCCCGTCATTCGATATCCTTATTTCTACTGATTCATCTGCTTTCACTTCTGCTTCGATGTCTATACTATTGGGCTGCGCTTCTATTGCGTTTTTCAAGATATTTATCAGCACCTGGCGAAGCTGCGATTCATCGGTATAGACCATTATGTCGGGAGGAAAACAAGATAAGGAGATAGATAACTCACTATCCTTGGCAATGCTATTAGCCATGCTGACACACGATTCCAACAGAGGCTTCAGATATGAGGCCCTGACCTTGGGCTCTGGTAGACGGTTGAACTCCCGGAAGTTTTTCACAAACTCCATCAGCGACCGGCTACTCGATGATATGGTATTAAAAGCGTCGGCTGCTTCCGGAGTCGACGTCTTCTCACTCATGCTCTCGGCTATCGACTGAATGGGAGTGAGTGAATTCATTATCTCATGAGTGAGCACGCGTGTGAGCTTTTCCCAGGATTCCACCTCTTTTGCTTGCATTTGTCTGCTGAGGTCGGAGATGGTGAAAAGTGTGAAACTTTTGTCATTGACGGTGACGCTGCTTCTTTTAATAGCGAGCTCTGAGAATGCTTGCGGCGGTATCTGGCATGTATGTGTCAGTGCGGAACGTTCCAGCAGATGAAGGGCTGCCTCATTATGGAGTCGGATATTACCATTGGCATCAGCTAATGCCAGACCAATATCGGTCAGATTTATGACTCGTTCTAAAAATGCCTCGTTCTGTCGTGCCTCAAGAGTAATGAGCTCAAGATGCTCTACTATTTTATTGAGCATCTCATTGATATCCCGCTCCTCTTTATTTACGTCGGTAGTTGGAAATTTATAAGAGAAATCTTTGCTGAGAGACGCCTGGATTACGTATCTGATTCGTTCTCTCAATCGTGATATTCTGCTCATCAACATATACCCGCTGCCCAAGGCACAGAAAGCAAATAATGTCCATATCTTTTGGTATGACGCAATGCAATATCCGGCCCCAAAAGCTAATAATATTGTCAAAATGAGCCATGCTATTGGCATTGATTGCCATTTTCGGATACTCTTAAAGGCCATATTTGCGCAGTTTGTTATAGAGAGTTTGTCTTGTTATGCCTAACTGTCTGGCCACTTCCGACATATTTCCGTTATGAAGCTTGATAGCGGCAGCGATTGCGTTTCGCTCCATATCTTCAAGTGTAGTTGGATCGGTTGCTGATGAAATCTGCGAGTCATGCAAATCAAAATCATGAACTCCGAGAGTGACACCATCGGATAGTATCAGGGCTTTCTCAACGGTATGCTCCAGTTGGCGAATATTTCCGGGCCAGGATTGTGAGCAGAGCCTCTTCATAGCCTCTTCGGATACTTTGGGTTCAGGGCGTGAGTATATACCGGAATATTTTTTGACAAACATGTTGACTAATTCCGGGATATCCTTCTTTCTTTCACGAAGAGGCGGCAGTTCTACTGTTACTGTATTGATTCGATAGAAAAGGTCTTGCCTAAACTCTCCATCTGCTATCATTTTAGGAAGATCGCGGTTAGTTGCGCAAATAAGACGTATGTCAATGTCGCGAGGAGTATTGGTGCCGACACGTATGATTTTTCTCTGTTGCAGTGATGTAAGAAGTTTGGCTTGGAGATGATAAGGAAGGTTGCCTATCTCGTCAAGGAAAAGTGTGCCTCCATGAGCTGTCTCGAATTTTCCTGCTCTTTCGCTCTTGGCGTCGGTGAATGCTCCTTTGGCGTGGCCGTAAAGCTCACTTTCGAATAGAGTCTCTATTACGGCTCCCATGTCTACAATCTCCATAGGTCCGCCTGTACGCTTTGAAAGGCGGTGGATTTCTCGTGCGAGAAGGTCTTTGCCAGTACCATTCTCTCCAATTATGAGTATATTGGCATCCGTAGGTGCTACTCTTTCGATAAGAGTGTGTACTCGTTGCATTTCCTCAGATTCGCCCCAAAGCATATAGGGAGCTGTAGCTTTTTGAGGCTGTTCTTTTCCCTTTCCGAAAGCTTTCAGGAGGGTATCGGAGAGGATAGCGTTGTCAAATGGTTTCACGATGAAGTCCTTGGCTCCGATTTTCATCCCTTCCACTGCGAGGGCCACGTCAGCATAGGCAGTGAAAAGAATCACAGCTGTATCAGTGGCAAGACGTTTTATCTCGCGTAGCCAGAAGAGTCCTTCATTGCCATTGTTGATGGCTGCACGGAAATTCATGTCCAGAAGCACCACCTGCGGGTGGTGCTTCTGGAGAAGTGTGGGTATGGCAGACGGGTTGGACTCGGTGATTATCTCATCCACCTTTGGCCGCATCAGAATCCTGACTGCCGACAACACATCTTTGTTATCATCTACTACGAGCAACGTCTTTTTCATGCTGCAAATTTACAAAAAAATACATTTTAATTCAACTTTCTATTATGAAAGTTGAGGTTTATGGGTTTAAAAGTTTATAGGTTTAAGAGCTTTAGAGTTTAAAATTCATAAACATATAACCCCATAACCCTATAAACCTTTATAATTGGGTTTTCTCTACTATTTTGCCGTCGAAGAGATTGATGACCCGATGCGTGTAGGCCGCATCATGCTGTGAGTGAGTCACCATCACGATAGTTGATCCCTCTCGATTTAGCTCCGTGAGCAGCTCCATCACCTCCTTGCCGTTAACTGAATCAAGGTTGCCTGTCGGCTCGTCTGCGAGGATAAGTTCCGGACGCGTCACTACTGCCCTGGCGATTGCGGCGCGTTGCTGCTGTCCGCCTGAAAGTTGCTGAGGAAAGTGCTTAGCGCGATGCTCGATATTCATGCGTTTGAGCGCTTCCTTCACACGCTCTTTTCTTTCTTTCGTACCGATTTTGAGATACTTGAGCGGTAGCTCTACATTTTCCTCAATGTTGAGTTCATCAATCAGATTGAAGTTCTGAAATACGAAACCAA
>CAZIAX010000086.1:0-9562 GCA_964537745.1 uncultured Sangeribacter sp.
CAATCTCTCTAATTTATCATTAATGATTCATAATTAATCATTACATTTGCTGCAACGCAGGCCGTAGAAGATGATGACAAGGAAACAGATGAGCGGCAGAACAAACGACAGGTTGACTGCCGGGAAACCGCCTATCTCTCCGCAGTCGATGATTTTCGCCTGAATGGGAGGGAGCACCGAGCCGCCCAAGATGGCCATGATAAGTCCAGCTGCACCAAACTTCGCGTCGTCGCCCATACCGTCGAGCGCGATGCCATAGATGGTAGGGAACATCAGCGACATGCAAGCCGATACCCCTACAAGACAATAGAGTCCCATGCGGTCTTGGAAGAGTATCACTCCCACTGTGAGCACTGTGGCAGCCACTGCAAGGATCGCCAAGAGGCGCCCGGCATTGACGTAGCGCAAAAGATAGGTGCAGACAAAGCGGCTCACACAGAAGATTGACATCGCCACGATATTGTATTGCTGCGAGAGCACTTCGGCTGCCTTCTCACCCATCCCCTCATTCATGAAGACTCGAGTGCCATACTGAATGATGAATGTCCAGCACATGATCTGAGCACCTACGTAGAAGAACTGGGCAATGACACCCTCACGATAGCGGGGCTGTGAGAATATTCTCTTCAATGTCGGGAAGAAATTGATGGAATGTGATTTGTCGCCATTCTTCGGCATCTTCACCACCGCGATGACCACAAACATCATCACCACCACAAGACCGATGAATACATAAGGGGAGATAAGTGTAAGAAGGTCGGCATCTCTAACGGCCTCAAACTCTGCATCGCTCAGTTGGGCACGCTGCTCAGTCTCAAGAGGATTGAGACGAGCCTGGATGAAATTCATCGCCACCCACATACCCATCAGCGAACCCACGGGATTGAACGACTGAGCCATGTTGAGGCGCCGAGTGGCAGTCTCCTCAGGCCCCATAGAAAGAATGTAGGGGTTGCAGCTTGTCTCCAAGAAGGAGAGGCCACACGTAAGGATAAAGTATGCTATCAGGAAGGGATAGTAGCTCCCAGTAAGCATCGCGGGATAGAAGAGGAAAGCTCCGCAGGCATAAAGGCCAAGACCGAGCAAAACACCGGCTTTATAAGAAAAGCGACGGATGAAGATGGCGGCCGGGAAGGCCATAGCGAAATATCCGCCATAGAAGGCCACCTGCACCAGCGTGCCGTCGGTGACACTCATACGGAATATTTTCGAGAATGCCTTCACCATCGGGTTGGTGATGTCGTTGGCGAAACCCCAGAGCGCGAAGCAACTCGTGATGAGGATGAACGGCACCAGATAGCTGACGCCGTTCAAGCTCAAAAGAGAATTTCCTTTATTTGTAGATCGGTCCATACGCTGCGCATGCTCTATAGTCAGCACCTTCCTTGTCCATACCGAATGCATTCCACGATGCGGGGCGGAAAATCTTATCCTCCTCTACATTGTGCATGCATACAGGAATACGAAGTATCGATGCGAGTGTGATAAGGTCCTGACCGATGTGTCCATAAGAGATCGCTCCATGGTTGGCTCCCCAGTTGTTCATCACCGAGTATACGTCCTTGAACGCGTCGCGGTCAGGACAGAGACGGGGCACGAACCAGGTGGTAGGCCATGTCGGGTCAGTACGCATGTCGAGCACCTTATTGATTTCAGGGTCAACGTCGGCAGTCCAACCCTCTGCTATCTGAAGCACAGGGCCGAGACCCTTCACGAGGTTGAGACGCATCATGGTGACGGGCATACCACCCTTCGTGAGGAAGTTGGAAGAGAAACCACCTCCACGGAAATAGTCGCGGTCGGCCGGATACCATGTAGTAGCGCCGAGGCATTTCTGCATGTCCTCCTCAGTCATATCCCAATGAGCCTTCATAACAGGCACACCGTTTGCATCTACAGACTGTCCGGTGCCGTCGAGAGTAGTTGCGCCGGAGTTGATGAGGTGAATCATGCCGCCAGCGGCGCGGCCTGTGAGTTCTTTGCCAGTCACGCGATAGACAGCCTCCGGACTCCAGTAGGTGCGGACATCGCTGAAAAACTGTGCGCGGTTGGTCAGCAGATGGCCGAAGAGCATAGCCACGCCGTTGCAGGTATCGTTCTCGGTGGCGAGCACAAATGCCTCGCGTATACCATTCCAGTCGAAAGAGGTATTGAGGAGAGCCTCGGTGAAGTCACCGTTGGGATAGAAATCGGTCCATTGGCGCTGACCCTGGAAACCACCGGCGATGGCATTGTGACCAAGAGCCTCTTCCTTGAAGCCCATTTCCTTCAGTTTTGGATTCCCCTTAAGAAGGTCGCGCACGATGAGGGTCATCTTCACTACAAACTCCCAATCGGCATCTTTCTGCTCACGGGTCTTTTTCTTTTCCGGACGGTTCTTGAAGTCCTCACCTTCGCGGGGTTTGCAGTATTTCTCCGTCCAAGCCATAGCCTTCTCATACTCCTCTTTGTCGTAGATACCCTCGGTCATGCGGCGGATAAGTTCGGTTGCATCCACCGATTCTGTGCGCATACCGAGATATTCCTGGAAGAAGTCGGGATTTACAATAGAGCCTGCGATACCCATCGATACGCTGCCGATGGAGAGATAAGACTTTCCGCGCATGAGAGCCACGGCGAGGGCCGCGCGAGCAAAGCGCAGAAGTTTTTCCTGTACATCAGCAGGGATGCTGTTGTCGTCAAGATCCTGCACGTTGCGGCCATAGATGCCGAATGCGGGAAGACCCTTCTGAGCGTGAGCTGCAAGCACAGCTGCAAGATATACGGCACCGGGACGCTCCGTGCCATTGAAACCCCATACAGCCTTCGGCCAGTGGGGATGCATGTCCATTGTTTCCGAACCGTAGCACCAGCAGCTGGTCACAGTTATAGTGGCTCCCACTCCCTCGCGCTCGAATTTCTCAGCGCAAGCCGCAGTCTCCGGGAAGCGACCGATAGTGCCGTCGGCTATGACGCACTCCACTGGAGTTCCGTCCGGATATTTGAGATTGGTAGAGATAAGGTCAGCCACAGCCTTTGCGAGATTCATGGTCTTGTCTTCAAGACTTTCACGCACCCCTCCTTGACGCGCGTCGATGGTGGGGCGTATGCCGATTTTAGGGTATTTTGCCATGTGTTAGTTGTTAGTTATGAGTTGTTAGTTATAAGTTGTTAGTTATGAGTTGGGAGTTGAGTTGAGAGTTTTAAGCTCGGATTTTAAACAAAAAAGGCCTGCGTGGTCATAATGACCACGCAGGCCTTTTTGTAATATTTTAGTCACGGCTGCCGCCGAAGATGCGCAGGATGAAGAGGAAGAGGTTGATGAAGTCAAGATAGAGGTTCATCGCGCCCATAGTGGCGAGCTTGTCGGAGAGTGAGGGTTCAAGGTTGGCCGCTGCAAGCTGCTTTACTTGTTGGGTGTCCCAGGCTGTAAGTCCGGTGAAAAGGAGCACGCCTACGATAGAGATGATGTAGCTCATAGTGCTGCTGTGCAGGAACATATTGACAATCATGGCTATGATGAGTCCGAAGAGACCCATCATCAGGAATGAGCCCATCTTGGTGAGGTCAGCCTTCGTGAAATATCCGTAGACGGTCATCGCACCAAACGTACCCGCTGTGATGAAGAATGTAGCCACGATAGCCGACATATGATACACCACAAAGATGGCGCTGAGCCATGTGCCCATCAGCGCTGAGTAAAGCAGGAAGAGTCCCAGGACGGTGCCGGTCGACATCTTGTCGAGTCTTGCCGGGATGATGAAGGCCATCGCAAGCATTGCGATAAGGATACCCCATCTCATGATGGCATTGCCGAATACAAAATTGAGTGCTGCCGGGCTGGAGGCTACACCGAGGGCGCAGAATGCCGACACGAGGAGTCCGATAAACATGCGGACGTAGACCTTCTTCATGACCGTGTTGGTCTGGGTCTTTACAGCAGACTGTCCGTAGTAGGGAGGAGGAGTCTGCGGAGAGTTATTGTAATCTGGATACATATTTATTATAAATTATTTATTTCGTATTTACTATATGCCTATAAACTTTATAAACTTTTATAAACCTTATAAACTTTTATAAAGCTTACACAATATAGACAATAAAGTATACCCTTAGGTTTAAATCTTACATTCTTTCGGGCATCTCCATGCCGAGCAGAGCCACACCTGTCTTCAGGGTCCTTGCCACTACGTAGCTCAGAAGCAGACGGAGCTGGCGCACAGCCGGATTCTCCTCCTTCAGAATACTGTAGTCGTGATAGAAGCGGTTGTATTCTTTAGCCAGGTCGTAGCAATAGTTGGCGATAAGCGAGGGGCTATAGGTGCGTCCTGCCTCCTTCACCACTTCGGGGAAGTCTGCGACTTTCTGGATGAGTGCCGATTCCACCTCATTGGGTATGGCAGTTGGCATATAGAGAGGGTCGAAGTCATCACCTGCCCTGCGGAGCACAGACTGCACGCGCGCATACGTATATTGAAGGAATGGGCCTGTATTGCCATTGAAATCGATAGATTCCTTCGGGTTGAAGAGCATATTCTTGCGAGGATCAACCTTCAGAAGGAAATATTTCAAGGCACCCATACCAACTATGCGAGCAACCTCCTTGCGCTCTTCCTCCGGCATGTCGGCGAAACGCTCTGCACCGGTCTCTGCAGCATCAGCTATCATCTTGTCGATGAGGTCGTCGGCGTCTACCACCGTGCCTTCACGGCTCTTCATCTTGCCTTCGGGTAGTTCCACCATACCATAGGAGAAGTGGGTCAGGTCTTTGCCCCACTTGAAGCCGAGGCGGTCGAGAAGCAAAGAGAGCACCTGGAAGTGATAGTTCTGCTCATTGCCCACCACGTATATCATCTTGTCGATGGGATAGTCTTGATAACGAAGCTTTGCGGTACCGATATCCTGGGTCATGTAGACCGAAGTGCCGTCGGCGCGGAGCAGGAGCTTATGGTCAAGGCCATCTGGAGTAAGGTCGGCCCAAACAGAGCCATCTTCCTTGCGATACATCTTGCCTTCCTCAAGACCTTTGAGCACGAGGTCCTTTCCTTGCAGGTAGGTGTCGCTCTCGTAGTATATCTTGTCAAAGCCTACGCCGAGACGCTTGTAGGTCTCGTCGAAACCGGCGTAAACCCATTCGTTCATCATCTTCCAGAGTTCACGGGTCTCTTTGTCGCCGGCCTCCCACTTGCGGAGCATCTCGCGCGCCTCAAGCATGAGGGGAGATTTGGCTTTAGCCTCGTCTTCTGAGATATTCTCCTTCTCCATCAGCTCCTTCACCTCATCCTTGAAATGCTTGTCGAAGAGCACATAGAAGTCGCCGATGAGGTGGTCGCCCTTCTTGCCTGTGGATTCGGGAGTAGCACCGTTGCCCCACTTCTTCCATGCGAGCATCGACTTGCAGATGTGGATGCCTCGGTCGTTGACAATGTTGGTCTTCACCACCTTGTGGCCGTTGGCAGCGAGTATCTGAGAGAGAGAGTAACCGAGGAGGTTATTGCGCACGTGGCCCAAGTGGAGGGGTTTGTTGGTGTTCGGGCTGGAATATTCCACCATCACGAGGTCGGAATTCTCGTCGGCATGGCGGATGCCAAACTCAGGGTCTTCCGCTATGGAGTGGAGGGTTGTAAGCCAGAAAGTAGGATTCACCGATATGTTGAGAAAACCCTTCACTACATTGAACTTCTCTACTGCGGGCACATTGGCCACGAGCCATTCGCCAATCTCCGTTGCGGTAGCCTCCGGCGATTTGTGGGAAGCTTTCAGGAAAGGGAAAGCCATTATGGTGAGGTTGCCCTCAAATTCCTTCTTAGTCTGTTGCGGCTGTATCTTGTCAGCGGGAAAATCAAGGCCGTAAAGTTGCTTCACGGCATCGCTCACGCCTTGCGTGATAATTGATTCTATCTTCATTGCTTTATATTGTCTCTGTTGAATATGCAAATTTAACAATAAAAACCGACATTAGCAAAAAAATGAACAGCTACTCAACAAAAAACGCCGGCTTCCTGCGCTAAAAAACAGAAAGCCGGCGTTTACATTGAGTGTATCGCTTGAGAGATCACTTGCCAAGGCTATCGGCGGGTTTGAACTTAACCACCTTGCGAGCCTCAATCTGGATCTTTTCTTTCGTACGGGGGTTGATGCCTTCACGGGCTGGCTTCTCCTGCACTGCGAATGTGCCGAAACCGATAAGCTGCACTTTGTCTTCATTGGCGAGAGCCTGTTCGATTGATTCGAGAACGGCGTCTACAGCCTTCTTTGCATCTACCTTGCTGAGGCTGGCCTTAGCTGCCACCTCATTGACGAGATCTGTCTTATTCATAATTCTAAAATTTGGGTTTTCGTTATTTTCTAAATTATCTTATATCTATTAAACGCTTTTCAAGGCGCAAATATAGTGTTAAAAACGTTAACTTCAAACTTTTCAATGAAAAAAAATTAAAAAATATATAAATTTTGACGATTTTCACGTTTCTACAACCTAAATACGGACTAATTTTGCTAAATTTGCACCCGAAAATCAGTAACCAACCCAAAAGCATAAGCAATGTACAATGGCTCATCGTCTGGCGGCTGGTGGCGTGCCATCCCGCCGGTGACAAAAAACCTTATAATAATCAATCTCATCGTCTGGCTCGCGGAAGTGCTCGTGCCAGGCTTCTCTAAGACACTTGTAGACCGCCTCGGCCTGCACCTCTTCGGCAGCACGCTTTTCAATCCTGCGCAGCTGCTCACCTATATGTTTATGCATGACCCCAACAGTCCGGCACATATCTTCTTCAACATGTTCTCTCTCTGGATGTTTGGCCGAATTCTGGAGCAGGTGTGGGGCTCACGACGCTTTCTGACATTCTATCTCGTATGCGGAGTTGGAGCCGCACTCGTGCAGGAAGGTGTTTGGGAACTGACTTGGAAGTCGGAATACGTAGCCGGCATTGCGAAACTCAACGGGTTGACTACCGAACATATGGGAGAAATCGTAGATGCAGCCGTCAGGAGCGGTGAAAGCCAGTGGATAGAGGCGATAGCCAGCTTCAAGTCGAGCATGGTGACGATTGGTGCATCGGGCGCCATATTCGGCATTTTGCTCGGATTTGCCTTCACATTCCCAGAGATGCCTCTATATCTCTTCTTTATCCCCGTCCCCATCAAGGCAAAGTATATGGTGATAGGCTACGGCGTGATAGAGTTCTTCCTCGGAGTAAGCGGAAGCATGAGCACAGTAGCTCATTTCGCCCATCTCGGCGGTATGCTCTTCGGCATCTTCATGCTCCTATACTGGAAGAAGAAAGGCACTCTCCATCGTTACCGCTGAGTTTGCGAAACTAAATAAGTAATATGATTGAGAAGTGGAAATATTATTGTGGGGGAAGCGCGTTGTTGGCGTGGCTCACTCTTGGACTGGTCGCTGTCTGGCTGATAGTGACGCTGCTGTCGCTTGCCGGACGCATGATGCATTTCTATGTGCCGGTGACGGAATGGCTCACTCTTCCCTCCATATTCTCTCTCTTCATCAGCCGTCCTTGGACACTACTGACTTATATGGCCGTGCATTTCGACGTGCTTCATATGCTTTTCAATGTGCTCTGGCTCTACTGGTTTGGCAGAATCATGCTCATTAACCTCTCAGAGCGTCATCTGGCCCTTGCCTTCGTAGGAGGAGGCATAGCTGGCGGCATTTTCTTCCTCGCCTCCGCCGCCTTGGGCTACGGCTCGGGATGGCTCTGCGGATGCAGCGCGGCGGTGATAGCCGTGATGTGCACCACTGCTCTGCGTCTCCCCGACCATCCTGTCAATCTCTTCCTTATTGGAGAGGTAAAACTGAAATGGATTGCCGTGGCCTGCTGCATCCTGACATTTGTAGGTGGAGGGGGCAATCAGGCTGCACACATCGGAGGTATGATATGGGGCGTGGCTCTCGGGCTGATGATGCGCCAAGGCATTGACCCTGCTAAATGGCTCAGCGGACTCACATCGAAGACAACCACGCGCCGCGAACCAAAACGCAGTCCCGACCGCATGGTGCGCGTGCTCCGCGACCGCCAAGACGATATCCGCCGACTCGACGAACTACTCGACAAGATACGACTCTCGGGCTATGGCAGCCTATCGGCTCGCGAACGCAAGGAACTCAACGAAATCTCTTCACGCATTAAAAAGTGACGTTGTAAGTTGTAAGTTGTGAGTTGTAAGTTGTAAGTTGTAAGATTCTCAATTCTAAATTCTCAATTCAAAAAAAACGTGATAATAGTATCTCCAATCATACGCCTCGCGCTGAAGATTGCATCAATAGTGCTCTTCATCATTACCCTCGCCGCTGCTTATGGGGGTAAGGTAAACCCTGAATACATGACTGTGCCATCTGTGATGGTGCTTGCCCTCCCTTATCTTGCCATCGCGACACTAATCACCGGCATAGCCTGGCTCTGCTCCGGTCGCTTTATAATGGCAGGACTCGCCGGACTTACTCTCTTGGCAGGATGGCCAAACCTCAAGGACGTCACACCGTTGTCTTTCTCAAAGTCGCCCCAAGATGAAAGACGCACTTTCAAGCTCATCACTTTCAATTGCCTTCACTTGGCCGACACCACCAAGAGCGACCTGCGTGGCAACCGTGCCATAAAGTTTCTCACCGAAAGCGGAGCTGATATCATCTGTCTGCAGGAACTCGTCAATTTTGAGGATGCCAACGAGATACACCACTGGAGCCGTGGCCTTCTTGATTCGCTCTATGCCGTCTATCCCTACCGGGCAAGCGGCTCCAACTCTGCGCAAGACCTCAAGGTGCTCTCGAAATATCCAGTGATCGAGATGCCCCTCAAATGCGATAATGAAGAAGACGAGAGCTACTGGAACACACGTCGGCGCTGGGCCCTCTTTCAAGTGGAGATAAAAGGAATGAAGCTCCCAATATTGAATTTCCATATGTCATCCTACAATCTTTCTGACACAGAGCGTGAGGTAGTGACTGATATCAGGGGGGTGAACTCAGCCAAGAAAAGCTACAAGGAGTTCCGATATGAGATATTCCCTAAATTAGGAGAGGCCTTCCGCACGCGCGCGCAAAACGTAAAGGAGATGGTGTCTACCACTTCCGACGTCCAGACGATGATAGCCTGCGGCGACTTCAACGACGTGGCCGCGAGCTGGAGCTATAGGATGATGCGCAAAGCTGGCTTTGAAGATGCTTACTCCGAGACGAGCTTTGGCCCTACGAATACCTTCAATCAGTTTTTATTTCTCTTCCACATCGACCAGATTTTCTACCGCGGTCAGAAGTTGAAGGCTCTAAAGACCAAACGCTACCGCATCAACACCTCCGACCATTACCCTATGGAGGCCACTTTCGAGATTCTCCCTTGATTTTTAACATTTGGCCATTACCTAAGCCTATACAAACTCATTAAAAGTCTGATTTTCAATAATCAGGCTTCTTTTTTATGTTATAATATCAGACTCAAAACTCCTAATTTTAACTTAATAAATGTTAAATTTATATTTTTTCCACATTTTCATTAAGCCTTTTCCTACACTTGCGCGTTGTAAAGGTACAATTTCACTGAAGCGGTTGACTCCTTCAAAGAAG
>CAZIAX010000087.1:0-9529 GCA_964537745.1 uncultured Sangeribacter sp.
GCTTTCTGGAGTGAGCGAGAAGTATTTTTCCACATTGATTCGTCAGTTGTCGGGAAGCACTCCATCGGAATGGATAGAGGTTGTAGTAATAGGAGAGGCCAAGACGATGCTGAGAGATGGGCAGCGCTCGATAAAGGAGATAGCCTCCAACCTGAACTTTCCAGACGCACCTACCTTCACCAAATACTTCCAGCGAGTCACCGGCATCACCCCAAAAGCTTACCGCAAATCCCTCTGAATTTTACGGAGACACAGAAAAATGCGGTTTCCTTCCTATAGTTATTAAATTTACTGTTCGTAGTTATTAAATTTACTGTTCGACTCATTGCATACTCTGCTAAAGGAAATGATAATATATATCCCCGACTCTTGAGAAGGAGCCGGGGATAGGATTATCATTTTTTCCCCCGCTGACCGCCGTTGCCGCGGGGGGCGCCGTTGCCGTGCTTCCCTTGACGGGCCTGCATCGGCTGGGCGTCTTCGGTGAGGCGGAGCTCTGTGCCGTTTGAAAGCTTGATTTCGTAACCGCCACGTTTACGGCCTAATTCTACGATTGATTGCTCTTTGTGGTTGGTCGCTACGTATTTGCTGATGGCAGAGGGAATGAGGTCGGCAGCTACAGTCTTTCCCTTGGCAGCTTTCACTTCCTTCCATCCTCCGTCGGAGTTAAACACGACTTCCGCTCCGTTGGCAAAGTCAACTTCATATTCCGTGCCTCGGCGGCCCTCGTCTTTCTCCACTTTCTTCACCTCATCGCCAGAGAAATACTTGGTGATGAAAGTCTGGGCTGTTTTAGGGAGGTCAGTCTGCTTGATGGGTGTGCCTGCAAACATCGTTGCAGAAAGTGATGCTGAGAGGATTACGAGTATCGAAACAAAAAACTTTTTCATTTTAGGTATTTATTGATTAGATTATTGAAGGATTCGATATATTTTCTTCCAGAGGGGATGGGTCGGGGAAAATTGCGAAGATAGATAATGCGGTTGGAAAATCTTTCGATTTGTGGCAGAGGCACTATATATGAGCGATGCACCCTGACAAACGTGTCGGCTGGAAGCATGGATTCAATCTCTTTCATTGTGATCTGAGGAATGATGGTTGGCTTGTCGTGACGGTATATCTTGACATAGTTGTCCATTGCCTCAATCAGCACGATGTCTTTTAGATTGATGACCACATATTTATAGTCTGCTTTCAGGGTGATGGTCTCCACAGGCGAAGCCGGGGTTGCCTTATTTTGCATAAATCGCTTTGCTTTCTCCATGGCTTTTTCAAAGCGGGAGTAGAAAAATGGCTTATGAAGATAGTCGACCGCATCAACGTTGAATGCTTCCAGTGCATATTCGGCAAATGCGGTTGTGAAAATAAGGCATGTGCCCTCCGGAAGATCCTTTGCCAAAGCCAAGCCATTATGTGAATTTAGCTCTATGTCGAGAAATACAACGTCAGGATTAGCCGACTTGATGCTCTCCATCCCCTCAATCGGGGAAGAGAAGCATTGCAAGTCAATGTCTCCATACCGTTTGCAGTATTCTTCAATGATGCTCAATGCAATTGGCTCATCATCTATAGCTATACATTTCAACATTTCGATAAATCTATACAAAGGTTAACAATATACATTTTCCCATCGTTGTGGATACTCAGAGTGTGGCTTTTTGGATAGAGAAGCTGCAGGCGTCGGCGACAGTTTTCAATGCCCAAATGTTCACCGGTCTTTGCCACTGGGAATATGAAATTGGAGGTGGAGAATATTATTCCCCCATTTCTTTCGGTAAGATGTATGACGATTTCATTGTTCTCTAAAGTTGACACGCCATGTTTGAAACAATTCTCCACAAACGTGACAAGAATCATCGGGGGTATATTGAGATTCGGATGTTCGAGGTCAATGTTTATGTTTATCTTAGTCAAAGGTGTCAACCTCAAAGATTGAAGTGCCACGTACTGACGGATATAATCCGCTTCCTCTGATAGGGGGACAAAATCACATTGGGAGGTAGTGCTTATATATCTAATCATAGATATATACATCTCAAGAGATTGCAATGCCTTTTCATCGTGGGTTAGAAACAGCCCATATAGCGAGTTGAGCGTATTAAACATGAAATGAGGCTTAATCTGGGCTTTATAGAGGGCTATCTCCGCTTTGTCGCGCTCTGCCTCTACTGTCAGACGGCGAGAGCGTTGCAGATTGGCTTGGGTGAGCAACCCAATTGCAAAGCTAAACGCCTCCACTATCATAAATAGCGACCATACAGCCTGCTGATACTGTTGCATCCCGGGAAACATTCTAAATATCCCTACATCCAAAAGATTTGGTTTAGGCTGGTAGAGAGTGATACTCGAGAGAGCAAAGGTAATGCCAACTGAAATCAGTATGAGGCTTATACTGACAAGTCTCTTTTGGGTGTCTCTAAATAAAAGTGGAAGGGTTATAATCCTATTGATGAAATAAAGGAAGTATAACCAGATTCCTACCGTTATGACATACCAAGGAAAATTATGCAACCATCGCTCCACAGGAAATATCAGTGCCATGACTGGTAAAACGATCAGGCAGAAGACGAGGTCTATGTATTTTGGTAGGTTGTTCATAACGCGCTTAGGACATAGGGGTCGTTTTTTCTATTGACCAATGAGGAGACGATAGGTTTAATTATATCTCGCCCGCCATAATAGAACTGCACCCCAATTTCATGGTTGGAGTGCAGTTCTCAGTTTAGCCCACTAACTATTCTTTAACTAAACTTTCTTAAACTAACCGATTTTACTTTTTCTGCTTGAAAAGCCAATCCCTTACTGGTGTCAACTTATAGGCATAGTCGAATGAATACATGTGTTCGCTTCCTTTACCATCATCTGGCAACACAGATTTGGGAGTGAAATTGATGATATTGACTGGTGCACCTTTAGCGAGCAAAGCCTTTGCAAGAGAGTCTTGCTCTGCCTGAGGGAGCTTAGCGCTCCAAGTGGCGTATTCATATTTGATACCCTCCTTATCGGCAGCATCCTCGACAGCCTTGATATTGCCAAAAGAGCTACCTTCTTTCCCGGCGGTTACATACGTGAACTTATGCTTTACGAGTTCTCCGAATTTATCGGTATCCCAGTGGCAATCCACGAAGATGGAGGCCGCGAAAATATCGGGATAGGTGATGTTGTAGTACATTGATATCATACCGCCCATTGACTGGCCAGTCGTATAAAGACGTTTGGAATCAATATTTTTCTCTGATACAATATTTTTAAGAAGACGAATCACTATATCAACTTCGTCGGTATGTTCATACGCGTCATTGACCGCTACTCCCGAATATTGAGGCACAAGCACATAACACGGATTTTCAGATTGAGACTCATCAGAAGCCCAAACCAAGGCACCATATCCCTGCGTCAGCGGACGAGTGACATCTGTGCCGGGAGTGCTTGCGTCTGCCATAAATAGCACCAAAGGATAATCTTTTGATGCATCCATGTGTTTGGGAGTGAAAAGATTGTAGTGAAGAGTCTTTCCAGTCTCGACATCCTTATATTCGAGTTGCTGGAATTCCGGCACTTCTTTCGTTATCATTGCTTGCAGTGTGGCATCCCCGGTCTTGTCGATGACCGGGCCGCCACCGGGAGATCCTAACTGGGGTCCTCCGACTTTGCCGCCCTTCTTTTGAGGTTTTTGGGCAGCTGTTTCAGTTTTATTATCTTTAGATGTCGAATTCCCGGCACAAGAAGCCATAGTCGGCATTGCACAAACTATAGCTAAGGACAAAATAGAGGTTTTGCTTATCGATTTAAATATCATAATATGCAGTTTTAATAATACTATATTATCTAAGATGAATAACACGATTGAAAGTTTAGTGACGATTGGCGAGATAATCAATTTTGAGGATAAACGACAAAATAACTCATCAATTCATGCCTTACTTAGCTCCCCCGCCCAATGCCTTATAGAGTTTTACGACCGACTGAAGTTGGTTGACCTTATCGGCAACTAATGTCAGCCTTGAGTTGAGGAGATTCTGACGGGAGGTCAGGAGTTCGAGATAAGTGGCATTGTTGGTGCGGAACAATAGCTCATTAGACTTTACAGCCTTTTCAAGACTTTCACACTGCTGGGAATGGAGCTGGAGGTCGGTGCCATACGATTCGATGGCAAACAATGCGTCGTTGACTTCCTGACCTGCATTAAGAAGGGCTTGCTTATAGTTTTGAAGAGCAATTTGCTCTTCATCTTTTGAAATTCTCAGATTGGAAATCAGTTTGCCTCGTTGGAAAATGGGTTGGGTGATAGAGCCAAGTGCAGAGAGAATCCACCCTGCAGGGTTGCTGACAGCTTGGCCTAAGGAGTTTGTCCAACCCAAGGAGCCTCCGATGGTCAGGGAGGGATAGAAGGCCGCTCTTGCTTGATTGACGGAATAGTAGGAAGCTGCCAGCGCCATCTCTGCCTGGACTATGTCCGGACGATTGGAGAGAAGTTGCAATGGTATGCCGGCTGAGACATCAATGGGGAGAGTCTGCATCTCAAGAGTCGAACGAGTTATCTTGCGTGTCGGGATGCCCAGGAGAGTACAAAGAGAGTTTTCCGCTTCATACTGCTGGCGCACAAGATTATTATGGCTCGACATCAATCCTTGCAGATTCGCCTTGGCTTGACTGACCGCATTTTCCCTTACTTCGCCTACCTTTAATTGCAGCTCCAGAGTGCGTACCTGTTCTTTCCATACCTCTATAGTCTGCGAACTTATCTCTATCTGGCTGTCGAGCATCAAAAGAGCGTAGTAACTATTGGCTATTGAAGAAATAAGTTCTGATTGGACCGCGCTTGCATACGCTTGCTGCCCCAGCAACGCCATCTGCTGCTCTTTCTTGGCATTGCGCAATTTACCGAAAAGGTCTACTTCCCAACTCAAGGATACTGGTAGTTCAAAGGTCTTGGATACTTTGCCGCCGTCTATGGATACAAGTGAGCCATTGGGAGTGAACGTCAACGATGGAAGATAAGCGAGCTTGGCAGCAGTAAGGCTTGCAGTAGCCTCATCGATTCTCAGCATTGCTATCTGCAGATTTGTATTGTTGGCGAGTCCTTCCTCGATTAGGTCTTGAAGGATGGTGTCAGTAAATAGTTCGCGCCATGGCATTACTCCCAAAGAAGGCAGTGAGTCTGATTTTGTCAATGTATAGTCAGTGTAGAGTGACTCTACGTCGACCACCTCCGGTCGGCTGTAGTCCTTATAAAGACTACAGCCAGAAAGGAGGATTGGGACAATTATGTAAAGTGGAATGTGTTTCATTTCAGAAGTTCTTTTTCTTTTTCCCGTTCTAATTTGCGTCTGCACATCACTTTCTCCTCAATCCACTGGAAGGTGATAAAGAATGCCGGAGTGACAAGCAAAAGGCCAACTGTACCGATTATCATACCGCCAACTACACCCACACCGAGAGACGTGTTGCCGTTGGCACCCACGCCAGTGGCAAACATAAGCGGCAACAATCCGAAGATCATTGTAAGAGCTGTCATCAGGATAGGACGAAGTCGGATTGCTGCCGCGGACATCGCTGCTTGAGTCAGAGACATTCCGGCACGTCTGCGTTCTGTGCCATATTCAGTCAGCAAGATAGCTGTCTTTGCCAAAAGACCAATAAGCATAATCAAACCGGTCTGGAGATAAATGTTGTTTTCTATGCCCCAGAGTTTGGCGAAAAGGAAACTGCCCATAAGTCCGAACGGAACCGACAGAATGACTGCCAAGGGTATGAATAGACTCTCATACAGCGCACATAGGATGAGATAGATAAATAGGATACAAATGCCATAGATGACGACCGTAGAGTGATTGTTGCCGGTCTGCTCCTCCTCGCGGGTCATGCCTGAGAATTCAAATCCGAAACCTGTGGGAAGAGTCTCGACTGCCACTTCATTGATGGTGTTGATTACGTCGCCCGAGCTATATCCCTTTGCCGGCATGCCCTGCACATTGATAGCGGAGAACATGTTGAAGCGCATCAGAGACTCCGCACCGTAACTCTTGGTCAGCTTGACAAACTGGCTTATAGGAGCCATGCCATTCTTGGTGCGGACATAGATATTGTCGAGAGCCTGCATTCCATCGCGATAGTTGTAAGGAGCCTGGACTATAACACGATAGATTTTTGTGAATCGGTTGAAATCGGATGCATATATACTTCCAAAATATCCTGACAATACACTGAGCACTTCAGATGTAGTGGTTCCGGCTCGCTGGCATTGGGCCTCGTCAACATCAATAGTGTATTGGGGAAAGTTGGTGCTGAACGATGTCTGCGCCATTTCGATTTCAGGCCTGCTGTTAAGTTTTTCAATGAAATCAGCTGTCACTTGGCTGAGTTCGTCATACCCCTTTCCTGCACGGTCCTGGACGTAGACGTCGAAGCTATTGCCCGATCCGTATCCTTTGATCATAGGGGGAGCAAAGATAAAGAGACGTGCATTTTTTATATGAGCCGTACGACGGTAGATTTCATTTCTTATTGCGTCAACATTGTCATCTTTGCCAGTACGTTGGTCCCAAGGTTTCAGCTTGATGATAAACATACCGTGAGAAGAACCATTGCCCGAGGCCATACCAAAACCGGCCACCATATTGAAATGTGCTATCTGCGGAATTTCCTTGAGTTCTGCCTGGATTTCTTGCATGATGCTTTCAGTCTCAGCCAAGGTGCTTCCGGCTGGAGAGTCGAAACTCATAAACAAGGCTCCTGTATCCTCATTTGGCACGAGTCCGGTCTTGGTAGTTGCCATAAGCCAGACAAGCAGGCAAGAGGCAACCGCCAACAGCGACCATCCAAGCCACTTATGCTTTATGAAGAAGAATACTCCACCGACGTATTTCTTGACAATCTTCTTAAACCCGCTGTCGAAGGCCATCCTGAAGCGCGTGGAGAATTCCAGTTTTGTTCCTTCTTTGATTTCCTGATTTGGTCTTAAAAGCAGTGCGCAAAGGGCGGGGGAGAGGGTCAAAGCATTTACAGCTGAAATACCTACGGCCACCGCCATGGTGATACCAAACTGAGTATAGAATACGCCCGATGTGCCTCCCATGAATGATATGGGGACAAACACGGCCATAAATACCAAGGTTGATGTCACGAGAGCAGACGACACTCCGCTCATCGCGTCGACAGCCGCGCTATAGCTTGATTTATACCCTTCGTCAAATTTGGTCTGCACTGCTTCCACCACAATAATGGCATCGTCCACGATAGTTCCGATAGCGAGTACGAGTGCAAAGAGAGTCAGAAGATTGATAGTGAAGCCTATAAGGTAGATTACTGCGAACGTACCGATCAGAGACACAAATATACTGATGGTAGGAATCAATGTGGAGCGAGGATTCTGCAAGAATACGTATAGCACCAATATGACGAGCAATATAGCCTCAAGAAGAGTTTCCACCACCTTGTCGATTGATGCATCCAAGAATGTCTTGGTGCTCATGAGCTGTACGAGCTCCACCCCTTCCGGAAGTGTCTTGCTTACTTCGTCGAGATACTTTTCAATGTCAATTATAATCTCATTGGCATTGGAGCCAGATATCTGATTGATCATACAGGTGGCGCCTGGCAATCCGTCGACAAAACCCTTATACGAGTAGCTCTGCGCGCCAAGCTCAACATCTGCGATATCTTTGAGCTTGAGGATTCGGCCATCGTCGAAAGCCTTTATGATAATCTCTTCGAATTCTCCTTCTTCCTCGAGTCGTCCACGATATTTGAGCGTGTATTGAAATACGTTTTCAGAGTTTTCACCAATAGCACCAGTGGAGGCCTCGATGTTCTGACTGGCCAAAGCCGCGGTGACATCTGCAGGCACCAAGCCATATTGGGCCATTACGTCTGGCTTGAGCCAGATTCGCATGGCGTATGAACCACCCATGACATTTACCTCGCCCACGCCAGTGATACGTTGGATGCCAGGCTTGATGTTGATATTCATGTAGTTGGTCAGGAATGTCTCGTCGTATTCTCCATTAGTGCCAAAGAGGCCGAAGACCATCAATGTACTGTTTTGACGCTTACGCGTAGTGACACCCACCTTTGTGACCTCAGCTGGGAGAAGGGCCGTGGCAGTAGAGACGCTGTTCTGGACATTTACCGCTGCCATATCGCCATTGCTGCCCTGCTTGAAATAGATGGTGATCTCACCGCTTCCGGTGTTGCTGGCAGTGGAGGTCATGTAGGTCATATTCTCCACGCCATTGATAGCCTCTTCAAGGGGGACGATCACTGACTTTTGTACCGTCTCAGCATTGGCACCACTGTAGGTGGTGGAAACCCTGACAGTAGGAGGCGCAATATCTGGATATTGCTCTACGGCAAGAGAGAAAAGTCCGATGACTCCAGCCACCACAATGACCACCGATATCACTATCGATAGGATCGGACGGTCGATAAATCTTTTTATATTCATTTTTTATAGTCTCCTTTAGATTGCTTTTTGAGTTCCGTCACTTTTGTTCCGGCTTTAAGCAGACCAGCTCCTTCACTCACTATAGTATCTCCTTCAGAAAGACCTCCGGTGACGATGTATTCTTTGCCATCGTTGATTTTGAACACTTCTATTGGGGTGGATACTGTGGTGCCGTCGACAACTTTATAGGCGAAAATCTTATCTTGTATTTCGTAGGTCGCACCTTGGGGGATTACGAGTGAGGATGGACGAGAGTAGGCCATAATGACATTGGCAGAGCCGCCGCTCAAGAGCTTACCCTGTTGGTTGGGGAAATTGGCGCGTAGTGAGACAGTGCCCGTGGTCTTGTCAACAATCCCGCTCACTACGTCGATAGCACCTTCTTTATCATAGACAGAGCCATCCTTGAGCTCTAACGTCACTGGGGGATATGACTTCATAGCGTCAGATATAGTGCCGTATTGTGCTGCTAATTCAAGAGCCTGCTTTTCATTGATGGAAAAATAGGCATACATCTGAGAGTTGTCTGAGACGGTGATGAGGGGAGTGGCCATAGTTGGGCCCACAAGGGCTCCTATGCGGTAGGACGTCATGCCTGCGATGCCATCAACCGGACTTTTCACTTCTGTATACGACAGATTGTTTTTAGCCTCGCGAAGCTGAGCTTTGGCTTGCATCAGAGCAGCCTCAGCGCTTTTGTAATAATTTTGAGCTGTGCGCAACTCAAAATCTGATATCACTTTCTCTTTATATAGTTCTTCTTTGCCTTCCAAAGCAAGTTTGGAATTCGCCAGCGCGGCTTCAGCCGTGGCAACGGCTGCCTCCGCTTTTTGCACTGCAGCCTGATAAGGAACTTGGTCGATAATGAAGAGAGTCTGGCCTTTTCGGACATGTGCTCCTTCGTTGATACATACTTTTGTGATAAGGCCTGAGACTTCTGGACGGACTTCTACGTCCTGGCATCCTTCCAGAACGGCTGTATATTTCTCAGTCAGGTTTCTATCTTCGGGAGCGACCACCAAAAAAGGATACTCTTTTGGCGCATCATCTGCATGCTTTTCGTTGTTGTTTCCGCATGATGCC